>DASZYH010000109.1:0-28205 GCA_035545515.1 Opitutaceae bacterium
GCCGACGACCTGCGCGAGCGAAGCGAGCAGCGCTTCGCGGCGATTTTCCATTCGTCGCCCGTCGCGATCGGATACGGGGCGCTCGACGGCCGGTTCATCGCCGTGAACCGGCAGCTCTGCGACCTGCTGGGGTATTCCCGCGAGGAGCTGACGAGCAAATCCACGGCGGAGCTTTTCCTGTGGGTCGACCCGGCGGCGCGCGAGAAGCTCGTGGCCGAGCTGCGCGAGCGGAATGTGGTCCGCAATTTCGAGGCGAAATGGCGCCGGAAGTCGGGCGAGGAACGCACCGTCCTGATCTCGACCGAGCTGCTGTCGTTCGACTCCATCCCGCTGGTCGTCGCCATGATCGTCGACTTGTCGGAGCGGAAGGCGCTCGAAGCCGAGCTGTTCCGGGCGCAGCGGTTCGACACGGTCGGGCGGCTCGCGAGCGGCATCGCGCACGACATGAACAACCTGCTCGCGCCGATCATGATGGCGGCACCGATGCTGCGCATGGCGCTCCCGCCGTCCGATCAGGAAAAGATGATCGCGACGATCGAGGTCAGCGCGAAGCGCGGCGCGGAGCTCGTGCGGCAGCTCCTCATCTTCGGACGGGGGGTCGATGTGCAGAGCGGCTGCGTGGACGTGCCTTCGGTCATCGCGGATCTGGTCCGGGTCATCCACGAGACGTTCCCGAAGAGCATCGCGATCCAGACCAACGTGGCGCCGGATCTGTGGGCCCTCCGGGGCGACGGGACCCAGGTTCATCAGATTCTCCTCAATCTCTGCATCAACGCCCGCGACGCCATGCCCCGGGGAGGCATGCTGAAGATTGCGGCGGAGAACCTCGAGATCGACGCGGCGACGGCCCGGGTCCGGGGCGCGTCGGCCGCGGGCGAGTACGTCCGCCTTTCCGTCGCCGATACCGGCAGCGGGATCGCGCCGGAACTGAGCGACAAGGTCTTCGATCCGTTCTTCACCACGAAGGAGCCGGGGCAGGGCACGGGCCTCGGATTGTCCACCGTGGTCGGCATCGTGCGGAGCCACGGTGGCTGGGTCACCTTCGACAGCCGGGTGGGCGAGGGCACCCGGTTCGACATCTTTCTACCGGCCCAACCCGGGGCCCGGATCGTTCCGGGAGAACCCGAAAGCCCGCTGCCGCCGCGCGGCAATGACGAGTTGATTCTCGTCGTCGACGATGAGGAGGGCATCCGCCGCGTGCTCGCCGATGCGTTGCGGCGGCACGGCTACCGCGTGCTCATGGCCGCCGACGGTGCCGAAGCGGCGTCCGTGTTCGCGCGGCAGCCGGCCGAGATCAGGCTGGTCATCGCCGACATCGACATGCCGTATCTCGACGGGATCACGCTGACGAAGGTCCTGCGCAACATGCATCCCGAGGTGAAGGTGCTGCTGTCGAGCGGCCTCTCCAGCCCGCAGATGCTCCTGCGCAGCGATGAACTGGAGGCGCTGAAGGTCGGCGCCGTGCTCGGGAAGCCGTACACCATCGCGAGCGTCCTCACGACGATCCAGCGCACGCTGAATTCCCGCTGAACCGGCGCCGGAAGGTTCGGGCGCCGGCCCGCGTCCGCGACGAACCGGGTTACTCGAGGTTGGCGATGATCGCGTCGGCCATGGCGCGGGTGCCGACCGACGGCCGGCCGAACGCGATGTCCGCGGTTCTCGTGCCGGAGGTCACGGCCTGCCGGACCGCCGCCTCGATGCGAGCCGCCGTCTTCTCGAGTCCGAAGCTGAACCGGAGCATCAGCGCGACCGACAGCACCTGGGCGCACGGGTTGGCGATCCCCTTGCCGGCGATATCGGGTGCGGTGCCGCCGGCGGGTTCATACAGGCCAAACGGCAACCCGAGCGAGTTGTGCCCGGCGCCCAGCGAGGCGGAGGACAACATGCCGAGCGAGCCGCAGATGACGGCCATCTCGTCCGACAGGATGTCCCCGAACATGTTTTCGGTCACGAACACGTCGAACTGGTTCGGGTTGCGCGCGAGCTGCATCGCCGCGTTGTCGACGTACATGTGGCTCAGCTCGATGTCCGGCGCATGTTTCGCCACGTAGTCCGTGACCGTCTTTCGCCAGAGGACCGACGTCTCGAGCACGTTGGCCTTGTCGATCGAGCAGAGCTTCTTCTTGCGCGCCCGGGCGGCGGTGATGGCGGTGGCGGTGATCCGCTCGATCTCGCTCTTCCGGTAAACCATCGTGTCGACCGACTGGATGTCGCCGTCGGGCAGTGTCGTGGTCTGCTTCGGCTGGCCGAAGTACACGCCGCCGGTGAGTTCGCGGATGCACACGATGTCGATGCCGTCCGGGATCCGCTCGACCTTGAGCGGCGAGGCGTCGGTGAGTTCGCGGTAGAGCAACCCGGGCCGGAGGTTGGCGAACAGCGTGAAGTGCTTGCGCAGCGGCAGCAGGGCGGCGCGCTCCGGCTGCTCCTTCGGCGGCAGTTTTTCCCATTTCGGGCCGCCGACGGAGCCGAAGAGGATCGCGTCCGACTGCTCGCAGACCTTGATCGTCGCGTCGGGGAGCGCCTTCCCGTGGTTGTCGATGCCGGCGCCGCCGACATCCGCCTTGGTGTAGGACAACGAGAGGTTTTCCTGGCGGGCAACGTGCTCCAGCACGCGCAGCGCCTCGGTCATGACCTCGGGCCCGATGTAGTCCCCCGCGAGAACGGCAAACTTGAGAGTAGGCATGGGAAACCGACTCAAGTAGTCGGCGAAATTGGAAAGGGAAAGCGTTTAAATTGCGGATTGCGGAGTGCGCAAGCGTTCCCTGGCTCCTACGTGGATTCCGCCGCTGGTTTGGCCTCACCAATCGAAAATCGAAAATCCAAAATCGAAAATCCGCCTCGTTCCGCAATCCGCAATCCGCAATCCGCAATCCCCGATCCTCCTTGCGAGACCGCGCAATCTCCGTGGATTGGTAGGCGTGAACGTCCACGTCCTTCCGGCCGGTCCGATCCAAACCAACGCGTACCTGCTGACCGCGCCGGAACGCGGCGAGGCACTGCTCATCGATGCGCCCGGGGGTATCTGGTCGGAGATCGAGCCAATCCTGAAAAAATCCGGTTGTCGGCTGATCGAGCTGTGGCTGACGCACGGCCACTGGGACCATACGCAGGGCGCGGCCGAAGTCGTTCGCGCCACCGGCGCCAGGATTCGCGCGCACCCCGACGACCGCGTCCTGATCGAGGAGCCGTCCATCATGGAGCGGTTCATGGGCGAGACGCTCGACCTCGAGGCGGTTCACGTCGATGCGTGGGTGAAACCGGGGGAGCAGCTCTCGATTCTCGGGACCACCGCCGAGGTGCGGCATGTGCCGGGGCATTGTCCCGGCAACGTGCTGTTCCACTTTCCTGCGCTTGGGATCGCGATTGTCGGCGACGCTCTTTTCAACGGCAGCGTCGGGCGAACCGACCTGCCGGGCGGGAGTTTCGAACAACTGGAGCGTTCGATCCGGGAGCAGATCTACACGCTTCCGGAAAACACCGTCGTCTTTCCGGGACACGGACCCAAGACGACCGTCGGGGACGAGAAATCCGGCAATCCGTACGTCACCGCCTGACGCCCTTGCGACCGCCGCCCCGCCACGGGCGGGTTTTTGCTTCGCCCCGCGGGTTATTCGGTGATTGAAGAGAAACTTACGGATTCGCCGGAATGAGCACCGCGGAACAACACGAACATTTCATGCGCCGCGCCCTCGAATTGGCGCGAAGCGTCTGGGGAAACACGCATCCCAATCCAATGGTGGGGGCGGTCATCGTGGAGGAGGGGCACATTGTGGCGGAGGGGGCCACGGCGCCCGATGGCGGGCCCCATGCCGAGCGGCTCGCGCTCCTCGCGCGGGGCAAACCGCCGCGCCCGGGCGCGACGCTGTACGTGACACTCGAACCCTGTTCGACCCAGGGGCGGACCGGAGCGTGCACCGACGCGATCATCGCCGCAGGGATCAAGCACGTCGTGGTCGGCGCGACCGATCCCAATCCGGCCCACGCCGGGCGCGGTTTCGAGGTGCTCCGCGCCGCGGGTGTCGAGGTCGTGACCGGCGTCCTCGCGGACGAGTGCGCCGATCTGAACCTGATCTTCAACCACTGGATCACCCACAACGCGCCGCTCATCGCCGCCAAGGCCGCGACCACGCTTGACGGGAAGATTGCCTGCCGGACCGGCGAGTCGAAATGGATCACGAACGAGTCGGCGCGGGCGGATGTGCACCGCTGGCGCCGGCTGTTTCCGGGCATCGCCGTCGGCGCGATGACCATCCTGAAGGACAATCCCCGCCTGACCGCGCGCCGCGCCGGCGAACCGGAATGGTCGCCGTGGCGCTTTGTCTTCGACGGATTGCTCCGGACCGTGGTGGACAAGAATCTGCCCGACGTCTTCACGGACGCCTTTCGGGAACGGACCATTGTCGTCACCACGCCGCACGGTGGGCTCGGTTACGTCCGGAAGCTGCGGGACATGGGGATCACGGTTTGGACCTTCGATTCCCCGACGCAGCGGGTGCCGTTCGCCGATTTTCGCCGGAAATGTGCGGAGGAGCGGATTTCGGGCGTGCTCTTCGAGGGTGGTGCCCAACTGATCAGTGAACTCGTGCGGGCGCACCAGCTCGACTACCTGTTCGTGTACCATGCCCCGCTCCTTTTCGCCGACGACAAGGCCAAGAGCATCTTCAGCGGGCTTCGTCCCGAGAAGCCGGAGCAGGGCGTCCGTCTCGCCGACGTCCGCCACGAACATTTTGATGGCGACCTCCTGATGCGCGGGGTCGTGCGGTACCCGGACAAGCTGATGATCGACGAGACGGTGTTCAGCATCCGGTAGCGGCGGGCGGGCTTCGTCCGCACGCGGCTGGAGCAGGTGAAACAGAGCTGTAGCCGATCGCCGGCGCGATGCCTCAGGTGGGAGGGCTGGAACTCCGCTCCCGGCCGCGGCGGGGTCAGGCGACCCCGCCCTGCATCGAACCATGGCGCGGAAGGGACTCCGCTCCCTACCATGACCGGAATCCGACGGGCAGGGCGGCGAGTCCCTTCGCCGCCACAGGAACAGTCGAATTCCGTCCGGCGCCAGTCAGACACCGACACTACCGAGCGCCGGCCCTCAGCCACACGGCCAGCTTTTGCCAGGCGCGGGCGCGGTGACTGAGCGTGTTCTTCACCTCGTCGCCCAGCTCGGCAAAGCTCGATTCGTGGCCGGTGGGGACGAACAGCGGATCGTAGCCGAAGCCCGCCCCGCCCCTTGGTTCGGCGAGCAGCCGTCCGTCGCACCGGCCTTCGAAGACGTGCTCGACGCCCGCGGGGCCCGCCACCAGCAGCACGCACGTGAAGTGCGCCGAGCGCCGGGCCGCCGGCACGTCCTTCAGCACCCGGACCAGTTTCGCCAGGTTGGCGGCACCATCGCCCTGCGGACCGGCATAGTAGGCCGACTCGACGCCGGGGCCTCCGTCCAGCACGTCGACGCAGAGCCCGCTGTCGTCGGCGAGGGTCCAGGCGTCCGCCGGGACTTGCGCGCGCAGCGCCAGCGCCTTCTTGCGGGCGTTGCCGACGAATGTTCCCGCGTCCTCGACGACGGGCGGCATGCCGCCGACGGCTCGCGCGGACACGATGTTCACGGCGACACCGGACGCGTCGGCGAGGGACTGTAGTTCGGCGGCCTTGTGCGCGTTGCCGGAGGCAAAATAGAGGTTCATGCGGGACGATCCGGTTGGCGGTCTCTTTTGTCGGGTCCGCGCCCGCCGGAGGCAACGCGGGAACGCGGGTTTGACGGGCTGAAGCCGCTGACGCACGCTGCGCTGTCACGGATGAATCCACTGGCCCGTTTCCTCGGGATGGCGCTGTTCCTCGTGCTCGCGGCGCTGGCCGCGTTGCTCGCGGCCCCGTTGTGGCACCACCGGACCGCGGTGGCGCCCACCGCCCCGGTCGTCGGCGGCGCCCCGGAGGTTCCGACCGTGCCGGCGCCGCCCGCGCGCGCGGTGATCGTCTCGCAACGGGCGGCGCTGGCCGTCGCCCTCGTGGGCGTCGTCCTCGCGCTCGGTCTCGTCGCCACGCTCGCGGTTCGTCCGCGGTCGGAGACGCGGCCACCGATGGTCCGGGCGCGGAAGGAAATGGATACGTTGACGCGGCTGGCGGAAAACTCCGCGGCCCAGAGCGCCGAGCTTTCCCGGGAGCGCGATGTCCGCCGCCGGGCGGAGGAGGACGCGCAACTGAAGCAGCAGTTGCTCGCGCAGTCGGTTGACGAAAAGATCCGGCTCGGTCGCGACCTGCACGACGGCATCATCCAGTCGCTGTATGCGGTCGGACTCACGCTGGAGACGGTCCGGCCTCTCCTGCGCACCGATCCGGACGGAGCCGAGCGCCGGCTGGAGGAGATTCGAACCAGCCTGAACGGGGCGATCCGCGACGTCCGGACGTACATCACCGGCCTCGCGCCCGAGAACCTGCGGCGCGCGAGCTTCAGTCGCGGCGTCACGGCCCTGTTCGAGCAATTGCGCGCCGGTCGCTCGGCGGAGTTCGAGATCAAGGTCGACGACGAGGCCGCCGGCCGGCTGAGCGTCGAGCAGAATGTCGAGGCCCTCCAGATCGCGCGCGAGGCGATCAGCAACGCGCTGCGCCATGGCGAGGCCACGCGGATCACGCTCCGGATGCACCAGGGCGACGGGGCCGTCTGCCTGCTGGTCCAGGACAACGGCCGGGGGTTCGACCCGGCCGCCGCGCGCGAGGGCGGGCACGGCCTCGCGAACATGCGCGCCCGGGCGGAGCGCCTCGGTGCGAGCTTGCGCGTCACCAGCCAGCCGGGGGAGGGTTCGCGTGTCCTGGCCATGTTTCCCACCCCGCAGAACCCCGCTGCATGAACGCCATCACCGTCCTCCTCGTCGATGACAGCGAGGTTGTCCGCGTCGGTCTCCGCGCGTTGCTGGGCGGCGAACCCGACGTCCGCGTGATCGGCGAGGCCCGGACGGTCGCCGAGGCGGTGATCGAGGCGGCGCGGCTGCAACCCGCGGTCGTGCTTCTCGACATCCGTCTGCCCGACGGCTCCGGGATCGAGGGCTGCCCGCGGATTCTCCGGGATGCGCCGCAGGCGCGGATCCTGATCCTCACCTCGGTGATCGACGACCGGCTGGTGGACGACGCGATCCGGGCGGGCGCGCACGGTTACCTGCTGAAGGAGATCGACGGCCGCGGGCTGGTCGCGGCCATCCGCGACGTCGCGGCGGGAAAATCGATTCTCGATCCGGCGGCAACCGCGCGCGTGATGCAGCTCGTCCGCAGCGGCGGCGGCGCCCGCGATGCATTCGCGACCCTCTCGCCGCAGGAAAAACGCGTGCTCGCGCTGATCGCCGAGGGCTGCACGAACAAGGAGGTCGGGGTGAAGCTCGGACTCAGCGAGAAGACCGTGAAGAATTACCTCAGCACGGTGTTCGAGAAACTTCACGTGTCGCGCCGCGCCGAAGCCGCCGTGATTTACGCGCAGCACCGCGGGCCGGAGTGAGTTGATTGCGGATTTCGGAGTGCGGAACGCGGAGTGGGGCTTGCGGACCGCCAGCGTGGTTTGGACGTGGCTGCGAGCGTGAGCGAGTGGCGGGTTGCGTTTTGCGGAGTGGCTACGCCGCCGACGCCGCAAACGCGGGCGCTCCGCCCTGGCACCACACTCGCTCCCGGGACTCCGCTCCCTCCGCCGGAACCTCGACATTTTGTCCGGGGGCGGTTTTGTTGGCCGGCTCGCCCATGAAGTCCTTCTACATCACGACCGCCATCGACTACGTGAACGGGTCCCCGCACCTCGGTCACGCCTACGAGAAGGTGCTGACCGACGTCATCGCCCGGTTCCGGCGCCAGATGGGCGAGCAGGTCTATTTCCTGACCGGCACCGACGAGCATGGCCAGAAGGTGCAGGCGAGCGCCCGGAAGCTGGGGATCGCGCCGTTGCAGTTCGCCGACCAGGTGAGCGCCGAGTTCCGGAACCTGCTGACGCGGCTGGAAATTTCGAACGACGACTTCATCCGCACGACCGAGGACCGGCACAAGAAGGTCGTGCGCGAGGTGCTGCAGCGGCTGTTCGACCAGGGCGAGATCTACAAGGCCGAGTACCGCGGGTTCTATTCCACCCGCCAGGAGCAGTTCCTCCAGGAGAAGGACCGGCTGCCGGATGGGTCGTGGCCGGAGATCTTCGGGGAGGTGACCGAGATCACCGAGGCCAATTACTTTTTCAAGCTGCGGCGCTACCAGGACTGGCTGATCGAGTTCCTGACGAAGAACGAGGATTTCGTCTTCCCGCGTTACCGCCAAAAGCAGGTCCTCGAGTTCCTGAAGGAGCCGTTGAATGACCTCTGCATCTCGCGTCCGCGGGAGCGGCTCGAGTGGGGCATTTCGCTGCCGTTCGACGACGGTTATGTGACCTACGTCTGGTTCGACGCGCTGCTGAACTACTATTCAGCCGTGGCCGACAAGCCGGGCGTCTGGCCCGCCACGTATCACGTCATCGGCAAGGACATCCTGGTGCCCCCGCACGCGGTTTACTGGCCGATCATGCTGCATGCTGCGGGCATCCCGCTGCCACACGGGATCATCGCGCACGGCTGGTGGCTGCAGAGCGGAGCGAAGATGTCCAAGAGCACGGGCAACGCCCTGAATCCGCTCGACCTGGTCTCGGAATTCGGCGCGGACGCCTTCCGATATTTCCTGATCCGCGAGATGAACGTCGGGCAGGACAGCGACTTCACGCGCGAGCAGTTCCTCGTCCGCTACAACAGCGAACTGGCGAACAATCTCGGCAATCTCGTCAACCGCACGCTCAACATGACCACGCGGTTCGCGGGTGGAGTCCTTCCCGCCGCCGGGCCGGCGGAGGACCTTGAACGTTCCCTCCAGGAACTGTGGGCGAAGACCCGCGACGAGTTCATCACGCTGTGCGAGGGCTTTCAGTTCCACACCGCCCTGGAGCGGGCGATGGCGTTCCTCACGGAGACGAACGCGTACGTCGAGAAGCGCGCGCCCTGGAAGCTCGGCAAGTCGACGGAACCGAAGGACCAGGTTCTCCTCCAGACGTCCCTCGCCACCATGGCGGAGGCGCTCCGGCTCGCGGTCACACTCATCCGGCACGTCACGCCGGCGGCGGCCGAGAAAATCCACGGCGTGCTGGGATATGCGCCGCGGGCGGCCTGGCGCGACGAACTGGTCTGGGGCGCCGCGCTCAACGGCGCGAAGGTCGCTCCGGGGCTCGTTCTGTTCCCGCGCCCCGAACCGCCGAAACCGGAGGGCCAGCCAGCCAGGAGTCCCGCGCCGGCCACCAAGCCCAAGCCGCCGAAGACTTGAATCCCGAAGTGAGCCACCGCGCTCACACGAATCCGCATTCGGCATCAATCGACGTCATGGACAGAATGGACGCTGGGGTCAGATCGGCGGCCATGCTCTCCTGGCTCCTGACTCCTACTCTTCGCCTTCTTCCGCGATGACCATCCTGCCGCTGCACCCCGCCAACAATGCGTCACCCGATGCGCTCCGCGGCTTTCTCCAGCAGTGCCAGGCAGCCGCGAAGCGAAAGCAGCATGCGCAGCTCGTCAGCATCTCGCTGGCCGTCGATGCGCTCGATCCGCTGGCGGTGCTGGAATCGATCTTCGAGCCCGGCGAGCCGCACTTCTATACCGAGCGGCCGGGGATCGACAGCGCCATTGCCGGCGCCGAGGTGGCGACCGGCTTTGCCGCTGAGGGGGCGCAGCGTTTTGCGGACGTCCAACGGTGGATCGATGACACGCTTGATCACACGATCGCCGTGGGCGACGTGTCGGCGCCATTCGGCGGGCCCCATTTTTTCGCGGCGTTTGCGTTCGAGGATCAGGTTCCCGCGGAGGAGCCGTTCGCCGCCGCGTACGCCTTTGTGCCGAACTGGCAGGTGGCGCTCGCGGGGAGCACGACGACAGCCGTGGCGAACCTGCTCGTGCCCCCGGACGGCGCGCTCGAGCCATTGGTGGAGCGGATCTGGCGGGCGCATGCGAAATTTCGAAAATTTGAATTCGCCGAGACGAACGGGACGGCGCGACGCGAGCCTGGCGGTGCGGCCACCGCGGCAAGCTGGCAGTTTCACGAGGTGGGTGACTATCGCGGGGCGGTGGCGCGTGGGCTCGAGTTGATCGCCGGAGGCGAACTGCGAAAGGTCGTCCTCGCGCGCGCGGTCGACGTCACGGCGGACCGGCCGCTGCACCCGCTGCAGATGCTGAACCGGCTCCGGCAGCGATATCCCGACTGCTACTCCTTCTCCTTCACGGCCGGACGCGGCCGGAGCTTCATCGGCGCGACGCCCGAACGGCTGGTCCGCGTGAGTCACGGCGTGCTCGAAACGGAGGCGCTCGCCGGATCGATCCGCCGGGGCGCCACCGCGAGCGAGGACGCAGGACTCGCCTCGGCGCTGTTGCGCAGCGAAAAGGACCTGCGCGAGCAGCGCGCGGTCCTCGATGATATCGTCTCCCGGCTCGCCCCGCTCGGTCTGCAACCCGAGTTCCCGGCCCAGCCGCAGATTCGGCGGCTCGCGAACGTCCAGCATCTGCAGACTCCGATTCGGGCAAAGCTTTCGGAATCCGTGCGCGTGCTCGATGTCGTCGCCGCGCTTCATCCCACGCCGGCCGTCGGCGGTCTGCCCCGCGAGCCGGCGCTGCGGCGGATTCGCGAGCTGGAGGGGTTTTCCCGCGGGCTCTACGCCGGCACGCTCGGCTGGCTGAATGCGCGCGGCGGCGGCGAATTTTTCGTCGGGATCCGCTCGGCCGTGGTGGAGGGAAATCGCGCCCGGGTCTATGCCGGGGCGGGCATCGTGGCCGGTTCCACGCCGGAAAAGGAGTTTGCGGAAACCGAGCTGAAAGCTAGAGCCATGCTCGATGCCTTCCAGGATTAGCGACGCGGGACGCCGGTGCTTCCGGCGGGTGATGCAAGCGGGGCGGGTTGGAGCCATCGTTGGCGCGACCGCGGTCGCAATGATTCTGTCCGGGAGTTTGGGCGGGGTGTCAGCGGCCGCGCAGGATGCCGCCGCCGCCGCGGCGAATCCGCTGGTCTGGGATGCCGCCGAAAAGACGATCCCGGTGAAGCCGAGCGACGGGGCCGCGGATTTCGACTTCACCGTCACGAATACGTCGAAGCAGCCGGTGACAATCGAGCAGATCCGTCCGACGTGCGGCTGCACGGTGGCGGAGATGCCGGCGACGCCCTGGGTGATCGCGCCGGGCGCAAAGGGCACGTTCAGCGGGTACGTGAATTTCCGCGGCAAGGAGGGGACGTTTTCGAAATCGCTGTTCGTGAATTCCTCGGCGGGGACGCAGGTCCTCACCGTGACGATCAAGATCCCGCAGCTCGACGACGCGCAGCGAAAGCGGAACCAGGAGATCGCGCAGGCCAATCGCGAGGCGGTGTTTCACGGCGATTGCGCGAGCTGCCATCTGCAGCCGGCGATCGGCCGGACGGGGGCGGAGCTCTTCACCGCCGCCTGCGGTGTGTGTCACTTCGCGGCGAACCGCGCGAGCATGGTGCCGGACCTGCTCACGGCCCGGCAGCGCCGCGATGCCGAGTTCTGGCGGAAATGGATCAGCGACGGCAAGGAAGGCACGCTGATGCCCGCCTGGTCGAAGGCGAAGGGCGGTCCGTTGACCCGCGGGCAGATCGAATCGCTGGTGCAGTTTGCGATGCAGACGTTGCCGACGGAACCGCCGCCGCCGACGCCACCCGAGGCCGCCGCCGTCCCCGCGCCGGCGTCGGCGGGCAGATGACGCGGTGGATCGCCTGTCCGGGTCTACCGTGTCGCGCCGAGCCGGAAGAGGAACCGCGAATGAACGCGAATCGACGCGAATTCCGGGTGAGAATCCGAACGGCGACGGCGAAATGGCTACTGGCTGTTCGGATTCGCGCCCATTCGCGTTTTTTTCGCCGTTGAAACGAGTCGTTCCGGCCCAGTCATTCGCCTTACTTCGCCAGCGCGCTGGCCGTGGCGGGGAGATTGGCCGCCGGCGCCGGAGCATCGTCCGTCGCAACGGGACGACGATGTGCGATCAGCACATAGAACGACGGCACCACGAAGAGCGTGAACAGGGTGCCGATCGACATCCCGCTCGCGATCACGAGGCCCATGCTGAACCGCGCCTCCGCTCCGGGCCCGCGGGCCACCAGCAGCGGCACGACGCCGAGGACCATCGCCGCCGTCGTCATCAGGATGGGCCGCAGCCGAACGCCCGCGGCGTGTTCCACGGCCTCGCGCACCGAGAGTCCCGTCTCCTGCATTTTGTTCGCGAACTGGACGATCAGAATCCCGTGCTTCGTGATCAAACCGACGAGGGTGATCAATCCGACCTGCGTGTAGATATTCAGGGTGGCGTATCCGAGGAAAAGAAACGTCGCCGCGCCGCAGATCGAGAGAGGCACCGCCATCATGATGATGAACGGGTCGCGGAAGCTCTCGTACTGGGCCGACAGCACGAGGAAGATCACTACGATCGCCAGCCCGAACGTCGCGAGCAGCGAGCTGCCTTCCTGCACGTATTGCCGCAGCTCGCCCTTGAAATCCGACGAAAACCCGGCCGGAAACACCTGTTTCGCCTCGGCGTTGAGCCAGTTGAGCGCATCCCCCATCGACACGCCCGGCCGCGGCAGCAGTGACAGGGTGGCGGCGTTCAGTTGCTGGAAGCGGCGCAGGTCGCGCGCCTGCGTCGAGCGCGTGATCGTTGCGATGGTCGAGAGCGGCACGAGTTCGCCGGTCGCGGTCGCGATGTAGTAGTCGCCGAGTTGTTCCGGGTTCAGCCGGAACGTGCGGGTCACCTGCGGGATCACCTTGTAGGCGCGGCCCTCGATCGCGAAGCGGTTCACATAACCGCCGCCGAGCATCGATCCGAGGTCGCCGGAGAGCTGCTGCATGGTGATCCCCAGCGCGGCCGCCTTGTCCCGGTCGATCGTCACGTCGGCCTGCGGCTGGTCGAATTTCAGGTCGGAGTCGCCGTACATGAACATCCCGCTCGCCATCGCCCGCTGGAGCAGGGCGTTTGCGACCTCGACGACCCGGTCGTTGTCCTGGGTCGAGCTGATCACGAATTGCACGGGTAAACCGCCATGCGCGCCGGGGAGCGACGGCGGCAGGAACGCAGCCGCGTCGAGCCCCGCGATGCCCTGCATCTGCTGCATCAGCGCGGGCACGACCTGCGCGGAGCTGCGCGTCCGCTCGTTCCACGGCTTGAGCGCAATGCCCGTGAACCCCGCGCTGGCGTTCGGCAACCCGGAACCGATGTCGAACCCCGTCACCGAGAAGAACGCCCGCTGCTCCGGCAATCGGTTGATCATCGCCTCGAGCTGGTCGGAGTAGCGCAGCGTCTGCTCGAGCGTCGCGTTCACCGGCCCCTTCGTCATGCAGATGATGAAGCCCTGGTCCTCGGTGGGGGAGAGCTCCTTCTGGGTCATGAGGTACAGCGGCGGGATCGCGAGCAGGATGATCACCGCGACGGCGTACACCGCACCGCGGTTGTTCAACACGACGTCGAGGAAATGTTCGTACTTGCCGCGCAGCGTCTCGAATCCGACGTCGAGGTAGTGCTCGATCCCGCGCGGGTTCGGGTTGTGACGCAGCAGCCGCGCGCTGAGCATCGGCGACAGCGTCAGCGCGACGAAGCCCGAGACCAGCACCGAGCCGGCGAGGGTGAACGCGAACTCGCGGAAGAGTGCGCCGGTGATGCCCGATTGGAGCCCGATCGGCGCGTAG
Organism: Opitutaceae bacterium; assembly: GCA_035545515.1. Classification (GTDB taxonomy): domain Bacteria; phylum Verrucomicrobiota; class Verrucomicrobiia; order Opitutales; family Opitutaceae; genus ER46. The sequence goes on from DASZYH010000109.1 coordinate 13,706, forward strand.
ACCGCGGCGAGCGTGATCGTCATCGCGATGATCGGGCCGACGAGCTCGTGCGCGCCCTGCATCGCCGCCTGCAGCGGGGTCGACCCCATCTCGATGTGCCGGTGGATGTTCTCCACCACGACGATCGCGTCGTCCACCACCAGCCCGATCGCCAGGACCATCGCGAGCAGCGTCAGCAGGTTGATCGTGAAACCCATCGCCAGCATCAGCGCGGCGCAGCCGACCAGCGAAAGCGGGATCGCCACGATCGGGATCACGACGGACCGGAACGACCCGAGGAACAGGTAGATCACCACGATCACGATGCCCACCGCCTCGACCAGCGTCTTCAGCACCTCGTCGATCGAGTTCCGGATGTATTCGGTGGAGTCGTAGACCAGCTCGCCCTGGATCGCCGGGGGGAGCTGCTCCTGGATGCTCGGCCAGACCGCCCGGACGCGCTTCATCACGTCGAGCGAATTGGCCGTCGGCAGCACCGACACGCTGATGATCGTGGTGCTCTTGCCCTCGAATTTGACATCCACGTCGTAGACCTCGGCCCCGAGCGTCACGTCGGCGATGTCGCCAAGCCGGACGAGCTCGCCGTTCTTCTCCCGGATGACCATGGCCCGAAACTCCTCGACGCTGCGCAGGTCGGTCCGCGCGGTGAGGTTGACGGTCAGCATCGCACCCTTCGTCTTGCCGACGGCGGAGAGGTAATTCTGGGCGGCGAGCGTGCGATACACGTCGGACGGGCTGAGCCCCAGTGCGGCCATCCGTTCGGGCTTCAGCCAGATGCGCATCGCAAACGTTCCGGTGCCGATGACCTCGGCCTTCTGCACGCCCTCGATGGTCGCGAGCTTCGGCTGGACGACCCGCACGAGGTAATCGGTGATCTGGTTCGCCTCGAGCGACGTGCTGTTGAACTCGAGGTACATCGACGCGGTGCTCTCGCCGACGCTGACCTCGAAGATGGGATCCTCGGCGCCCGGGGGCAGCTCGCTGCGAACGCGGTTCACCGTCGACGTGATCTGGGTGAGCGCGGCGTTCGGGTCGTAGTTCAGCCGCAGCTTGGCCGTGATCGAGGAGATGTTGGCCGTGCTGACCGACTCCAGGTAGTCGATGCCGTCGGCGGAGGCAATTTCGCGCTCGAGCGGGGTGGTCACGAAGCCGCGCACGAGGTCCGCGCTCGCGCCGGGATAGATCGTTTGCACGGTGATGACCGCGTTGTTGGTCTGCGGATACTGCCGCACGACCATGTGCCGGATCGCCAGCCAGCCGGCGAGCAGCAGGAACAGGTTGACCACCGTCGCCAGGACCGGCCGGCGGATGAAAAGGTCGGTGAAGCGCATGACGGATCAGCCCTCCTTCGGCGCGGGCGCCGCGTTGGCGTCGGGCACGACCGAGTTGTCGATCTTCGCCGGCATGTTGTTGCGGAGCTTCAAGGCGCCGGCGATCACCACCTGCTCGTTGCCCTCGAGGCCGCCCAGGATCGCGATCAGGTCGCCGCGGAGGGCGCCGGTCTGCACGAATTTCTGCCGGGCGACGCCGTTCTCCACCACGAACACCGAGTTGCCATACGGATTGTACACGATGGCGGTGGCGGGCAGCACGAGCACCGGCTGCGACTCGGCGAGCTGGACCTCGGCATGGCCGAACATGCCCGGCTGGAGCAGTTCGTCGCGGTTCGGGAGGAGGGCACGGACGCGCACGTTGCGCGTGGCGTCGCTCACCCGCGGATTGAACGCCTCGATGGTCGCGGCGAACGTCCGGCCCGGGAAGGCGTCGATCGTGACCTGGACGGCGAGTCCGGCCTTCACCTTGGGCAGGTCCTGCTGCGGCACGCCGAAGTCGGCGTAAATCGGGTCGAGCGCCTCGAGCTGGACGAGCGGGTCGCCGGCGCGGAGGTACTGACCGGGGCTGATCTCGGTGATCCCCAGCCGTCCGGCAAACGGCGCCGTGATGTGCTTTTTCGCGATGGCGACGCGCACAAGGTCGGCGGCGGCGACTGCCTGCGCGTACGTGGCCTCCGCCACGTCGAGGTCGGCGGCGGAGTTCGTCCCGTTCGCCCGGAGGTCGCGCGCCCGGTTGAGGGACAGCTCGGCCAATTGGGCGGCCGCCAGCAGTCCCTTGAGTTGCGCCTCCTCGCGCGAGGTGTCGAGGTCGACCAGCGGGTCGCCCTGCTTCACCGCCGCTCCGGAAGTGAACGCCACCCGCATCACCAGTCCGTCGACTTCCGTCCGGACGGTGACGCCCTCGCGGCTTTGGAGGGTCGTGACGGCGACGAGCGACCGGTGCCAGTTCTCCGCCCGCGGCACCGCCACGGCCACCGTCGCGGCGGGGGGCTGCATCTGGGCGCGGGCCCGGCCGGCCTGGCGCATCTGGAGGAATTTGTAGCCGAACAGCGCGCCGAAAACGGCCAGCGCGGCGACCACCGTGAACACGATGTTTTTCTTCATGTGCGACCTCGAAAGCGAACGGGTCGGTGGGACGCTGGTTGACTGCCGCCGCCGGTTCAGCGCCGGCGGTGACGGAGCCGGACGCTAGAAGCTTCTCCCGGCGAAGGGAATGCTCGGCCATCCGATCGCTGATTTGCTACTACGGCCGGTGCAGGAAACTGATGGCGCGCCGCGGCGGCGGACCCTTTTTCGTTGCCGCATCCCACGCATCACCAAGCCTACGTGACCCGGCCCTCGGGACCGGCCCCATGACCACCGAACTCGATTTCCGCTCGGCCAATGCGCTCTGGGCCAGTGTGCTGGTCGAAACCCTTGTGCGCGCGGGGGTGTGTCGCGCCGTCGTGTCCCCGGGGTCGCGCTCCACGCCGCTGACGATCGCGCTCGCGCGCCAGCCGGCGTTCGAAACGGTACCGGTGCTCGACGAACGCTCGGCCGCTTTCTTCGCCCTTGGCCAGGCCAAGGCGTTGCTGGAACCGGTCGTGCTCGTCTGCACGAGCGGCACGGCGGCCGCCAACTACTTCCCGGCGGTGATCGAGGCGCACGAGAGCGGCGTCCCTCTCGTCGTGATCACCGCGGATCGGCCGCCCGAACTGCGGGCGTGCGGGTCCGGCCAGACGATCGACCAGCAGAAACTCTACGGCGGGTACGTGCGTTTCTTCCATGAGCTCGCCGTGCCGGCGCTCGACGAGGCCCTGTTCCGCTACCTGCGCCAGACGGTTCTCCACGCCGTCGCGCGCGCGCACGCGCCCTTTCCCGGCCCCGTGCATCTGAACGCACCGTTCCGCGATCCGCTGCCGCCGCTCGACGACGGCGGCGCCGCCCGGACCTTCGGGGCGGCGATCGACTGGCCGCGGTTCTTCGACCACGTCGCTCCCGTCCCATCGCTGGTCTCGACGCCGCTCGCGCCCCGGCTCAGCCCGGATGTCCACGGCCTGATCATTGTCGGTCCAAACCAGCCGCCCGACGCGGCGGGATTTGCGGGGGACGTGGGCGAACTGGCGCGGCGCACGGGCTGGCCGGTGCTGGCCGACGCCCTGTCGCCGTTGCGCGCCCACGCGCCGCGGGTGCCGCATCTTGTCACGACCTACGACACGATCCTCCGGAACGAGCCGGCGGCGGAGCGATTGAAACCCGACGTGGCCGTCGTGGTGGGCGGCTGGCCGACGAGCAAGGTGCTGCGCGCCTGGGTCGAGGAGAGCGCTCCGGCGGTTTGGCTCGTCTCCGACCGGCTCGACAACCGCGACGCGCTGCACGGGCGGACCCGCCAGGTTCCGGCCCGGCTCGCCGACGTGGTCGCATCGCTCCCGGACCAATCGGCCACGAGCGGCTACGAACGGATGTGGGCGCGCTACGAGTCGCAGCTGCGCGCGGCGATCGACCGCCGGATCGAAACCGCGGACGAGGTCGTGGAGCCGAAAGCCGCCTGGCTGCTCGCCCGGCATCTGCCGGCCGGCACCCCCGTCTTCGTCGCGAATTCGATGCCGGTCCGGGACATCGAATACGTCTGGCCGGCGACGGACCGGGGCTTGTGGCCGCTGTGCAACCGGGGCGCGAACGGCATCGATGGCACCCTGTCCACGGCGGCCGGGGTCGCGCAGGCCGCGGGTCGTCCGACCGTGCTGCTGACCGGCGACCTGGCGTTGCTGCACGACACGAACGGATTTCTCCTTCGCCCGCGGCTGGCTGTTTCCCTCACGGTGGTCCTGATCAACAACCGCGGTGGCGGGATCTTCGAACATCTCCCGGTCGCGCGATTCGAACCGCCGTTCGAGGAGTTTTTCGCCACGCCGCAGGAGGCTGATTTCGCGCGGTTGTGCGCCGCCTATGGCGCCGAGCATGTGCTCGTCCGCGACTGGCCGGAGTTCGTCCGGCTCGTGTCCGAACTTCCCGCGCGCGGCATCCGGGTGTTGGAAGTCCGGACCGACCGCAAGCGCGACGCGGCGCTCCGGAAGCAGTGGTTCGCCGAACTCGCCGGGCTGCTGGGCGGGTGAGCGCCAACGGGCGCGCCCGGTCAGATCACGGGCGGGTCGCGGACGACCAAGCCGGGGTGGGCGAGAGCGTCGCGGATCGCCCGCAACGCCGTCCGGCGCGCCTCCGCCGTCGTGCCGATGCGCGGCCGGTCGTTGGAGAGCAGCGGCGCCTCCCGGCCGGGAGTCACCTCCCGGCACCAGAGTTGTTCGCGGTGGTTGAACCCCGCTTCGAAACCGCGGCCGTCCGCCGTCACGCGGAAGCGCCAGTCCTCGGATTCGGCCGAAAGGATCGCGACGCCGGCGCCCGTCACACCCAGCGCACCGAGCTCTCGGGTCAGCAGGGCGACGAGGTGTTCTTCGATCGGATCGGACATGCGAGGGTTCGCGACAATGGCTGCCGGTCGGGTGGGGGGCAACCTCCGGAAATCCGTGCGTGGCACGGGCGGCGGACGCGGGCGACCGATCCGTCGCCGGAGAAATCCCGACGCAGAACTTAGGGAATCACCGTTTGAGTTTGGGTGTCGAACCGCGCCAGGTTTCCGAACGCCACTCATGCAGCTAACGCCTCAACTCGGAATTCGCAGCACGCCGGAGGAGATCACCGTCGCGCTCGCGGCGCGGGGCGCGATCATGCACGTGATCGGGCAGCCGGCGCTGTATTACCTGGTCGGAAGTTTCGCGTGGCTCGGTCCCCGCCATGTCTTCTGGTTTGTCGCCCATGGCGATGCGGAGGTGGACGGCCGCGTGATCGAATTCGACGAATCGCAGGTGCTGAACCGGGAACGCATCGCGTTCGTCCGCAACCGCAGTGTGGTCGCGTATCTCGTCAGCATCGAGAACGCCGGCGTTGAAGATCCGGACGATTATCATGTCGCCTGGCAGATCTGGCAGCAGGTCGCGCCCGCCCAGTCCGGATTCATCGCGCGGTTGCTTGCGCGCCACGCGGAACTCGGCGCGTAGGTGAGTTATTCACAATCGGGGAACCGCGCCGCCCGGCCCCGCACGGTGCGGGGTTTAACGCGTGTGGATCGGCGTGGAATCGGCATGGATACGGACGACCAGTTGACCTCGGACATCATCGCGGCGCTCGCCTGTCTTCCGTTCGAGCAACAGGCGGAGGGGATGCGGATCGCGATCAGCAACGCGCTGAAGCACATGTCGGTGTTGCGGATTGAGGCGATTCGCCGCCGGATCCGCGTCGAACTCGACGAGCATCTCCCGGCCATCCGAACGACGCTCGACATCATCGACGGCCAGCTCGCCCTGCGCGAAATTGGGAACGGCGCCTTCTGGCGTTAGCCGGACCGAGGTGACGCTCCGCCGCACCATGCCGGCGTAGGCCGCGAGCTTGCTCGCGCCCGGTTCGGAAGGTTCGGCCCCGATGGCGTCCGCTGGCGGACGCCTGGGCGCCACACCGACCGTCCTTCTAGGCTGTATTTCGCCCGGCGGGTCGTTAACGATCCCCGCTTCCCCATGAATGCTCCGCTCCCCCGATTGCTGTGTGTCCTGGCGTTGGGTGTGCTCGTCACCCCGACGCTTCCGGCTCAGGCCCAGCGCCTGGAATTGCCCCGTCCGAGTCCGAACTGCACGCTGAAACAACGGGTCGGGCTCACCGACATCGAGGTGGTCTACTCGCGTCCCGGCATGAAGGGCCGGCACATCTTTGGCACGGGCGACGTCCTGGTGCCGTATGGCGAGGTCTGGCGAACCGGGGCCAACGAGGCCACCCGCATCACCTTCAGCACGGCCGTCAAGTTTGGCGGCGCCGACGTCCCGGCGGGAACGTACGCCCTGTTTTCGATTCCGGGCCCGCAGGAGTGGACGGTGATCCTCAACAAGGTGACCGGCCAGTGGGGGGCGTATAGTTACGATGCCAAGAACGATCTCGTCCGGGTGACCGTGCCGGCGATGTCCGTCGCCGAGCCGATGGAAACCTTCACGATCGACGTGAACGATATCCGGGACGACTCCGCGACGTTGAATCTCGAGTGGGACCGAACGCGCGTGCCGGTGAAGCTCGGCGTCGATGTCGTCGCCGCGGTCAAGCCGCAGATCGAGCGCGCGATGGCCCGGATGACCGGGACGTACGACGGCGCCGCGATGTTCTACCTCGAACAGGGCCTGGACCTGCAGCAGGCGTCGGCCTGGATGGACCTCGCCATCGCCCAGCAGCCCGACGCGTTTTTCCTGTATTACCACAAGGCGCAGATCCTCGCGAAACTGGGTGACAAGCCCGGGGCGATCGCGGCCGCCCGGCATTCCATCGAGCTGGCCGCGAAGGACGGTGGGCCGGCCAAGGCCGAATACACGCGTCTGAACGAAACCCTCATCGCGAGTCTCGGCCAATGAGGCGCGCGATCCGGCCGACACGGCACCACAAATCCAGCAGTGCGGCGGGCGAACGGTCGCCCCTGTTTCCTGTCCGCGAAGCCATCCCCGGCCGTTCGGGCGGACAAGCTCGCTCGTGGCGGCGGCTGGGAACCTGCGCCCTCGCGACGCTCGCCGGGTTCGGGCTCTCCAGCCCGACGGCAGCCACCGCGACATCCGCGGCGCCGCCAGCCGCGTCCGCCCCGGCAAACCGTGATGCGATCGCGGCACTCCATCAGCTCCGCACGTTCGCGACCACCGGACGCGTGTTGCACATCGGCGCGCATCCCGACGACGAGAACACGCAACTGATCACGTATCTCTCGCGCGGCCGGGGTTACGACACGGCTTACCTGTCGATCACCCGCGGGGATGGCGGGCAGAACCTGCTCGGCCCGCAGTTTGGCGAGTTGCTCGGCGTCGCGCGGACGCAGGAGCTGCTCGCGGCGCGGCGGATCGATGGCGGCCGGCAATATTTCACGCGCGCGATCGACTTTGGCTTCTCCAAGAATCCCGAGGAGACGCTGCGCATCTGGAACCGTCGCGAGGTGCTCGGCGACGTCGTTCGCGTCATCCGCGAATTTCGACCGGACGTAATCGTCACCCGGTTTCCGATTCCCCCGGGCAGCGGCGGGCATGGGCATCACACCGCGTCCGCGATCCTGGCCTTCGAGGCGTTCAAGCTCGCCGCTGATCCCACCGCCTATCCCGGGCAACTGCGCGAGGGGTTGAAACCGTGGCAGGCGAAGCGGATCGTCTGGAACGTGTTCACGTTCGGAGGCCGCGGGACCGGTCCCCTGCACGGACCGACGATCCAGGTCGACATCGGCGGCGACGATCCCGTGACCGGGGAGGCGTTCGGCACGATCGCGAACCGCAGTCGCGGGATGCACAAGACCCAGGGCATGGGCGGATTTTCCACGCGCCGCTCCAGCGGGCCGAATCCGCAGACGTTCATGCTGCTGGCCGGGGAGCCGATGCAGCACGACATCATGGACGGCGTCGACACCACCTGGTCGCGGGTGCCCGGTGGCGCCGACATCGGCCGGCTGACCCAGGCCGCGATCGCCGCCTTCAATCCCCGTGACCCGGCCGCCAGCGTGCCGGCGTTGCTCGCGATCCGGCGCGAGCTCGCGCGCCTGCCTGACGGCACCATCGTCGACGACAAGCGCGCGCAGCTTGACCGGGTCGTGCAACGCTGTCTCGGACTCGACGTGCAAACGCTGGCGGCGGAGTCCGATGTCGTTCCGGGAGAAACCGTGCCGGCCAAAGCCGTCGTGCGCGTGGCCGGCCGCCTGCCCGTGACGTGGGTATCGGTCGACGTGCCGGGCCGCCACATCACCATCAATGCCGACGTGCCGGCGGACGGGAGCGCGTCGCGCGCGGTGGAGTACCCGGTGGCGCGCGAGACACCGCTGACGCAGCCGTACTGGCTGCGTGAGCCGCCGGCGCCCGGAATGTACCAGGTGGCCGATCCGACCTTGATCGGACGGCCGGAAAATCCGCCGGCGCTGCCGGTGACGTACACCCTGACAGTCGGCGGCCAGCGGCTCGTCCTGCGGGACGAACTCCGCGGCACCCGATCGCTCGCCGACGCCGACGCCCCCGCGGACCGACGGTTCCCGCTGGTCACGATCGTTCCGCCCGTGTCGCTGGCGTTCGAATCAGGCGGGGTGACGCTGTTTCGGCCCGGCACCTCGCGCGACCTCACGGTGACGGTCACCGCGGCGCGCCCGCAGGTGGCGGGTGACCTTCGGCTGGAGGCGCCCGACGGCTGGAAGGTCGGCGCGGCGCAGCCGTTCCGCATCGCCGCGGCGGGCGGCAAGGCCAGCCTCCGGTTCACAGTGACCGCCCCGGATGCGCCCACGGTCGACGCGCTCAGCGCCCACGCCCGCGTCGGGGGCTTCGACTGCACGACCTCCCGGATCGAGATCGATTACTCCCACATCCCGCGGCAACTGGTGCAGCCGCCCGCGCGCGAGAAACTCGTCAGTGTCGACGTGGCGACGCGCGGCCACCGCATCGGTTATCTGCCGGGCGCCGGCGACGACATCCCCGAGGCGCTGGCGCAACTCGGCTACCAGGTGACGACTCTGTCCGGCGCGGACCTGGTCCCGGCCACGCTCGATTCCCTCGATGCCGTCGTGATTGGCGTGCGCGCCTACAACACGCGCACGGATCTGGTTCCCCGGCTGCCGGCGCTCTTCGCCTACGTCGAGCAGGGGGGCACGGTCATCGCGCAATACAGCCGCCCCGGCAACGACCTCAAGACGGAGCAGATTGGACCCTACCCGTTGCGCTTGTCGGACCGGCGGGTCACCGACGAAACCGCCGCGGTCACCTTCCTCGTGCCGGACGCGCCCGTGCTGAACACGCCGAATCGGATCACGCCGGCCGACTTCGACGGCTGGGTCCAGGAGCGCGGGGTTTACTTCCCCAGCGAATGGGATCCGCACTTTGTGCCGATGCTCGCCATGAACGATCCGGGCGAGGCGCCCCTCCAGGGAGCGTTGCTCGTGGCGTCGTACGGGAAGGGATATTTCGTCTACACCGGCCTGGCCTTCTTCCGGCAGTTGCCGGCAGGGGTGCCCGGCGCGTACCGGTTGTTCGCCAACCTGGTCTCGCTCGGAAAATGAACCTGGGCGACCGCGACGAACATCCGGATACCCGCGCCGCGGCGCCCGAAACGGACGAGGACGCCGGCACCGGACTACCGGTGCTGCGCACCTGGCCGGCGGTTTACGGATTCGTCGCCGTCGTGTTCCTCGTCTGGATCGGTCTGCTGGTGGCCGTTTCGGTGCGGTTCTCGTGAACACGCTGGATTACATCGTCCTGCTCGGCACGCTGGTTGGGATCGCCAGTTTCGGGATGTGGCGGACGCGTGGCCAGCGGGACCTGCGGACTTATGTTCACGGCGCCGGCAACACCCGGTGGCTGACCATCGGGCTCGCCGTGATGGCCACCCAGGCGAGCGCGATCACCTTTCTCTCCACGCCGGGCCAGGGCTACGAGAGCGGGGTGGGGTTCGTGCAGAATTACTTCGGGGCGCCGCTCGCGCTGCTGATCATCGCGATCGTCTTCCTGCCGATCTTTCGCCGGTTGAAGGTCGACACGGCCTATGAGTACCTGGAGGACCGGTTTGATCTGAAGACACGCGTGCTCGGCGCGGTGCTTTTCCTCATCCAGCGGGGATTTGGCGCGGGGATCACGATTTACGCGCCGGCCATCGTGCTCTCGACGGTCCTCGGATGGCGGCTCGATGTCACCATCATCACCAGCGGGCTGCTGGTCACCGCGTACACCGTGACCGGTGGCAGCGCCGCCGTGAACCTCACCCAGAAGTATCAGATCGGCGTGATTTTCGCCGGCATGCTCGCCGCGTTCGTCGTGCTGGTGATGAAGCTCCCCGCGTGGCTGTCGTTCCATGATGCGCTCACGATCGCGGGCGGGCTCCACAAGCTGCAGGCGGTCGACTTCTCCCTCGATCCGGACCGGCGTTACACGATCTGGTCGGGCCTGTTCGGCGGGCTGTTCCTGGCGCTGGCGTATTTCGGGACGGACCAGTCGCAGGTGCAGCGCTACCTCTCGGGTGCCTCGCTGCGCGAGAGCCGGCTCGGCCTGATGTTCAACGCGGTCTTCAAGATCCCGATGCAGTTCTTCATCCTGCTGCTCGGCGCGTTGATCTTCGTGTTCTACCAGTTCGAGCGTCCGCCGGTCTTCTTCAACACCACGGCGTGGTCCGAGCATGCCTCCGGCCCGGAGGCCGCCCGGATGCGGACGGCCGAGGCGGACTTCGCCGCCGCGCACGCGGAAAAGAAGCGCGACGTCACCCGGTGGATCGAGGCGTTACACCGGCACGATGCCGGGGCCGCGGCGGCGGCGCGCGCGGCCGCGCTGACGGCCGACAACCGGTCGGAGGCCGCCCGCGACGAGGCGCGACGGGCCCTTCAGGCGGCCGACCCGCGCGCCCCGACGAACGACGCCGACTACGTGTTCATCACCTTCATCCTCGATTACCTGCCCCACGGACTCATCGGGCTGCTGGTCACCGCGTTCTTTGCCGCGGCGCTGAACTCCAAGTCCGCCGAGTTGAATGCGCTCGGGGCCAGCAGCACCGTCGACATCTATCGCCGGATCATCCGCCGCGACGCCAGCGACGAGGAATGTGTTCGTGCCTCCAAATGGCTGACGGCGTTATGGGGGATTCTCGCGATCGGGTTTGCCCTGTCGGTGACGCTGGCGGAAAACCTCATCCAGTGGTCCAACATCGTCGGATCCATCTTCTACGGCGTTCTCCTCGGACTGTTTCTCGTGGCGTTTTTCCTCAAGCATGTCGGTGGCACGGCGATCTTCTGGGCGGCGATCGGGGCCCAGGCGCTGGTGTTCGTCCTCTACGCGATCCTCCCGATCTCTTACCTCTACTATAATATCATCGGCTGCGGCGCGTGCGCCCTGTTTGCGCTCTTGCTGCAGGCGGTGATCGAGTGGCGCGGGCCCGGCTCACGACCAACCGCCGCCCCGCCCGGTGCGCTCGCCCGATGAACGCCACCGCTCCAGTGATCTGCTTTGGCCAGCAACCCTGCGGGTTTTTCCCGCGCCGGTTCCTGTACGCGAAGATCATGACCGCCCGCCGGCTTCAGGCGGAGTTGGGCGGCGAAATCGTGTTCTTCTGCCACGACAGCGACCACGATCCGCGGGAAACGCAGACCATCCTGCACGAGCGCCGGACCGACCGTGCCGTGGCGCTCAACTTCGCTTTCGCGAACAAGGTCCAGCGCAAATGGTCGCCGCTTTACCTGAAACGCCTCCCGGCCGACTGGCAGGCGGGCATGGCGCGGCAACTCGGGGCCTATCTCCCTCCGCCGGTCGTCGACCTGTTCCGCGGGGTGGCCGCCACGAACGTCGCCGATTTCTGCCTGGAGATGTACCGGCGGCTCGGCTTGCTCGAGGGCATCCGCGTCGTGCGGTCGAGCGCGCCCGAGGTCCGGCGCGCCGCCTGCGCGGTGAACGATTTCTTCGTCGATCTTCCCTACGAGGGGGAAACCGTGCGGGCCCGCTGGCGGGACGGCGCTCCCGCGCTCCACGAGGGTGGGGATCACTATCTTGTGCTGCCGCCGGTGGAGTACTCGCCGGAGCAGGTCAGCCCGACCCGCGACACCCGGCTGGTCTGGATGCAATCGGTCGTTCGCTGCACGCACTATGTCGCCGGGGCCGGGGAGCAGGCCTACCTCCATCCGGCCGAGGCGCCCGCGGTGACTTTCCTTCCCCGCGACCCGATCGACCGGTCGGACGAAGCCTGGGTCCCATGATCCGGCCTCGTTCCCCAGGCGGGGAGGCGATGCAGAACTTTGTGGCATCAACTGGAATCCTGCGCCGGGTCGTGTCACAATGCTGCCTCCGGATTGTCCCATGCCAGGCCGAGCTCCAATGAACTCCTCCTCGAATACCGACACCTGTACTGTCCTCGCCTTCGGCGCCCACCCCGACGACATCGAATTCGGATGCGGTGGCGTCATCGCCCGCGAAACCCAATCGGGCCGGACGGCGCGGTTCGTCATCTGCTCGCAGGGCGAATCGTCGACCCACGGCGTGCCCGAACGCCGCGTCGAGGAGGCGAAGAAGGCGGCTGCGCTCCTCGGGGCCGGGGTGGAGTTCATCCATCTGGGCGGAGACGCGCATTTCGAGGTCAACGCGTCCCAGGTGATCCGGCTGGCCGAGGTGATCCGCCGGTCGACGCCGACGATCGTGCTGGCGCCCACGCCGGTCGAGAACCAGCACCCGGACCACGCGAAACTCGGCCGGATGGTCCGGGACGCGACGCGGGTCGCGCGTTACGGCGGCGTGAAGGAACTCCGCTCGCTCGCGCCGCACGCGGTCGAGCAGCTCCTTTTCTTCGCGGTCACGCCGGGAGCCGAGCCGAAGGACGGCGGCCGGCTGCTGATCGACGTTTCCGATGCGAAGGTCGTCGCGGTGTGGAAGGCGGCGATGGAGGCCCACGTCACCCAGCGGCAGACGCGCGAATACGGCGAGCTCCAGCTCGCCCGCGCCCGGCTCAACGGGCTGCTGGCCGGCGTGACGTACGCGATTCCGCTCTGGCCGAACGACGACCTCGTGTTTGATTCCCTTGCCCCCCTGCAGCGATCCGCCCGAAGATTCTGACCGCGTCCGAGCATCCCTGCCCCGCCATGACCCGGCTTCGACCGCTTCGCATCGGGATCACCTGCTACCCGTCGGTGGGCGGCAGCGGCATCCTCGCCTCGTCGCTCGGGGAGGAACTGGCCGTACGTGGGCACGACGTGCACTTCATCAGTTACGAGCGGCCGTTCCGGATCGCGGCGGACGGCCCGCGGCTGCATTTCCATCCGGTCGCGATCAACGACTACACGCTGTTCAAATACCCGGATTACACGCTCCCGCTGTCGGTGAAGATGGCCGAGGTGAGCCGGAATGCCCGGCTCGACGTCCTTCATGTGCACTATGCGGTGCCGCACGCCTCGGCGGCCGTCCTCGCGCGGTCCATGCTCGCGGGAGAACATCAACCGCGGGTCGTGACCACCCTGCACGGGACCGACACGACCCTGCTCGGCCGCGATCCCGGCTATGGCCCGGCCATCCGACACGCGCTGGCGTGCTCCGACGCGGTGACCGCCGTGTCCGCCTGGCTGCGTGACGCGACCCGCCAACTGCTGGGTTTCGACGGGCCGATCGACGTCATCCGGAATTTCTTCGCTCCACGCCGGGCCCAACGGACCGCCGCGGAGGTCCGGCGGGAGCTGGCATTGCCCGAGGACACGCTGCTGCTCGTGCATCTCTCCAACCTGCGGCCGGTCAAGCGCATCGACCTGCTGCTCGATGCCGTGGCGCGCGTCCGCTCCCGGCACGCCTTCAAGCTGCTGATCCTGGCCGGCGGTGATTTCACGCCGTTCGTCGACCACGTCCGCCGGCTCGGAATTTCCGACCGGGTGGTCGTGCGCGAGCGGGTGAACGACATCGAGGACTACCTTCAACTCGCCGATCTCGGCGTGTTCACGTCGGAAAGCGAAAGCTTCTGCCTCAGCCTGCTCGAGGTGATGTTCTTCGGCCGCCCGAGCGTGGCGACCGCGGTCGGCGGCATCCCGGAGGTCGTCGAGGATGGACGCAGCGGGGTGCTGGTCCCGCCTGGAGACACCGACGCGCTCGCCCGCGCCCTGGAGGCGATGCTCGACGATCCCGCGCGGCGCCTGGCGCTTGGCCGGGCGGCGCTGGCCCGGGCCCGCGAGAATTTCTCCGCCGAGGCGATCGTGCCCCAGTACGAAACCCTTTACCGCCGCGTCTGCGCCACCCCCGCCGTCCGCTGAACGCGGACTGCTGGATTGCGGAGTGCGGAGTGCGGATTGCGGAATGGTTCGACCCGCACCGTCCGCGAGGCGACGGCCTGCGAGTTGGAGATCACCACGAACCTGGCGCGGCTCCGCCGCAACCGAAGCAAAGAGCTGAGAGCCCAGAGCTGAAGCCGTAGGCCGTCCGCTTGCGGACGCCATCGGGGACGAACCTTCCAAACCGCGCGAGCGAGCTCGCGGCCTACACCGCGCGAGCAAGCTCGCGGCCAGTTGTGTTCGGTATTGCGTGTGCTGTTGGAGCGCGGGGCAAAGAAGGCGACGATCTGAGAGGCCGCGCGGCGCGCCGGACAAGTGGCGACGAGCGGTTGAGGCCTGAGATATGGCCAAAGCACGGCGTCTCCGGAGC
>DASZYH010000110.1:0-3120 GCA_035545515.1 Opitutaceae bacterium
CAGATGATTGCCCCCGATCGACAAAGCGTCCCCGTCGCCGGTCACCACCCACACCGACAGATCCGGACGGGTCGCGGCCAGGCCGGTGGCGATCGCCGGGGCCCGGCCGTGGATCGAATGCATCCCGTAGGTGTTCATGTAGTACGGGAACCGGCTCGAACACCCGATCCCGGAGACGAACACGATGTCCTCCCGGGCGATCCCCAGCTTCGGCATCACCCCCTGCACCGCGGCCAGGATCGCGTAGTCCCCACACCCCGGACACCAACGCACCTCCTGATCCGTCTTGAAATCCTTCACCGTCAAGGGGAGCGGGATGCGGGGGACGGCCGCGGACCCGTGGCCGTTGGCGCCTCCGAGCACGCCGTTGCCGTTGCCGTTCGCCGTGGTCTCAAGCATCGCCGAATCCCCTCGGGAGCGCCGCGCTGGTGGGCATTACCTGGCCGATCAGGCCCTTGATCACGTCGGCGAGCTCGGCCGAGGTGAACGGCAGGCCGCGCACCTTGTTGTAGCCGACCGCGTCGACCAGGAACCGCGCCCGCACCAGCAGCGCGAGCTGGCCCAGGTTCATCTCCGGGATCAGCACCTTGTCGTAGCGGCGGACGATCTCGCCGAGGTTCGCCGGGAACGGGTTCAGGTGCCGCAGGTGGACGTGCGCGACGTGGTCGCCGTCCTCGCGCACCCGGCGGCAGGCGGCCTGCACCGGGCCGTAGGTCGAGCCCCAGCCGAGCACGAGCACGCGCGCCGCGCCGCCCGGGTCGTCGACCTCCAAGGGCGCGATCGTGTCGGCGATGCGGTCCACCTTCGCCTGACGCGTGCGCACCATCAGGTCGTGGTTCGCCGGATCGTACGAGATCTCACCGGTTCCGTCGGCCTTCTCGATTCCGCCGATCCGATGCTCCAGCCCCGGCGTACCCGGCACCGCCCACGGACGCGCCAACGTCTCCGGATCGCGCTGGTAGGGCAGGAACACTCCGCCCTCCGGCGGCGCGGTGGCGAACTCGACGCGCACGTCCGGCAGCTCCTCCACCTCCGGAATCCGCCACGGCTCCGAGCCGTTCGCCAGATAGCCATCGGAGAGCAGGAACACCGGCGTCCGGTACGTCAGGGCGATGCGAGCCGCCTCGATCGCCGCGTCGAAGCAGTCGGCCGGGGAACGCGGCGCCACGATCGGCACCGGCGCCTCGCCGTTGCGGCCGAACATCGCCTGCAGCAGGTCGGCCTGCTCGGTCTTGGTCGGCAGACCGGTCGACGGGCCGCCGCGCTGGATGTCGCAGATCACCAGCGGCAGTTCGAGGGAGACCGCGAGGCCGATCGTCTCGGACTTGAGCGCGACGCCCGGCCCCGAGGTGGTGGTGACGCCGAGCGCGCCGCCGAACGAGGCGCCCAGTGCCGCCCCGATGCCGGCGATCTCGTCCTCCGCCTGGAACGTGCGCACGCCGAAGTTCTTGTGCTTCGACAGCTCGTGCAGGATGTCCGAGGCCGGGGTGATCGGGTACGAGCCGAGGAACAGCGGCAGGCCCGAGCGGCGCGAGGCGGCGATCAGGCCGTAGGCCAGCGCCAGGTTGCCGGAGATGTTGCGGTACCGGCCGGCCGGCAGTTCCGCCGGGGCGACCTCGTAGGTGACCGCGAACTCCTCGGTGGTCTCGCCGTAGTTCCAGCCGGCCAGGAACGCGGCCCGGTTCGCGGCGGCGATGTCCGGGCGCTTGGCGAACTTCTGGTCAAGGAACGCCAGGGTGCGTTCGGTGGGCCGGTTGTACAGCCAGGACAGCAGGCCGAGCGCGTACATGTTCTTGGCCCGCTCCGCCTCCTTGCGGCTGAGCGGATGGCCTTCGAGCGCCTTGACCGTGGACGAGGTCAGCGCCACCGGGTGCACCCGGTAGGCGTCCAGCTCGCCGCTGTCCAGCGGGCTGCTCTCGTAGCCGACCTTGCTCAGGGCGCGCGCGGTGAACTCGTCGGTGTTGACGATCACGGTCGCGCCGCGCGGCACGTCCTTCAGGTTCGCCTTGAGCGCGGCCGGGTTCATCGCCACCAGCACGTCCGGGGCGTCGCCCGGGGTGAGGATGTCGTGGTCCGCGAAATGCAGCTGGAACGCCGAGACCCCTGGCAGCGTCCCGGCGGGGGCCCGGATCTCGGCGGGGAAGTTCGGCAGCGTCGACAGATCGTTGCCATACGCGGCGGTTTCCGCGGTGAACCGGTCACCGGTCAACTGCATGCCGTCGCCCGAGTCTCCGGCGATCCGGATCACGACCCTGCTGATCCGTTCGACCGGAGTCCTGCTCTTCTCGTCGATCGCCTCGCCCGACACCGAACCTCCTCCGGATGTCCACATCGTGGGACAGTGCCTGGGATCGAGCGCGCCTCGCCGATCACCGGAGCGTGTCGTTCCCCTCACCCTGCGACCTATTCCATCGTACGCCCGGCGGTGCGCCGAGCGGCGCGGGCCAGTGCGGCGCCCGGCGCTCCCTGAGCCGCCTGACGAGCCGAGTACCCTTGTGCGATGACGTGGGCGACCGGCGGCGCTTAAGCGCTCCGGGGCATCGTTCGAAACAGCGGAACAGCGAGTTTGTCGGCGAACTGACGCGCGAGGGCAGGCGGCGGATCTTTCATGGGAATCGGCGGCGCGGGCGGCACCACGACCTATTACTCCGGCTACTCGATCGTCGGCATGCTGTTACTCCTCGGCATTGCCTTCGTCACCGTATCGTTCACGGCCAACCGGCTGCTGGCGCCGGCCCGACCGACGCCTGAGAAGCTTCTGACCTACGAGTGCGGCGTGGACCCGGTCGGCGAGGGCTGGGCGCACACCCACGTGCGGTACTACCTCTACGCCTTCCTGTACGTGATCTTCGCGGTGGACGCCGTCTACCTGTTCCCGTGGGCTACGGTGTTCGCCGCGCCGGGCTTCGGCGCGACGACGCTCGTCGAGATGTTCGTCTTCATCGGGTTCCTGGCGGTCGGCATCCTCTACGCCTATAAGAAGGGCGTTCTGACGTGGCTGTGAACGAGGGGGAGGCGGTCGCCCCGCAGCCCGGGGCCGGCGCGGGGACGGCGGTGGTCCCGGCGGGCGCGACGGGCGCCGGCGCGGGCGCGGTGGCGCTGGGCATCCCGCGGGTCGGC
>DASZYH010000111.1:0-45867 GCA_035545515.1 Opitutaceae bacterium
CTGGATTGTGGGTCGCGGACATTGGGGTGGGAGGGGTAATACAAAGTTCGGGAACTAGGGCGGCTCGGCAGGCGCCTTCACCCCGCCGGATTCCAAGCCTGCTCGGCGGCCGGAAACCACGCGTGTTGTGCCCGGGAGATCACCTGCCGCAGGCTGCGCTCGATGCCGCCATCCCACTGCAGGAGGGTGTCGGTCCAGCCGGTCTCGCGCGCCAGCGTGCGGACGCTGACCAGTTGTGCGCACAGGTTGCAGAGCCGGTGAACGGTGGCACCGTCCGCCCGCGTATCCATCACGCGGAACCAGTCGATGATCGATGTGCTGTTGGCGGGGCCTTGGAGGGCGCGGATCTCAGGGTTTCGTTCAATCGCCTGAAGCGTGACTGAGTGTTGAGTTGTGGGCTCGGGTGAGGGCATGCGATAATTCCCCCATACTACCGCGAGCCGAGGCAACGGGGTTGCTTCCGCGCGGCTTGCGAAATGTCACGCAGTTCATGCGGGAGAAAATGTGAATATTGGTCGAAAACGATACGTAGCTGCTCGTATCGCAGCGTAGCCAGAGGGCCCCTTTGCAACGCGTTTCGGCCGCAGAAGTAACTGATCGGCGCGACCATTGTGCAGCTGGCGCCGCCGGGAATCCGATCGGCGCCTGTTGCCGCAAAATTGCACCTGCGCCGCCGTCGGCGACATTCTGCTTGCATTTGGTAGCGGCACACTCGCGCGCGGCGAGAAGGTCACGTGGCCTCGAACGCCGACCTCGGCCAGAACCCTCCGCCTCTGCCACTGTTCTCCGCGCCTGCACCGCCGCAACGGCGTTGTCCGGACCGAAATCCAGATCATGGATACGACAGGAACCGCCGCCACCGTCGCAACATCCTCGCGGACCGATCGCCGAGTTTTGTCACGTAATACGTGACAAACGCGAGTGACGCGTACCTCGGATTTGTCACGTAATACGTGACAAGGAGCGGAGGGCGCGGGGACGAAACGGTGGTGGGCTGCGCGGGCGGTGAGGTCAGCCGGTGAGGGGCGCGAGCGGGCCGGTGGGACGTTGCTTGCGGTACAGGACGTGGCGGTGCAGCGGGTGTCCGGCGGGGACGGCGGGGTGATCGAAGTCGCCGGCGTGGTCGCGCTGCATCCCGAGTCGCTCCATCACGCGGATCGAGCGGCTATTTGGCGGGGTGGTGAAGGCGACGATTTCGGCGAGGCCGGCGGTCGCGAAGCCGTAGTGCATTGCCTGGCGGGCCGCGGCGTGGGCGATGCCGCGGCCCCAGAATTCACGGCGCAGTCGCCACAGCACTTCCGTGCAGGGGGAGAACGGCAGCGGCCAGGTTGGCTCGTGCAATCCCACCATGCCGGCCAGTTGTCCCTCGACCTCGACGGCCCAGACACCCCAACCGCGCTGGTCGATGTCGGAGCGGATGCGCTCGAACGTGGCGCGTGATTCATCGCGCGTCTGCCGGGCCAGGAAGTAGCGCATGACCTCCGGGTCGGCATTCATCTCGGCGAACGGCTCGAAGTCCGACTCTCTCCACTGGCGGAGAATGGGGGCATTCTGCGCGAACTCCTTCAGTTGCGCGTCGGTGTCGTTGGGGACCGGAAAAGGGCAACAGTCCGTGCAGTAGTCGGACCTGCTGGGCTCCCCGTTGATCACGGTCGTAATGTGGACCGTCGCGGGTCGCTGGCCGCATTTGCCGCAGAGGACCATGGGGTGGGGGAACGCCGGAAATGAGAGCAGCCAGTCCGATGCGGTCGAGTCGTTAGTTGGTGTGGTTCGAAGCAGGCTTTCGCTAACCTTGGGATTACAGCGTGAGCTGGATTGAGGCTTCCAAACAACCCTCACGCGGAGCCGCGGAGAGCGCGGAGAACGCCCCCGAAGTGATGGCCACAAAAAGCACGAAAAGCCACGAGAAGTGCCCCGTCGACTTTACCCCAGGTGGAACGCGATGTCCTCATCGCGTTGCCCCCACCCGACCAGCCCGCTGGGGACAGCGGGCTCCACCTGCCGTCCCCGAATCTGTACTACTGATCTGGGGAAGCGTGCCGACAAAACACGATTTCCCCATGCCACGAGACGCGGGTATCGATGAGCTGTGGGCGCGGTGAGCTCACCGCGCCGACCACAGGGGATTGCTCTACGCTCTGGACTCTCCGCTCTGAGCTTCGGTTGCGGCGGAGCCGCGCTGGGTCCCTTCGTGGTTCTACTGAATCGTTGCGGCTAAGTGCGAAGCAGCTCACGCGGAGGTGCGGAGCACGTGGAGGAGGACGGGCTGAAACGAGAAAGGCGAAAAACGGGCGG
This sequence comes from Opitutaceae bacterium, assembly GCA_035545515.1. Taxonomy (GTDB): domain Bacteria; phylum Verrucomicrobiota; class Verrucomicrobiia; order Opitutales; family Opitutaceae; genus ER46. Next base: position 2,296 of record DASZYH010000111.1, read on the forward strand.
CGCGATCAGTTCGGCCGTCGTTTACGGCAGAAGACGTGACGGCACAGCGGGTGTCCCTCGGGGACGCCCCACGAGTCACGCCCGGCGCCGGCGTTGCACGGTGGCGCCGGCGGCGACGCCAAGTCCCAGGAGGACGGCGGCCTCCAGTGGCAAGCCGGGGCCCGAATCGGGCGCGTGGGCGGGCTGGAGTGAGGTGATGACGATCATGCCGTCGCCGGAGTTGGCGCCCGCGATCGCGATCGGGGTGCTGGCGGACAGGTCGAGATACGAGCCACCGCCACCACCGCCGCCGTTGTTGGCGAAGCCGGCGGAAAACGCCCCGCCGCCGCCGCCGGAATAGCCGCCACCACCACCGCCGGTGACCAGGCCGCCACCACCACCGCCGCCGTAGCCGCCATTGCCGCCATAGCCGGTCGCGCCACCCGCGCCGCCGGCGAAGCTCGGAAAGCTGATGCCACCGTGTCCGGAATAGCCGAGTGCCGTGTTGCCGTCAGCTCCGTTGCCCAACCAACCGGCTCCGCCACCGCCGTCATTGAAGAAACTGCCCCCGCCACCACCGCCGCCATTCGTACCTCCGGCGCCGGCGGTGTTGGAGCTGGAGGTGCCAGAGCCGGCCTGACCCGAGGTCGTGACCTGTCCCGCCCCGCCGTCGGCCCCCGCGTAGCTGTAATCGAATTCGTCCCCGGCGCCGCCACCACCACCGGCCGCCACGAGCAACGAAAGGCTGCTGTAGACGAACGAGCCGCCTCCTCCGCCGCCTGAGGTATATCCGTTCTTGGAGGTGGTGGCGCCCTGGCCGCCCACGACGAGGTTGAGCACCTGCCCACCTGCCAGGGTGAACACTCCGCCGATTTGCGCGCCCTTGCCGCCGGTGGCGAGCGTCGTCCCCAGGTAGTTCGCAATATTCCCGCCGGATGCGCCGTACGCCGTGATCTCGTAGGTGCCGGCGGACGGGGCGGTCCAGGTCTGGAGCGAGCCCGTGTAGGTGAACGTCTGGCCGCGGGCGGCCTGAACGCTGAGGCCTACGGCGCCGGCGATCGCGAGCGCGGCCATTCTGGGGAGGGTGTTCATGTGGGATGGGAATTTTGCTGCGGGCGGAGATGCGCTCTGCCGCAGACGGATGTTATCGTCAGCATCGGCCGTTCCGGCGTCCCAAATATGACCTTTATAAATGCCCAAGTCATATGCTGCAGCGTGGATTATAGATTGTACTGCGGCCGCCAACTCGCCACCCATTAGAGCGCCGTGCGTAAAATCAGCCACCTGAACGTCGATGATTCTTACATTCTGCCGCGGACTCTCGGCCGCGCACACCTCATGGCGAGCTTACCTCTGACTGTGATATTTGTGGCGGCCTGTCTCTCGCTGGGTGCCTGCGCGACGACTCAGCAGTCAGGACCGGTCCAACCGCAGTTGGAAAATTACGTGTCGCGCGATGATGCCTCTCGCAGTGCCGAGCCGGGGAAATACACCGTGCTCATCACAAAGGAGCATGGGAGAAATGTCCTGTTGTTCCCGCAAGGCGAGCCGGACGCGAAAACCAGGAAGGTCGCGCAGCAATATGCGGATGACCTGCTTCACCTTAAGGAAGGGGAGCAGACCTCGATCACGATGACGATCCAGCCAGCCAAATGAACGCGTCGGGCGGCTGAGCGGCAACGGACTGCGCGGTTGACACCCTTTCGCGCGTGTTCGGTTGCCGGACCGGGCGCCTGGTTCAACGTAACTAAGAAACGTCTGACTGCATCGTCATGAAATACCGCATGCGCTTCATCTCGGTTGTCCTCGTTGCGTCAGTGTTCGCGGTACCGGTGTTTGGTCAGCGCACTGACGTCGCCCACGCCGCAAATCAAACCGGACTCGATCTGTTTGGCCGGGAGGCGAACGAGCACCGGACGTCGAATATCGTGCTGTCGCCCTATTCGATCGAACGCGGCCTGACGCTGGCGTTCGTCGGCGCGGCCGGCCGCACGCGGCAGGAAATGGCGGAGGTGCTCCACTTGCCGGCTGACGATCCGCAACTGGCGGCTGGATTTTCGTCGTTGTCCAAACAACTCGAGGCCGACCGGGGCGGAGCCGAGTGGCACGCGGCGGACCGGTTGTATGTGCAGCAGGGGTACCCGTTCCATCCGGAGTTTCTGCAGGATATGTCACGGGACTGGGGGGCGGCGCTCCAGTTGGTCGACTATCGGAGTGATCCGGCGAACGTCGGGCGAGCCATCAATGCGTGGGTCAGCGACCAGACTGCGGGCAAGATCACTGATCTTCTGCCGACGGGCGCGCTCGACGAGCGCACGCGGGCCGTGATCGTCGATGCGCTTTACCTGAAGGCGAAGTGGCAGGAGCGTTTTAAGACGAAAGAGACCAGAGACCGACCCTTCCGGGTGGCGGGCGGCGACAGCGCGTCGGTGCCAACGATGCACGCGACCGAGTTCCTTGGGTATCGGAAGGAAAACGGGTATCAGGCGGTCGCGGTCCCCTACGAGGGAGGCCAGTGGCAGCTTCTGATTCTGCTGCCCGATGCCGCCGACGGTCTGCCAGCTCTCGTCTCCGAATTGTCAGCCGAAAGCTTGAAGCAACTGGCGACCCTTCCCGCCCAAGACGTTTCGTTCTATCTGCCGAAGTTCCGGCTGCAGCACGCCCGAATCGCGCTGAAGGCGCAGCTCGAGGCGCTCGGAATGAAGACGGCATTCGACGACCCGAAGGGCAGCGCGGACTTCAGCCGGATGGCGAACCGGAGCCCCGATGACTATCTCAAGATTTCCGACGTGTACCACCAGGTGTACCTCGACGTCGACGAGACCGGGACCGAAGCCGCGGCTGCGACGGGCGGAGTCATGCTTAGCGTGTTGAGTGTGATGAGCGTTTCGCACGTGATCGAGGTGCGCGTCGATCATCCCTTTGTCTTCGCGATTCAGGACCGAAAGACCGGCCTCTGCCTGTTCCTGGGCCAGATCACGGACCCGCGGGGCTGAGTCATGCGCGGTCTTCGGTTGGATCGTACGATGCGGCCGGCCTCGATGCGTCGGGTCCGGTCTGGTTTCCAGGATCTCAGATTGAGTCTCCGCGTCTCCGCGTTCTCCGCGTGAGCTCGTTCCGTTCCGGGCCAAAATCTCACGATTTCGGCTACGCGGAGACTTGGCGCGGAAGGGACTGGCGCCCTACCTCGATCCGCGCAGCAGTGGTAGGGCGGCCAGTCCCTTGGCCGCCTCGAATTTGCCGATGTAGGCGCGGTGACCTCACCGCGCGAGGCATGGCGACCGCTCCTCCTCGCGGGGTGAGGTCCCTCCTTCGCCCGAGCGCTACGGCGGGCAAGCCACCACGCCGACAACAAGCAACGCCTGGTGGAGCCCGATGTCCTCATCGGGCTTAAGCCTCAGCCGGAACACCGCCGTCGGGAAACCACAGATGGACAGGCATTGACACACATCCAGACCGGCAAACGCCACACCGCTCCATCGATCTGGAACAACGTTTTGCTGAGTGCGGGAATGGATCGATTTCTGCGCATCTACATTTGTGTTCATACCTGTCCATCTGTGGTTCTGCCAAATCGTCACTCGTTTGGCGTGTTCGCTTGGCGGGGCGGGCGGCTGCTAGGGGAGCGATGAAGCGGTTTCGACGTGCGAGTGCCGAGCAAGTGTATCGGAGCGCCCGGACCATGGTCTGGATCAATGGTGTCGGCGCGGCGGCGTTCCTGATTCTGGTGGGCGTGGCGGAATTGCGTGGTCAGGAAGAACAGGCGGCCAGCGGACTCGTATTTGCGGGCATCTGGCTCGGAATGACGGGCGTCGCGCTTTGGCGGATGCGTCGGGCGCGGAAGAGGTCCAGGACGATCGAACTCTTCTCGGCCGGCGCGCCAAAGTAGGAGTCGGCGCCTCGGCGTCCGTTGATCGGATCTGCCGCGGGTGAAAACCGCGGGGTGGTGGGAATGGCGGGTTCGTATGTCGCGGCGTTCCTGTTTCACCGCGCCTATTCCGGGCTGCCGATGCTGGGCATGGCGGGCGACGCCGTCGTTGCGATCGTGCTGATCGGTGCGGGCCTGGCGGAGTGCCTGGTACCCTCACTCCGCGCCGCCCGGGTGGAAACCGTCGAAGTGCTGCGGGCGGATGGAGGCAGATGCGAGGGCAGTCGTTCCTGCCCCGCGTTAGCGGGCGCGCGTGGCGCCGTTCCAGTCAGCACAGGGTTTCTCGTGTATCGCACGTGTTCGGTTGTCTGAGTAGCGCCGCCAAGGAGCGCCACGCCCACTTAGCCGACTATTTCCCGCGCTTCGATTTTGTCGACTGAACCAACGCCTCCAGTGCCGCCACTTGGTCATTGGGGCCCTCGTAGGTGTCGGTGGTCTTGTTTCCTGACGTTTCGGTCACATGGGTGAGCGTGAGCGGCGAAGGCGTGGGAGCCGGCTTCTCGGGTGATGCCGGTTTGGTGATCGTGAGCGGTGGGGAAAGAATCACGACCTCGGGTTTGCCGCCCACCGCAGCTTTATCGAGGCGAAATGAGGTTGCACCTGCGTTGAGGCTGGCGGCCTTGGGAATAGTCACGACCAATGCACCGTCGCCAGCCGAGGTGACCGAGTTCGCTGCGTTTGAAGGGCCGTTCAGCAGGGTCACCCTCCACGTTGAATTCAGGTGTTTGCCGACAAGGGCGATTTGGACGTCGGAGTCACGACTCGAACTGATCGTATCCGGAATGATCTGGTCAACCTCAGGTATCGGATCAGGCGCCGTGGGCGGCGTGTTAGCGATGTAGTCGATCGGGATCGATTGGTTGTCGGTTGATCCGGCGAGAAATTGGATGATGCGGATGGCGCGGTCGCGCAACGTTAGGGCGGTCATCTGGGTCGAGGTTGGCCGCGAATGCGGCGGAACCGCCTCCGGATCATCGTTTTGGTAAAATTTGTCGAGATTGGCTTCGACGTTCCACAAGGCATTGACCGACTGCGCCAGCCTTTTTTCGGACAGCCGTCGTTGGATGTACGTCCAATGTATTCGGGCGAGTGGCGAAACGACCGGCAGCCAGCGTATCGACTCGCTCAACTGCAATACCGGCTCGTCGATTTCGATCTGACCCGTCACACCACCGAACACGATGCCAAGGTCGTCAGTGTCCAATCCAACCATGATCAAGACCGGGAAGGTAGTTCTCTCGATCTTCGACGTCGCCTGTGAGTCGGATTGTTTTCCGCCCGGCGCATAGTCAGCAGATAACCTGGGGCCGATTCGAAACCCAAATGTGCTTCCGGAATCGCTGAAGGATGTAATGCTCGCTTGGGCGGTACGCAGGGAAAGGTCGGATTGAAGCTGTTTGGCGTAGGACGTGAAGAATGCGGCTTGAGCCTGCATCCCAGCCTGGGAAAACGCGCCCGCGAGAGACAGAGCCAGTTGCATCCGTTGTTGGATTGAAGAGTCGAAGTCGATTGCCTGTACGTCAGTCATTGGGCTTACCGCTGCAACGAGTGGCGAAATGTTGCGGTCGATTCTGCCACTTCGAGTGAGGTCCGAGGGTATCGGAAGCGACGGAGGGTGTTTCAGCCGGTCCGCAACTCCGAGTAGAATTTCCTTGTCGCCGCCGGTTGCCGCTGCAGCTGCGGCTCTTATGTGGCGTGCGGCTTCCGACGCTTGATCTTGGATGGGGGTTGTGCCCGCGGATTCAAGAATCCCCTTGGCTTGGATTACTTCCGGAAGGCCATCTGCGACCTGCGACAGCGCGTCGATATCCCACAACGCGGCAAGTGCCGGTCGTACCTGTTGGATCAACGCGTGTACGGGATCATATTTCGCTGTTCCGATGTAGACGTGGTGAATGACCTCAACTCTGGCGGGTTGGTAGGTGTAACTAATCTTGACCGATACTTCTCCAATGAAGTTTGTTCGCGTCCGCCAACCAGGATCTACGGTTACCATCCCGACACCGAACAGCACCTTCTTATCTGCAAACGCTGCGTAGGTCGCAGGATCGCCCAACACGGCGAAAATTCCCTGGGTTGCTTTGTCGCCTGCCGCCGTGATCAATGCCGAGCGATCTGAGATCACGTTGCTCCCCGAGTTGGTCTTGACGCTGCCCGGAGTGCTCAGGACGTCGGTCTTAGCCGTTGGCAGGAGCGAACTGTCAGGCGCCGGAGGCAAGCCAGACGACGATTGCGTGGGATATGGGGCAGGGGAGGTATTCTCGACCGCTGCAAGATCTTGGTAGTAAGTTTGATTCGCGTGGTCGATCGCACTTTGCCGTTCCTGCGGACTTGCATCCGCCGGGACATCATCGATAGCGGCGGTGCGCTTCGCGGCGGCCGCCTTTTTCAGGTCTTCGATGTGGCGTTGATACGACGCATTTTGATCCGTCGCCTGGGATACTGCCAATTTTTGGGCTTGGATGACATCGAGATTGGCCTGTCCGACCGCACCCGCGAGCAAGGTGAATTGGCTGTCGTTATCCTGCGCCAACCCGCCCTGGATCCCTTTCAGTGCGTCACCAAAATAGTCATCGGCGTGCTTCTGTTCGTCGAACACGAACGGATTCGACGGACCGGAAGCAGGGACGAGAAAAGGCGCCGAGACGGTAATCGATCCGTACTCTTCCTGGAGCTGCTCACCGCGATCGATAGCCGACTCCGCGTTCTTGAATAGAGTCGCCGTTTGTTCGGATAAAGCACCACTGGGGAAAACGCCGATTTTCGGGGCGTGCGGGGGAGCCGCCGACGATGCGGCGTGCAGCCCAACGGCATGGCTCGAGGTGGGCGAGATTGCCACGAGCGCGAGTAGGGTAAGAGTGAGCGGAACGCAGCGCTGATTTGGGAGACGAGCGGTATAATTATTTTGGCTATAGTGATTGGGTGTATTTGAGACGGTTTGATTGGTGCAGCGTATCGCCGGTTCATTAGGAGGAAGGGGACAGTTGAATTCGTGCATACGGTGGGGCTTCTGTGCGGTGCTGCATTCGGTATGCCACGATATACGCTGTGCCTATGTTTTGGTATTTCGGGATATGATTGTCCGGTTTTATTGTATAAGAATCAAACCAGTGGCATATGCCAGCACACCGGGTGGCGATAAGTGTAAGGCGATCCGACGCCGAATCTGGGTTTCGTAACACAAGACGACTATGGACATACACGCCTACACGACGCCGTGTGGATATCCCGTTCCGCCAATTTCGATCTGCGAGCCTGGCGCTCGCAGTCACTAGACACGGAGCCATGCGTCGGTAAACTAGTGGTCGTATATCGAGAATATTGAATCGAAAGTGCGTTGGTCGGAGCCGGGATCGGCGCCCTCCCGTTCATCATTATGAGTAGGAATTGGCTCGCTGACGTTGCGGCTTCCGCCGAGTGGTATGGCGGACAAGTTGGCACTATCGCTGCAGAATTGTCGGCCTGCTCTCGCTCCGCCTTCGGCGAGGCGCTTCCACGTTCACACAAGGCTACGGCGGACACGATGGCGGACAGGTCGCTGCTACGGGCGGCCATTCGCTCACGCTCGCAGCGACGTGACCTGGGCCGCTCGCTGGCGCTCGCAGCCACGCAATCCTCGAACGTCGGCTTGCTCTCGCTCGCCGTTACGGGAGAGGGGCGCGGTTGCGGTCGTCGGAGGGGTTCGGCGACGAATCGGACCATCCGTCGATTTGGGCGGGCGTTTTGCGGCGGGGCGGTGGCCGTCCGTTTTCGACAACTGGTCAGGTCCGTCGACGAGTGGACGGCTTGGACGGTGTGGGTGCGGCCGCAGCGGTTTGAAGGGGGCGCGCTGCAACGCGATGGGAACATCGCGCTCCGCCTGCAACTTTGGCGAGGACTGAGGTGTTATTGGGCATTGCGTCCGGCTCCGGACCTGATGCCCCATGAATCACCTGCTGCAGGATCTGCGCTTCGCGTTTCGTCTCATGACCCGAACGCCGGGATTTGCCTTCGCGGCGATCCTCGTGCTCGCGCTCGGTGTCGGTGCCAATACCGCCGTCTTCAGCCTCGTGGACGAGCTCCTCTGGAGTCCGCGACCATTCGCCCACGCGGACGAAATCGTCCAGGTGTACTCACAGGACCGGAAGCATCCGTCTTCTTTCCGGCTGTTCTCGTATCCGACGTACCGCGATATCGCCGACCAGAACGCGGTCTTCTCCGGTGTCCTCGCCTACAACCTGACGATGATCGGGATCGGCGAGGCGGAAACGTCGCGGCGCGCTTTCGGTTCAGTCGTCAGTTCGAACTACTTCTCGGTCCTCGGAGTGCCGCTGCGCCAAGGCCGGGCCTTCACCCCCGGGGAGGAAACGCCCTCGCGCCACGTGCCGGTTGTCATTGCGAGCTATCGCTACTGGCAAAGCACCGGCTTCGACCCGGGGCTGGTGGGGCGGACCATTCGGGTGAACGAGCGAGCCTTCACCGTCGTCGGGATCGCACCGGCGCGATTCACCGGCACGATGATGCTGCTGGGGCCGGAGCTGTATTTTCCACTGGGCGTCTATGATCTGCTGGCGAACGATTTCTTCCGCGAGTCTGGAACGCCGACCCTCGACCGTCGTGACTCGAACCAGTTGTTTGTGATTGGCCGGCTCAAGCCGGGCGTGACCGTCGCCGGCGCGGAGCCGGCGCTCCGCACCCTGGCGCTCAATCTGGAAAAGGCGTTCCCCGTCGAACAGAAGGAGCAGACTTTCTTTGCGCGCCCGCTGCCGCGGCTCAGCGCGGGAGTCGCTCCGCCGACCAAAGCCGGGCTCACGGTCCTCGGCTCGCTGCTGATCGGGATGGCGGCGATCGTCCTGCTCATCGCCTGCCTGAACCTGGCGAACCTGCTGTTGGCGCGAGGCGTCGCGCGCCGTCGCGAGATCGCGATCCGGCTGGCGCTCGGCGGAGGACGCCGGCGGATCCTCCGACAGCTCCTCACGGAAGGCGCCGTGCTCGCCCTGCTGGGCGGGGTGGTCGGTTGGGTGCTGGCGCTGGGCGGAACCCGTCTGCTGATGGATTCACTTTCGAGCCGGATCCCGTTCGCGCTCTCGTTCGAAGGCGTCGCGAATCCGGAGGTGTTCCTGGCGGCGCTGGGCTTCTGCGCGGTCGCCACGATCGGTTTTGCGCTCGGTCCGGCCCTGAGGCTCAGCCGCATCGCCGGGACGGAAGATTTGAAGGCGCAGCCGGGGCAGGACCCGGCAACGCGTCGACGCCGGCGCTGGGTGCCGCGGCACCCGCTGCTCGTGGCCCAGATCGCGCTGTCACTGGGACTGCTCTGCGCGGGCGGACTATTCCTGCGCGGGGCGCTCAAGGCGGCGAAGGTCGACACGGGCTTTCGGTCGCCGCAGACGCTGCTGGCGGAACTCGATGCCAGCCTCGCCGGCTACGACGAGACCAGGACACTGCAGGCGTATCGGGCGATCGAGGAGCGGATCGCCGCCCTGCCGGGGGTGCAGGCGGCAAGCGTCGCCTCGATCGTGCCGTTCGGCACGGTTTCGCAAAGCAAGAACGTCCGCCGGGCCGGACTCCGGATCGAACCGGGAGCGCGACCGGCCACCGCCGCCGAGGGACGGTCTTTCAACGCGCGGTGGACCAGCATCGGGGCGGACTATTTCCGCACGATGGGGCTTCCCATCCTGCGGGGGCGCGCCTTCAGCGCGTTTGAAACCGACCAGACGGGCGCGCCGCGCGTGGCGATCGTGGACGAAACGCTCGCGCGTGATCTATATCCGGAGGGCAACGCGCTCGGGCAGCATATCCAGTTTGCGGATGCCGGTGGAACCGTTGATTCGAGTGCGGCGGCGAGTATGGAAATAGTGGGGATCGTACCCGATACCCGCTGGGACTTCTTCAGCGCAGGCCGGGGCGGCACCATCTACGTGCCGTATGCACAGGGTTTTCTCCGAAATGCGTTTCTCCACGTGCGCCCGGCGGTGGAGACGCCCGCGGCGGCGGCGGCGTTGGTCGAAACGATCCGGCGGGAAATCCGGACCGCGGCGCCCGGCGTGCCGTTGTTCACGATCAAGACCTATGCCCGGCATCTCGACTCGAGCCTCCAACTCTGGGTGATTCGGACCGGTGCCGTGTTGTTTGGCGTGCTCGGTGGGCTGGCGCTGCTGCTGGCGGTGGTCGGGGTGTATGGCGTCAGGAGTTACACCGTCAGCCGCCGCACGCGTGAGATCGGGGTGCGGCTGGCGCTCGGTGCAACGCCGCAGGCAGTTCAGGGCATGATCCTCCGGGAGGGAATCGCGATGACGGTGGCGGGACTCGCCGCCGGGTTGTTGCTGGGGATGGCGCTCGGACAAGCCGTGGCGGGGATGCTCTACGAAGTGAGCGCCTTCGATCCGTTCACGTTTAGCGTGGCCCCCGCGGTGCTTGTGGCGGCGGCGCTATTGGCTTGTTGGCTGCCGGCGCGTCGGGCGACGGGAGTCGCGCCGATGGTCGCCCTGCGGGCGGAGTAGCAGTGGGCGTCAGGATTGAACGGCCAAGCTCGCGCGAGGCGGTCTCCAACCGGGAATTTCGACAACCGATGGACGCAGGTATTCCGGTGGTTGCGGGATTCCGCGGCAGGGGAAACCTCGCGGGGTGAAAAGCTTTGGGCTTGCGCTTGCGGGCGCGTCGGTTTTTTTCCGCACTTCTCTCGAGCGCCAACATAGCTCAGTTGGTAGAGCAACGCTTTCGTAAAGCGTGGGTCGTCGGTTCAAATCCGACTGTTGGCTCCATTTTTCGCCAGAGGGCGAAAAATGCCTTCCGTAGGCTTGGCGAAGGAGGGCAGCAACTTGCGAAACCGCCCGACGGTCGGTCGTACGTTTGCCGGCCGATCAGGTGCGAGGTTCAGTCGCAAGGGGATGTCCGGTGAAGGGTCCCTTCCAACTCGGCCGCTTTCGTTCACCCCGCCATCGCCGCCGACCCAGCATCGCCAGCAAACCGCCGTCGCCGCCGCCGAACGGGCACTGGAGCGCTACGCCAGCACCGTCTCGATGCTATCGGCGATCTGCGGATGGCTAAACGGCTTCAGGACCGCGGCGTGGGCGCCAAGTCCGGTCGCCACCTTCAGGCATTCGACGCCCTGGATATAGCGGCCGCCGCCGGAGATCGCCACGAAACGCACTCTCGGGTGCGTCCGCTTGGACTCGGCGATGAGTTCCAGCCCATCGCCATCAGGCATCAGGATGTCCGCGATCACGACATCGAATAGCTCGTGGTCCAGCAGCGCGGCCGCTTCGTGACCGTTGCGGGCGCAGGCCACGTGATGGCCGTCGTTCTCGAGCCACGTGTGCAACAGATCCCGGATGGCGGGTTCGTCATCGGCAACGAGGATCGAAATCGGTTTCTTCGCCGTCATCGCTGAAGTGAGGCGTGGAGAACGGCCCGCGGGACTACCGTGTGGCCGGGTGCGCGCAAGCCAGAGGCGACGAGCGGAAATTGTCAGGGCAAGGGTGGGCGTGGGAGGGCCCGCAGATTGACGGGAATTTGACCGGGATTTGACGAAGCGGGGGGGGAATTGGAGAGTTGGTAAGTTGGGAGTTGGAGGTTGGAGCGTGCGGGATGGGCGCGGCAAGTAGGCCGGTTCGCGATCCAAGGCGCGGAAGGGCCGCCGCTCCCCACTCGGAAGCAGCTCAATTCAGCTCGATCCGGTCGTCGGGGAGCTTGCCCTGGAGTTTTCGACGGAGCTTCAGGGTCTGGATGTCGCGGCGCACCTGCTGGCGGAAGAGTTGAAGGCGGCGGTGGACGTCGAGGGTTTCCAGCAGCTTCTGCTTCAGGACGGGGCTTTCGCAGAGGCTGAAGGCCGCGATGTCGACGAACGCTTCGGGATCTTCGACGCTCTTGAGGAAGGTCGTCATCTCGGCCGTGGCGCCGTGCCCGAGTTTCTGGCGCAGGTTCAGCAAACGCGCCAATTCCGAGCGCAGGCTCTCGTTCTCGGCCGGGGTGGCTCCGGCCTCACTGGAAAGGGTGCGCACGCGAATGCGGCGGTAGGGTTCGTCCTCGACGATCTCCATAATCTCCACGCGGCAAAGCCCTTGGAGCAGAAGGTTGGCCGTGCCGTCGTCGTTCTTCTGACAGGCGCGGATAATACCGACGGTGGCCACACGATGTGGCGGCTCGGACTGCGCCGGGCCGCCGGCGCCCTTGGGATCGAGGCCCGCAACGGCAAACAGCCGGTTCGTCGCGAGGGCGTCGCGGAGCATCAGTTGATACCTGGGTTCGAAAATATGCAGTGGCATGAGCGCCTGCGGGAAGAACGCCGTCTTCGGTAGCGTTATCACCGGGACGATCTCCGGCACTGTGATCTCCATTTCCGTCATTTCCATTTACGGTAGGGCAGAGGAGCGCGACTTCAACTGTGACATCGACACATGACTTGGCCGCGAGTGTGACACAACTGTGCCACTGTGACGTGAATTCTGGGCCCTGTGCCAACGGAAAAACAATCAAAGCGACGTGTTAGTTAATATAATGAAACGAGTTGAGTGATAGCCTCGCCCCGAGGCACATGCATTGCTTTGAGCGCGCCCCATGAGCCGAATTCTAGGTATCGATCTTGGAACCACGAACTCCTGCATGGCGGTGATGGAAGGTGGAGAACCCGTGGTCATCCCCAATGCGGAAGGGGCTCGCACCACGCCATCCGTCGTCGCTTTCACAAAGACCGGCGAGCGTCTGGTCGGCCAGGCTGCCAAGCGCCAGGCAGTCACCAACCCCCGCAACACCGTTTTCTCTGCAAAACGTTTCATCGGTCGCAAATTCGCGGAGGTCCGTGAAGAGGCGAAGAACATGCCCTTCAAGGTCGTCGAGGGCAAAAACGGCGACGCCTACATCGAGGTGCAGGTCGGCGACAAGACCGAGCAGTTCGCGCCGCAGCAGGTCTCGGCGTTCGTGCTCGGCAAGCTGAAGGCCGATGCCGAGGCGTACCTCGGCGAGAAGATCACGCAGGCCGTCATCACGGTGCCGGCGTACTTCAACGACTCGCAGCGCCAGGCCACGAAGGATGCCGGCAAGATCGCCGGACTCGAGGTCCTGCGCATCATCAACGAACCGACCGCCGCGTCGCTGGCGTACGGTCTCGACAAGAAGAAGGATGAGAAGATCGCCGTGTTCGACCTCGGTGGCGGCACGTTCGACGTGTCGGTCCTCGAGATCGGCGACGGTGTGTTCGAGGTGAAGGCCACGAACGGCGACACTCATCTTGGCGGCGACAATTGGGACGAAGCCCTCATCTCGTGGCTCGTCGACGAATTCAAGAAGGAGAACGGCATCGACCTGCGGAAGGATCCGATGGCGCTCCAGCGCCTGAAGGAAGAGGCGGAAAAGGCGAAGATCGCCCTTTCGTCCGCGCAACAGGTTGACATCAACCTGCCGTTCATCACGGCGGACGCGTCCGGTCCGAAGCACCTGAACGTGCAGCTCACTCGGGCGAAGATGGAGCAGATCTGCGATGCGCTGTCCCAGCGCTGCATCCAGCCGTTCAAGAACTGCCTCAAGGACGCCGATCTCACCGCGTCGCAGATCGACGAGCTCGTGCTCGTCGGCGGCATGACGCGCATGCCGAAGGTCGTCGAAATCGCGAGGCAGCTCGGCGGCAAGCCGCCGCACCAGGGCGTGAACCCCGATGAGGTCGTCGCTGTCGGCGCGGCCATCCAGGGCGGCGTGCTCAAGGGCGAGGTTCGCGACGTGCTGCTCCTCGATGTGACGCCGCTCACGCTCGGGATCGAGACGGCGGGCCAGGTCGCCACGCCGATGATCCCGCGCAACACGACCATTCCGACAAAGAAGACGCAGGTCTTCTCCACCTACAGCGACAACCAGCCGTCGGTCGAAATCGTGGTTCTCCAGGGCGAACGTCCGATGTCCCGGGACAACAAGATCCTCGGCACCTTCCGGCTCGACGGCATTCCGCCGGCGCCGCGCGGCATGCCACAGATCGAGGTCACTTTCGACATCGACGCCAACGGCATCCTGCACGTCTCCGCCAAGGACCTCGGCACCGGCAAGGACCAGAAGATCACCATCCAGGGATCGTCCGGCCTGTCGAAGGACGAGGTCGAGAAGATGACCAAGGAGGCCGAACTCCACGCCGAGGAGGATCGCAAGCGCAAGGAGGCGGTCGAGGCGAAGAACCAGCTCGATTCGACGATCTACCAGCTCGAGAAGACGCTGCGGGAGGCCGGCGACAAAATGCCCGCCAACATCAAGTCGAAGGCCGAGGCGGCGATCGCCGACGCCAAGAAGGACCTCGAGAGCAACGACGCCGCGCGCATGAAAGCCGCGATGGAGAAGCTCAGCGCGGTCGGCGGCGAGCTCTACCAGGAAGCCCAGAAGCACGCACAGGCGGGCGCTGGCGCGCCGGAAAGCGGTCCGGCCGGCGAGGCTCCGAAGACCGAAGCGTCTGGCAAGAAGCCGGAAAAGAAAGCTGACGTCGTCGATGCGGACTTCGAGGTTGTCGACGAGGACAAGAAAAAGTAATTCAATCAGTCTTTGTGCGCCCGCCACGCCAACTGCGGCGGGCGCGCTTTGCTCACCACAGAATCCAACTCCATTCTTCAACCCAAAACACAACCAAAATGGCTAACGTGAAAATCAAGCCCATCGGCGATCGTGTTCTCGTGGAACACATCGAGGAAAAAGAGCAGGTCCGCGGAGGGATCATCATCCCGGACAGCGCCAAGGAAAAGCCTCAAGAGGCAAAGGTGATTGCGCTCGGCACGGGCAAGAAGTCCGAGGACGGCAAGGTGACTCCCTTCGAGGTCAAGGTCGGCGACCGCGTCCTCATCAGCAAGTACGGTGGCACCGAGGTGAAGCTCGACGACAAGAAGTACACCCTCGTTCGCGAGGATGACATTCTCGGCGTCATCGCCTGATTCGGTCCGGCCGGATGCAAGCCTCGGGCTCCCGGCTGGTCCTTCCCTGATCTCCCAAATCTCAACTCAAACTTTATAACTCAGAAACATGCCTGCTAAACAACTCCTGTTCGACGAGTCCGCTCGTCAGAAAGTCTTGAAGGGCGTCGAGCTGCTCTCGCGCGCCGTGAAGGTCACCCTCGGACCGAAGGGTCGCAATGTCGTGATCGACAAGAAATTCGGCTCGCCCACCGTCACCAAGGACGGCGTGACCGTCGCGAAGGAAGTCGAGCTGCCCGATCCGTACGAGAACATGGGCGCGCAGATGGTGAAGGAAGTCGCCTCGAAGACGAGCGACGCGGCCGGCGACGGCACCACCACCGCCACCGTGCTCGCCGAGGGCATCTACCGCGAGGGTCTGAAGAACGTCACCGCCGGCTCGAACCCGGTGTACCTGAAGCGCGGCATCGACAAGGCCGTCGAGGCCGCCGTGTCCGAACTCGCCCGCGTCTCCAAGAAGGTCAATGACCGCGAGGAGATCCGCCAGGTCGCGACCGTCTCCGCCAACTGGGACGACACCATCGGCAACATCATTGCCGACGCCATGGACAAGGTCGGCAAGGACGGCACGATCACCGTCGAGGAAGCCAAGTCCATCGAGACGACGCTCGACGTCGTCGAGGGCATGCAGTTCGACAAGGGCTATCTCTCGCCCTACTTCGCGACCAACGCCGAGGCGATGGAAGCGATCCTCGAAGACGCCTACGTGCTGATCCACGAGAAGAAGATCTCGAGCCTGCAGGACCTGCTCCCGCTGCTCCAGACCGTGGCCAAGAGCGGCAAGCCCCTCCTCGTCATCGCCGAGGAAGTCGAGGGCGAGGCGCTGGCCGCGCTCGTGGTCAACAAGATCCGCGGCACGCTGAACGTCTGCGCCGTCAAGGCCCCGGGCTTCGGTGACCGCCGCAAGGCCATGCTCGAGGACATCGCGATCCTCACGGGCGGCAAGTGCCTGACCGAGGACCTCGGCATCAAGCTCGAAAACGTCCAGATCAGCGACCTCGGCCGCGCGAAGCGCATCACGGTCGACAAGGAAAACACCACGATCGTCGAGGGCAGCGGCAAGTCGTCCGACATCCAGGGCCGCGTGAAGCAGATCCGCCGTCAGATCGAGGAGACCACCTCCGATTACGACCGCGAGAAGCTGCAGGAGCGCCTGGCCAAGCTCGCCGGTGGCGTTGCCGTCATCAATGTCGGCGCCGCGACCGAGACCGAGATGAAGGAGAAGAAGGCCCGCGTTGAAGACGCGCTGCACGCGACCCGTGCGGCCGTCGAGGAAGGCATCGTCGCCGGCGGCGGCGTCGCGCTCCTCCGCACCGCGAAGGCCGTCGATGCCCTTCAGCTCGAGGGCGACGAGAAGATCGGCGCGCAGATCGTGCGTCGCGCGATCGAGCACCCGCTGAAGCAGCTCTGCGCCAACGCGGGCGTCGATGGTGGCGTCGTGGTCAAGGAAGTCCTGGCGAACAAGGGCAACTACGGCTACAACGTCGCGACCGACAAGTTCGAGGACCTCGTGAAGGCCGGCGTGGTGGACCCGACGAAGGTCACCCGCACCGCGCTGCAGAACGCGGCCTCCGTCGCCGGTCTGCTGCTCACCACCGAGTGCATGATCACCGAGATCCCGGAAAAGAAGGAAGCGGCTCCGGCGCATCCTCCGGGCGGCGGAATGGATTACTAAGCCGGACTTAATCCCGGTTTGTTTAGATTGTATCAAGGCGCCCCGCTTCGGCGGGGCGCCTTGACTTTTTTGGGGCGGGGGAGATGACGGCACGCTTGGGATGAGCGCACCCACTTATCCACGCGTCCGGTCGACCCGCTGGCTGCTGCTGGCAGCCTTCGCCGTACCGCTGTATTTCGCCTTCTGCACGAACCACCTGTGGGAGGACTTCTTCATCACCTACCGGGTGAGCCAGAACCTCGTTCACGGCCACGGGCTCGTGTTCCAGCCGGGCGAGCACGTGCACACGTTTACCTCGCCCCTGGGGGTTCTGCTTCCGGCATTGTGCTCGTGGGTCGTGGGCGGACACAACGATCCGGCGGCCATCTGGCTGTTCCGGGTTCTCTGCTCCGGTTTCCTGGCCGCCTCAATGGCGCTGGTGCTGCGGCTCACCCGCCATCTCCAGCTCGGCACGGCGGGAATGGTCGCGACGGTCGGACTGTTCCTGCTGGATGCGAAGATCTCGGATTTCACGAGCGACGGCATGGAGACGGCGATCGTGCTGTTCTTCTTCCTGTGGACGATGCTCGCCCTGATCGAGGAGCGCGGGCGGATGTTGCGACTCGGCATCGGCGTCGCGGGACTGCTTTGGTCGCGTCCGGATGGCTTTGTGTTTGCCGGCGCGATGATCGTGGGGTTCGGCGTCTTCGACTGGTTTGCGGTCAAGGAGACGACCGGCAGGCGCAACTACCTGCGCTCGCTGATCGCGGCGCTCGTGCTGGGCGGGGTCATCTACCTCCCGTGGTTCGTGTGGGCTTGGCACTACTACGGCAGCCCGATCCCCAACACGATTCTCGCCAAGTCGGCCGGGGTCGGCGGGGAAGGTGTTGCCGGAATCCTCCAGTACGTGCCGCGGCTGCTGGGCGGGAATGCATGGATCACCCGGATTTTCATGCCGTCGAACTACATGCTCGGCGGCTGGGGCGAGATGCTCTTCGGGTTTTCGTGCGTGCTGACGATCCCGGCGACGCTCTATTTTTTGCTGCCGCGGGCAAATCGGGTGGGCCGCGCGATGTCGCTGTCGCTTTTCCTCGGCGGCATCTACCTCGAAAGCATCCCGCAGTTTCCCTGGTACTATCCCTGGTGGCAGGTGCTGGCACTGCTTGTCGACGGAGCGATCGTGTCGGATCTCTTCGCGGCGTGTGCGCGGCTGGCGGCACATTCGCCGGGGCTGGCAGTGCGCTATCGTCGTGGACTGGGGGCGTTCGTCGGCGCGCTCCTGGCGGTGCAGTTGGGCGTGTGGTGCTGCAGCGCGGTCCAGATGCAGCTCAACCAGCGGATCATCGAAGACGGCGTCCGGCGGCCGATCGGCGAATGGCTGCATGCGCATGCGCGGCCGGGAGACACGGTGATGACGGAACCGCTGGGCTACTTCGGGTATTATTCGCAGCTCAAGATGCTCGACTGGCCCGGGTTGTCCGCCCCGGAGATGACGCGCGCGATCAAGGAGGGCATCAATTCGTGGCCCGCGCTGATCGAGCATTTCCAGCCTGACTGGGTCGTGTTTCGGCCGCGCGAGGTGAAGGCCGTCTTGGCAAAAGACGAGAAGGCGTTTCGCGCCGAGTACCAATTCCAGTTTGCGATGGACGCCCGGTCGCGGATTGCCGCGCATCGGTTTTACCCGGGGCGGGACTTCGCGATGTATGATTCGGTGTTCATGGTATACCGGCGGGTGACGCCGCGTCGGACGGAGGTGGGGGCGGTGGCGGGAACAAGGTGAGAGGGGCGAGGGGGTGAGGGCGTATTCGCGCCGGGGAGTTGGGAATTGGTAGTTAGTAATTGGTAGTTGGTAGTTTGGCGGTTGGGGTTTGGTAATCTGGACGCGTGCGCGCGATCTGCGCCCCGTACTCCTATGCCCGCGCGGGCCTATGCGCTCCACGAGCCCCGGGCCGCCAAGCCCGTGCGCAATTCGTCCATGCCGTCCACGGGCACCCCTCCCCGGCTCTCACCAACTACCAACTACCAACTGCGAAACACCAACTCCTAATTACCAACTACCAAATCCTAACTACCAATTTCCGGCCGCACCTTTCGATTGTGCCCTCGGGAGATCGGGACCATAGCTTCGGGCTTTCCCCAATGAGCCTCGTGGACCAAGTCCGGGCGGCAGGTGTCGTGGGCGCCGGTGGCGGTGGTTTCCCGACGCATGTGAAGCTCGCCGGTTCCGCCGATACGGTGATTGCGAATGGCGCCGAGTGTGAACCGCTGCTGCACAAGGACGCGGCCATGATGGAACGCGAGGCGGAGCAGGTCGTGCGCGGCGTCCGGCTCGCGATGGACGCCGTGAAGGCCGGCGCCGGGATCATCGGGATCAAGGCGAAGAACGAGCACGCGCTTGCGGCGATCGAGCGGGCGTGCGCCGGAACGGGCGTCCGCGTCCACCTGTTGGGCGATTTCTATCCGGCGGGCGACGAGTTCGACCTGGTCTATGAGACAACGCGGCGGCTGATCCCACCGGGCGGCATTCCGCTGAACGTCGGCGTGGTGGTCTGCAACGTCGAGACGTTCGCCAACATTGCCCGCGCGGCCGAGGGTCGGCCGGTCACGCACAAGACGCTGACGGTCGCCGGCGCGGTGCGCACGCCCACGACGCTGACCGTTCCGCTCGGCGCGAGCCTGCTCGACTGCATCGCGGCGGCTGGCGGCGCGACCGTTGCCGATCCAGTACTGTGCATCGGCGGGATGATGATGGGCGAGACGACGGACGACCTCGCGCGGCCGGTGACGAAGACGACCGGCGGTGTGATCGTCCTGCCGCGGGAGCATTCCGTCGTCCAGCGGAAGCTGAAGCCAGCGGCGCAGCAGAATGCGATCGGCAAGTCCGCCTGCGACCAGTGCCGGTATTGCACCGAGTTTTGTCCGCGGTTCCTGCTCGGATATGCCGTCGAGCCGCACCAGGTCATGCGCTCGCTGGCGTTCACCGCGAGCGGCGAGGCGATGTGGAACCAATGGGCGGCGCTGTGTTGTGCGTGCGGGCTGTGCACGCTGTATGCGTGTCCCGAAATGCTCTTTCCGAAGGAGGCGTGCGACCGCTCGAAGGACGAACTGCGCCGCGGGCAGGTGAAGTGGAGCGGCCCGATGACGGTCAAACCGCACGGCATGCGCGACGGCCGGCGGGTGCCGATCAAGCTCCTGATGCGGAAGCTCGCGATCGCCGACTACGACCATTCCGCGACCTGGCAGCCAAAGGACGTGCGGTCGCGGCGGCTCGTGCTGCCGTTGAAGCAGAGCGCCGGCGTGGCGGGCGAGCCGGTGGTTCGCGTCGGCGAGCGCGTCACCGCCGGCCAGCCGCTGACGGCGATTCCGGCGAATGCGTTGTCGGCGGTAATCCACGCGCCGCTGGCAGGGCGCGTGGCGGACATCGCGAATCAGCGCATCGTGCTCGAGGTGGAATGAGCGGGGGGGCAACCTGGCGCGGCTCTGGCGCAACCGAAGTGAACGTGACAGTGAAAGTGAAAGGGGAACAGTACCCGGCCTGGTCGGGTAGGGCGCGGAGTCCCTTCCGCGCCTCACTCCATCGGGGAACCGTGTCTTTTCTGCGCGATTTTGCGGATCAGACAGATGAGGCGCGGAAGCAACTCCGCGTCCGACGGTGATCCCGCCGGGGCTATCCATGCTTCAAAACTTCCATGAACGATAAATCCATCGGGATGATTGAACTCTCCAGCGTGGCGGCGGGCTTTCTGGTCGCGGATACGATGCTCAAGGCTGGAGAGGTCAAGTTGTACCTCTCGCGCTCGATCTGTTCGGGCAAATACATGGTGCTCGTGGCCGGATCGGCTTCGGCGGTCGAGAGCGCAATCGCGAGCGGCACCGCGGCAGCAAACGGCTGCCTCATCGATTCGTTCGTGATATCCCAGGTGCATCCCGATGTCCTTGCGGCGCTGGGCCGAACGTCGGTCACGCCACCCGAGGGAGCACTGGGGGTGCTGGAGTCATTCAATGTCGCGACGCTGCTGCGCGCGGCCGACGTGGTGGCGAAGACGGCGAACGTGCAACTGCTGGAAATTCGGCTCGCGATGGCGCTCGGCGGAAAGGCGTTTTTCACCGTGACCGGCGACGTGGCCTCGGTCCAAGCCGCCGTGGCCGCGGGTCGGGGTGTGATCGCCGACTCGGGGATGCTGGTGAACGCGGTGGTCCTTCCGCGTCCGCATCCCGACGTGTACCGGGAAATCATCTAGATTTTCGATTTCGGATTTTCGACCAGGACCGACTGGCCCGTGGCTGCGAGCGTGAGCGAGTGGCAGATCGTCGAAGCCGGTGCCGTTGAGAGGGCGAGTTCGGTTTCCGCAGGTCCGATTTCGCACGATTTCCGGTCTTCCGAATTTCCACTCTTTCGCTTTTCCGATTTTCCGCCTTCGTTAGAGGCATGGAGGTCATCTTTCTCGGAACGGGTACGTCGCAGGGTGTGCCGATGATCGCGTGCGATTGTCCCGTCTGCACCTCGACGGATCCACGCGACAAGCGCACGCGGGCCTCGATTCATGTCGAAATGGACGGCCTGCACGTGCAGGTGGACGCGGCTCCCGAGTTCCGGCTCCAGTGCATCCGCGAGAACGTCCGACAGATGGATTTCTTCATCCTCACGCATGGCCACGCGGACCATATTGTCGGGATGGACGACCTTCGGCGGTTTTGCGATCTCCGCGGCGGAACGGCACTCACCGTTTACTCGACGGACGAAGGCATGGGGCGCGTCCTGTCGATTTATCCGTACGCAATGTCCGAGCGGCCCCTTTCGAAGGGGTATGCCGCGTTCAAGCTTGTCGAGATGCCGCCGGTGCTCGATCTGCCGCAGGGAACGATCCACTCGACGCTCCTGCCGCATGGCGGCGTGAACACGCTTGGGCTTGTGTTCACCGAGCGCAGTTCGGGGAAAAAATTCGCGTACTACACGGACTGCAAGCGCGTGCCGCGCGAGGCGGTTGAACTGGCGCGCGGAGCGGCGGCGGTGGTGCTCGACGGCCTGCGCCCGCTGCCGCATCCGTCGCACATGAGCATCGAGGAGGCGGTGGCGGTAGCGCGGGAGATCGGCGCGCCGCAGACCTGGCTCACGCACCTCACGCATGTGACCGGCCACGTTGAGACGGAGACAATGCTGCCCCCCGGCATCGCGCCGGCGTATGACGGGCTGCGGCTCAAGCTCTGATTGCGAGGTGCGGACTGCGGGGGGCGGATTGTGGAGGGCGAAACGAGGGAATGAGGCGTGGTAGGCAAATACCTCGGCTCGCTCTCGCTCGCCGCTACACCAAGGCACTCGCTCGCGTACGCCAACTCCCAACTCCCAACTCCCAACTTCCAACGATCACCCCATCACCGCGCTTCGCCGTGCGCGTGCTCTTCGGCCGGTAGTTGCGCGAACTCCAATGCGCGCTGCACCACGAGGTCGGCGGCGTCATCGATGGCATCCTGCACCTCCGGCGTCATTTCCGTTCCGAGCGTGAAGGGGTCCTGCACTTCGATCGCGATCAGACGGACATGGGTAGGTGCCGACAGGCCGCGCATGCGGCCAAGCTTGCACAGCTTGTCCACGCCGAGCGCATGCGGGGAGCGCATCGCATGTTCGGGAAAATGCTCCGGTTCGAGTTCGTGGACGTGGCCGGGGGGCTGATCGCCGGTCTGGATCGAATCCACCACGATGAGGCTGTCGCGATCGACGATGAGGTCGAGGAGCGCGAGCCCCATTTCCGCCGTTTCCTTCACTTCGATGCGGGGATCGCCGACAAGTCGCTGACGCACCTCATGCGCGACGCGGAGGCCGACGGCGTCATCCGTCAGCAGGTCGTTTCCCAAACCAAGGACGATGACTTTGCTCATAGGATCGGGTGAAACATTGAGCGACGACGGACACCGGTCCGTCGCCGCGAAGAGGATCATTCCTGGACAAGATGATGGAGGAGCCGGCGGCCGGAACCGTAGATGTCGACGATCAACGGCAGGTGGCCGGGAAGCGCATGTGTGGCGCAGCCGAAGCAGGGATCGTAGGCGCGAAACGCCATTTCGACCTGGTTAAGGAGGCCTTCGGAAACGCGGCCCTGGTGGATCAATCCCTTTGCCGCCTTTTCGACGCTGAGGGCGATCCGCGCCGCGTTGTTCTGGGTCGCAACGATCAAGTTGGCCCGGGTGATCAGACCGCGCGGATCGGTCTCGTAGTCGTGAAAGAGCGTGCCGCGCGGCGCCTCGACGACCCCGATGCCGTGTGTCGGGGTGGCCGTCGGGAGCGTGCGCACCTTGGGATCGGTCAGCCCCGGGGCACCCGCGAGTTCGACCATCCGTTCGGCTGCGAACAGCATTTCGACCACCCGCGCCCAGTGATTGGCGAGGGTGTGGTGAACCGGTTTTCCGCCGAGCGTGGCAAAATATTCATCGTAGGCGCGCTGTGCGAGCGGCGTGGCCATGCCGTCTGCGGCGTTGAGCCGGGCCATCGGCGCGACTGCGTAGATACCGCCGTCGTCGCGGTCGGTGAATCCATGCCAACCCAGCGGCTTGAGATAGCAGAACTTCACGTAGCTCCACGGCTCGACGTGCTCGGCGACGAAGTCGCGGTACTGGCTCGCGGCAAATTTCGCGTATTCGCGACCGTTCGCGGCCACCACGCGGATCATCCCATCGTAGAAGGCAACGCGGTTGGCGGAGTCGACGAGTCCCATGTACGCCGTGCGGTGCGTGTATGGGTCGGAGAGGATGAGTTTCACATACTCCGGATTCTTGAGCACGAGGTCGTGAAACACCTGGTCAGTGAACTGGGCGAAGGCCAGTGCGTCTGCGGCGAGCGTGCGAATGCCGGGGAGATCGGCCGGGGCGAGCGGCTTCGAGACACCGCCGGGCAGGCCGAACACCGGATGAATCGCCTTGCCGCCAAAGTAGGCGATGAGCTCCCGCAGCCGGCGGCGCATCGCGATGACGCGCTTGGCCACCTCGACGCCAACCTTGCCGATGACGCCGGCGACGTTGCGCTCCGCTGCCGGGGCAGCCGGGCCGACGATGAAATCCGGGCCGCCGAGGAGGTACACGTGCAGGGCGTGGTCCTCGAGCATGAACGCGTGATAAATCAGTTCGCGGATCATTCGCGCGGCCGGCGGGGGCTCGACGCGGTACAGGGCATCCAGCGCCTTCGTGGCCGCCATGTGGTGCGCCGTCGGGCAGACGCCGCAGATGCGGCTGGTGATCTGCGGCATGTCTTCGGCCGGGCGGCCGATGCTGAAGACCTCGAATCCACGCAGCTCCGGGATCTGGAGATAGGCGCGCTCGACTTCTCCGGCGTCGTCCAGGAACACCTCGATCCGTCCATGTCCCTCGAGTCGCGTGATCGGATCGATCGTGACGCGCCGCCGGGCTTCGGCATAGGCCGCTCCGGCGCGTTGCCGGGCATCGTTCCAGACGTTTTGAGCCTCAGGGTTCATGCGAGGGAGCGGGGTGGTTCAGCCGGTGCGGGTGACGGACCCGCCGTTGCCGGAGGGCGCGCGCCGGCGCAGGAGCGATTTGGCGAGACCGTACCGGTAGAACGTCCCAACCGGATCGGGAATGCCCGCGAGGGCGGCCGCAATTTCGGCGGGCTCGCGCGCGGCAACATTGGCCGCAAGCGACGAGAGCATCTTCGCGCCCTGGTCGCGGACGCGGGAGGTCGGGCCGAAGCAGCCGGTGCAGGGCATGTTGCCGGCGGGACAGAGCGCCTCGCAACCGCCCCGCGTGGCCGGGCCCATGCACACCACGCCCTGGGCGAGCAGGCATTTTGCCGGGTCGATCTCGACCTCGTGAGGCTGCCTGAACCGCTCGAAACTCAGGTCGGAAGGCTTTGTTTCCTTCCGCGGACACTGGTCACAGAGCGCGATGTCCGGGGCGAGGACGGCGCCGCGGGGCGGGAGTCTGCCTTCGAGCAGCGCGGAGATCGCCGCCTGGGTGAGCTTCGGCGTCGGCGGGCAGCCGGGTAGATAGTAGTCGACGGCGACGACCTGATCGAGCGATCGGACGCCGTGCCTGAACTCCGGGAGCGTGAGCACACGGCCATCGTCGGTGTGCGTGGCCAAGGGACGCGTCCGCTCCGGATTCGCGACGGTCGGTGCCTCCTCGTAAACGTAACGCAGGAGACGCTCGCGATCGAACTGGTTGGCGAGTCCGGGGATGCCACCGAGCTGGGCGCAGGCACCGTACGCGATGAGGTGGCGGCTCTTTCGACGCAGCAGGCGCGCCATCTCCTCCTGCTCGGACGTGCGAATGGCACCATTCAGGAACGTGGCGGCCAGCTCGCCGTCGGCGAGCGCCTCGACGTCGTGTTTCTTGAAGTCGAGCGCGACCGGCCAGAAGACGATTTCGACCGCGTCGAGGACACCGAGAATGCCTTCGGCAAGATCGACGACCGCCTCCTCGCAGCCACCGCACGAGGCGCACCAGTAAAACGCCACCTTGGGCTTTGCTGCGCTCATGGTGGAAACGCCGCCTCGGAAGCGACTGAGGTCAGCAACGGGAGAAGTTGTCTGGCAGGGGCAGCTCGCCGAGCCGCCCCGGGGTGTGGGGCGGACCGGGGACAAAATCGAGACTCATCGAAATGAATCCCAGGGCGGCGGAGGAGAGCCGCCCCTGCCAGAAGGCGTGCAGGTACGGGAGAATGTTGGATGCAGGCGCTACGCATGGGCGACCTCGGCAGATTTGACGGGCAGCGCGGTGGACGGCGCCTCCGACGGTGCGGCGGCGGCTTCGCGGTCCCAGTCTGCGAGGCGGTCAGGCCATGCCAGCGGTCCGAGCGCGCGGATCTGGGCGACCATCTCGTTGACAACGGCCTTTACGCGCTCGCCCTCGGAGGCGGAGATCCACTCGAGCCGGACGCGCGGCTCCTCGATTCCGAGGTCGCGCAGCAGCCGTTTCAGCAGTTCGAAGCGCCGAAGGGTCTTGTAGTTTCCCTCCGCATAGTGGCAGTCGCCAATGTGGCAGCCACCGATCAGCACGCCGTCCGCGCCGTTGGCCAGCGCTGAAAAGACGAACTGCGGGTCGACCCGTCCCGAGCACATCAATCGGATCACCCGGACGTTCGCCGCGTACTTCATCCGTGAAACGCCGGCGAGGTCCGCCGCGGTGTAGGTGCACCAGTTGCAAAAGAACGCGACAATCCGCGGTTCCCAATCGGCGGCGGGTGGACTGGCGATCGGCGAGGTCATGAGTGAACCAGCAAACCCTCGATTTCGCTAAAGACCTGCTCGTCCTCGAACAGGTGCTGGTGGATCGAGCCGCTCGGGCAGGCGGCAACGCAGGTGCCGCAGCCCTTGCACAGCGCCTCGTTGATCGAGGCCTTCTTCGTGGCCTCATCGAACGTGATCGCGGTGTACGGACAAAGCGGCACGCACGATTTGCAGCCGGAGCAGTCGTCCGGGACGATGTAGGCGGTGTTCGGCTCCTGCTCGACATATCCGCGGTCGATCAGCGCCATTGCCTCGGCGGCCGCCGCGCCCGCTTGCGCCACCGTGTCGGGAATGTCGCGCGGGCCCTGGCAGCATCCGGCGATGAAGATTCCGTCGGTAAACGTGTTCACCGGGGCGAGCTTGGGGTGCCGCTCCAGGAAGAACCCCTCTGAACCGCAGCTCATGTTGAAGAGCCGCCGGACCTGCTGCGCGTCGGCCTGCGGCTCCAGGCCCGTCGAGAGGACGACCATGTCGACCGGAATCCGGCGGACGAAGCCCGCGAGGGTGTCCTCGACGCGGATCACGAGCTTGCCCTCCTCCTCGTCGCGCATGGCCCAGTCGGTGACCTCGCCGACCCGACCGCGGATGAAATGCACGCCCTCCTCGTTCAGCTTGTCGTAGAACTCCTCGTAGCTTTTGCCCGGCGCGCGGATGTCGATGTAGAAATTGTAGATCTCGGCGCCGGTGTGCTCCTTCAGCAGGTGCGCGAGTTTCATCGAGTACATGCAGCAGACGCGCGAGCACCACCGGTTCGTCTTCTTGTCGCGCGAACCCACGCAGTGAATGATCCCGATCGCCTGCGGGCGGTGGCCATCGCGCAGGACGACCTCGCCGGCGGTGGGACCGGAGGCGTTGACCAGCCGCTCGACTTCGAGGGCGGTATAGACGTTTGGGAACGTGCCGTAGCCGTACTGCGGCACGCGTTTGACGTCGAACGTCTGGAAACCGGTCGCGACGATGATCGTGCCGACCTTGATCTCCCCGGTCGTCTCGGTCTGGGTGAAATCAATCGCATGCCGCTCGCCACAGGCGTCGACGCAGGTGCGCTTGCAGCGGCCGCTCACGGTGGTCGTGCCGCGCTTGAAATTGAGGCAGACCTCCGGGTCGATGAGGACCACCTGGGGCGTCGCCTGGGGAAACGGGATGTAGATCGGCTTCCGTTTGCCGAGGCGTTCGTTGAACGCATCGGGGAACTTCGCCTCCTTGAAGACGCAGCGCGCGATGCATTCCTGGCAGCCGGTGCACAGGTCCTCGTTCACATAGCGGGGCCGGCGCCGGATGGTGGCGGTGAAGTTGCCGACGTAGCCGTCCAGCTTCACCACCTCGCCGCAGGTCCAGAGCGTGATGTTCGGATGGGTGCCGACTTCCGACATCTTCGGCGTGAGAATGCAGGCGGCGCAATCGAGGGTGGGGAACGTCTTGTCGAATTTCGCCATGTGCCCGCCGATCGTGGGCTCGCGTTCGACGAGGAAGACCTTGCGCCCGGCATTCGCGAGGGTGAGGGCGGCGTGGATCCCGGCGATGCCCGCGCCGACGACGAGCACGTCGGGATGCACGGGCACGCGCTTGACCTCGAGCGCGCAATGGGCGGCGACGCGCAGCACGGCGGCACGCGCCAGGGCCCGGGCCTTGTCGGTGGCGGCGGTGGCGTCCGTGTGCACCCAGGAGACGTGCTCCCGGATGTTCACCATCTGGAAAAAGTACGGGTTGAGTCCGGCGGCGCTGACGGCGGCACGGAATGTGCGCTCGTGCAGGAGCGGGGAACAGGATGCGACGACGATGCGGTTGAGTCTGAATTCCGCGATGTCCTTCTGGATCAACTCCTGCCCCGGATCGGAGCACATGTACTTGTAATCCCGCGAAACAACCACGTTGGGCAGGGACTCGACGTAATGCGCGACGGCGGGGCAGTCGACGATGCTGCCGATGTTGTGGCCGCAATGGCAGACGTAGAACCCGACGCGGACGTCTGTTGACGAGGAGACCATGGGATCAGGAAGGCGCCGCGTCGACGGCCGGCGCGGGTGCCACCGCGGGCGTTGCGGCCGGGTCCGGCGGCCGCCAGGTGAGACGGACGGCGGCACGGCGCAGCCCGAGCTGGTCCTCGGGAAGGCCGAACGCGAGCCCCATCAGTTGCGTGAAGTAGACCGTCGGCAGCACGGGCGTGCCGTAGCGGCTCTCGACCTGCGCGTGGTACGCATCGAGGTTGAACTGGCAGAGCGGACAGACGGTCGCGAGACAGTCGGCGCCCCGCTTCCGCGCCTCGTTCAGAAGGATGTACACCATGCGGGTTCCCGCCCGCGGCACCGTGCCGGTCAGGCTGCCACCACAGCATTTGGTCTTCAACGGGTAGCGGACGACGGTCGCGCCCAGCGCCTCGAGCAGCAGATCCATGGCCACCGGGTTCTCCTGGTCGTCGAACGTCGCATAAGGACGCACGATCTGGCAGCCGTAGTACGGGGCGACCTTCAGTCCCTTCAGCGGGCGGACAACCCGTTGCTTGATCGCGTCGAGCCCGACGTCGTTGAGCAGGACATCCAGGGGATGTCGGACCGGCGTTTCGCCGGCGTAGCTGAGCTTGACCGCGGCGAGCGCGCGATCGATCCGCAGCTTCATCGCCGGGTAGTCATGGAAGTAGTGCTTCGTCTTGTTGAGAACGAGGTAGCACGCGGCGCACGGCGCGAGGACCTCACGCAGCCCGGCGCGCTCGGCCAGGGCGAGGTTGCGGGCGGCGAGCACGCAGGCCTTCGATTCGTCGATGGCCATGTAAGCGGTGGCACCGCAGCAGTTCCAGTCATCGAGCTCTTCGAATTCGACTCCGAGATGGCGCAGGACCGGAAGCAGCGATTCCTCGTAACCGCGTCCGAGTCCCTTGAGGGAGCAGCCCGGAAAGTAGGCGAATTTCATGCGGCCCCCTTCGGCTGGTCGATTGCCGCGAGCATGCGCGCGATGTCCCCCCGCTGGCGGATGCGCTCGGTTGCGAAGGAGAGCCGGCCGGTCCGCAGGAGATCGATTCCGAGACGCCAGTTGGCCAGGGCGGCGATCCAGCTCGTCTTCAGGAAGAGCTTCATCACGAGCATGACCTCCGAGATGCGGCCGTTGCGCAGGACCATCGCGTTGAATTCGTGCGCGAGCACGGGGATCGGGAAACGCCGGGGAAACACGTGCTCCTGGATGGCCCGCTGCTTCAACTCGTACATGATGTCCGTCACGCGGATGCCCTGCGGACACTCGACGGTGCAGGCATAACAGGAAGCGCAGAGCCAGATGGTGTGGCTGCGCAGGACCTCGTGTTTGAAGTCCGCGCGGGTGAGCGCCATCACCTGGCGCGGCGTGTAATCCATGTAGATGCTCAGCGGGCAGACGCCAGAGCAGGTGCCGCATTGGATGCACCATTCGAGTTGTTCGCATCCCGGAACGGCCATGACCTCGCGGCCGAATCCAACCACGCGGTCTCCCTCGTACTTGATCGTCCGCTGGATCGTGAATTTCGCCTCCACCTGCCCGTCGGCGTCGCGCTGATCGGGGGATGTGGGCAATGCCGGACGGTTGACTGGCGCAACCGACGTCGACGTGGCAGGAGGGATGCTCATCGTCGCGAGAGTGGGCTCGCGGGAGCGATCGGCGCAGGGGTAGCGCGACCGCCCGTCACCAGCGGTGTGAGCTGAGCATAAGAAACCAGAATGGCAAGGTCTCCGGCCATGCCCCGCGGCTGCCCGGCGGAATATTAGCAAACACAATGCGCCGCCACATATTCCTGCATGCGAGATTGCGGGCGGGAGACAGCATGAAACCGGGAGTGGCGGTCTCGCGCAGACCGGTCGGGATGGAGCGCGCGCACGGGCAGCTTCAGGGGCGCCGCGCCCAACACGGTAGTGTTGCCATCTCTCCCGTGTAGTTGCCTGTCACCCGACGGTGGTGATTCCCCACCGGGCGGCGAGCGCCTGACCGGCGGCGATGGCGCCATCGTTCGGGGGCAGTCGCAATGGTCGCAGGACCTCGTGACCGCCCGTTTCAAGCGCTTCGATGGTCAGGTCGAGCAGGCGCGCATTCTGAAAACATCCCCCGCTGAGCGCGATCGTCCGAATTCCCATCGTTCCGGCCACTTCGGCAATCCCCGCGGCGAGCGTGGCGTGAAACTGGGCGGCGACAGTCGCGACGCCCGTACCGCGGCGCCGGGCTGCCAGCAGCGCATCGAGCGCCGGCTCCCAGTCGAGATAGGGCACACCGTCGCGCGGCGGACGGACCAGCGGCATCGGCCAGGGTGGTGCGGTTCCGCTGTGGCTGGCGGCGGCGGCTTCAACCGCGATCGCCGCCTGCCCTTCGAACGTGGTGCGCAGGCGCAGCCGGAGGAGCGCGGCCACGCCGTCAAACAGGCGCCCGGCGCTGGTCGTAACGGGCGCGTGGCGGCCCCGCTCCAGCAGGGTCAACAGGGTCGAGGCGTTTTCGGGCGAGAAATCCAGGCGCCGGACCCAGGGCGAACTCGAATCGAGCGGTGCCATCGCGTGGAGGAGGGCCAGCGCCGTGCGCCGCGGTTCGCGGACGGCCGCCTCGCCGCCCGGGAGCCGGAAGGGGCGCAGGTGCGCCACGCGGCGCGCGGTGCGCACGGAGCGGTCGACGACGATGAACTCGCCGCCCCACACGGTGCCGTCGCCGCCATAGCCCGAGCCATCCCACGCGACGCCAAGCACGCGGTCCGGCCCGCCGTCATGCTCCAGCAGGCAGGCGAGCACGTGGGCAAGATGATGCTGCACACGAAGGAGGGGGACGCCGAGTTTGGCGGCATATTCGGTCGAGGCATAGTCGGGATGCGCGTCGCAGACTGCGACCTCGGGTTGGCTGCCATGCAGGTTCCGCAGCAGGTCAATTGCGCGGCGAAAGGCGCCGAGACTCAGGGCGTGATCGAGGTCGCCGATATGCGGGCTGACAACGACGTCCGAACCGACCGTGACAGCGACGGTGCTCTTGAGGTGGGCGCCGACGCACAGGAGCGAGGGACCGCCCCTGGCATCAGCCGGGAGCGCGAGCGGGGCAGGCGCGAGGCCGCGCGCCCGCCGGAGGAGCACCGGACCGGAAGCGGCGATGCGGAGGACCGAGTCGTCCACTGCGCGGGCGATCGCCCGGTCATGACCGAGAAAGCAATCGGCGATGCTGGCGAGCCGGGCGCGCGCCTCGGGATCGTCCGTGCAGAGCGGTTCCTCGGAAAGATTCCCGCTTGTGGCGACAACCGGCCGCCCGACGGCCTCGAGGAGGAGCACGTGCAGCGGGGTGTAGGCGAGGAGCGCTCCGATCCACGGGTTGTCCGGCGCGATCTCCGGTGCCAGCCGTGAATCCGCGCGGCGGCGCACGAGAACGATCGGCGCGGCCGGCGACCGGAGGGCGGCAGCCTCGGCGTCGGAAACGGTCGCTTCGGCGCGGACTGCCGAGAGCGAGTCGAACATGACCGCGAACGGTTTCTCGTCGCGATGCTTGCGACGCCGCAGTTCCCAGACCGCGGCGCCATTGGTCGCATCGACGACGAGGTGAAAGCCCCCGATACCCTTGACGGCGACGATTTCGCCCCGGCGGACCGCGGCCGCAGCGGCGGCAATGGGAGACTCGTAACCCGACGCGCCGCCGCCATCCGACCAGGTCACTCGCGGGCCGCACCGGCCGCAGGCGTTCGGTTGCGCGTGGAACCGGCGGTTCGCCGGGTCGGCAAATTCGCGTGCACAGTCGGGGCACATCGTGAACGGTGACATCGTCGTTCGTTCGCGATCGTACGGAACCGCGAGAACGATGCTGTAGCGCGGGCCGCAGTTCGTGCAGTTGATGAAGGGATACGCATGACGCCGGTCGCGCGGATCCGACAGCTCGCGACGGCAGTCGTCGCACAGCGCGAGGTCGGGCGTGACTGGCACGACGGGTGCCTCGGCGCGGTCGCTATCGAGAATGGCAAACCCCGCGGCCGAGCCGTCGATCGGGGGCGCGGTCGCGCGCACGCGAACGGCGGTGATCACGGCGGCCGGCGGTGCCTCGGACTCGAGGATGGCGGTGAAGGCGGCGAGTGCCGGAGCGGGGCCGAGGGCCTCGATCGTCACGCCGCGCGGCGTGTTGCGGACGCTGCCTGAGATTCCCAGTCGGGCGGCGGTTCGCGCCACGAACGGACGGAACCCGACGCCCTGGACCGTGCCCTCAATGGCGATGACGCAGGCGCGGGGCGGGTGGGAGGACCCATCTGCGTCGGTCGGCATGGCTCAGAGCAGGTGCTCGAGAAAACGGAACCACGCCTCGAGCCCGTCGCCCGTGCGGGCGGAGAGTTCGAGGATGTCCGCCTGGGGCGCGGCGCGGCGGATATTGGTCAGGGCGGCATTGCGGTCGAAACCGACGGCCGGTCCCAGGTCGGTCTTCGTGAGGAGCACCAGGTGCGCGCTGCTGAACAGCGGGGGATATTTGAGCGGCTTGTCCTCGCCTTCGGGGCAGGAGAGGAGGACGACGCGCCGGTCCTCCCCGAGGTCGAAGGACGCGGGGCAGACAAGGTTGCCGACGTTCTCGATCAACAGCAGGCCCACGCCGTCCAGCGGGATGGCCGCGAGCGCACGGGCGATCATGCCGGCGTCGAGATGGCAGGCACTCCCGGTCGTGATCTGCACGACGGGCACGCCCGGGCGTTGAAGCCGCCGCGCGTCGTTGTCGGTCTCGAGATCGCCGACGATCACCGCGCAGCGGACTCGACCATCGAAGTGGGCGAGCGTCCGTTCCAGGAGCGTGGTTTTGCCCGCACCGGGGGCGGAGACCAGGTTCAGCGTGCGAATGCCACGGGAGCGAAGCCGCGTCCGGTTCGCCAGCGCCTGCCGCTCATTCTCGTCGAGCAACCGGCGTTCCAGTGTCACCACGAGGGTGGCCGCGTTGTCATCGTCACCCGGTGGCGAGGGAAGGACGTCCTCCGGATCACGCACATCGACGCGGACGATGCCGGGGATGGACCCCGCGGGTTCGGACGGGTTTGGGTTCATGAAATGGCGAGTTCGACCCGGACCAGTTCGAGTTC
This sequence comes from Opitutaceae bacterium, assembly GCA_035545515.1. Taxonomy (GTDB): domain Bacteria; phylum Verrucomicrobiota; class Verrucomicrobiia; order Opitutales; family Opitutaceae; genus ER46. The sequence goes on from DASZYH010000111.1 coordinate 35,036, forward strand.
CCGGCCGCGGCGAAGGCTGACTGCGGTGGCGCCGCAGCGCGGGCACCCGCCGAGGTACACCTCGTCCTCCGCAGGAAACGTGGCGGTGCACTGGCGGCATTCGCCGACGGCCGGTACGCGGTCGAATTCGAGCGTCGCGTTGGCGGCCGGCGTCCCTCCACGGATCGCCGCGAACGCAAAGTGAAGGGATTCCGGATCCACGCCCGAAAGAGAGCCAACCCGAACGACGACCCGCAGCACCTGGGCTGCGTTCGACGACCGCGCTTCACGAAGCGCGGCGCGGAGGACGTTCTCCGCGATGCCGAGCTCATGCATCGCGCGCGAGCGTAGCGGCGCGGTCGGCGAAGTCGAGCGTCGCGGCGAAGGAGCGGCGGCACGGAACGTCGAAGAACCGAAGCGGAATGGTTCGCCGCCGGACGGCCGGCGCCGGCGTGGACCTCGGCATTCGGACATCGACGTGGCGGGAGTGCGAACGTAGGCTCGCGACTGTGTCGGAGATCTCGCCCCAGCTCTCCTGTCCAAGCCCCCTGAGCCGTTACCCGGAGATTCAGGTGGCGCACGGTGGCGGCGGACGCCTGACCCAACAGTTGATCGACGAAGTGTTCACGCCGGCGTTTCGCAACCCGGCGCTGGCAACGCGGCATGACGGCGCGGTGGTGGCGGCACCCCCGGGCATCCGGCTCGCCATTTCCACCGATGCGCATGTCGTGAGTCCGTTGTTTTTCCCCGGCGGGGACATCGGCACGCTGGCGGTCACGGGCACGCTGAACGATCTCGCGATGTGCGGCGCGCGACCGCGCTGGCTGGGCGCCGCGTTCGTGATCGAGGAGGGGCTGCCGCTCGATTCTCTGCAGCGGGTCGCGGCCGCGATGGGAGAGTGCGTCCGACTGGCCGGGGCTGAGATCGTGTGCGGCGACACCAAGGTGGTGGAACGAGGGAAGGGCGACGGACTTTTCATCACGACGACGGGCATCGGATGGATCGAGCACGGCGGCGACATCTCGCCGCGCTCCGTCCGCCCGAAGGACGCCGTGTTGCTGAGCGGCGACATCGGACGGCACGGCATGGCGGTGCTCGCGCAGCGCGAAGGGCTCGCGTTCGAATCGCCGATCGCGACGGATTGTGCGCCGTTGTGGCCGGCCGTGCGCGCGCTGCTGCAGGCGGGAATCGAGGTGCACTGCCTGCGCGATCTGACGCGCGGCGGGCTGGCGACGGCCGTGATCGAAGTTGCCGAGACTGCCGGCGTAGCGGTGGCGCTGCGCGAGAATGCGGTGCGCGTTTCAGAGCCGGTCCGCGGCGCCTGCGAACTGCTGGGGCTGGATCCCTTGTACGTGGCAAACGAGGGCCGCTTCATTGCGTTCGTGCCGTCGGCGCAGGCCGACACCGCGCTTGCGGTACTCGCCGCCACAGCGCCCGGCGCCCCGCCGGCTTTGATCGGAACGGTCGGCCGGGCGCCGGCCGGCGAGGTGACGCTGCGCAGCCTCATCGGGGTCGATCGCATCCTCGACCGGCTCAGCGGCGAACAACTGCCGCGGATCTGCTAGCCTTTCGCCGCACTGCAGGCAGCGACCGTCGGGGTGGCCATGGGGGCAATCGCGGGGTGCGAATTCCAGAACGGGTGGCGGCGAGCGCCAGCGAGGGGGCAGCCTTGCCGCGGAACGTGGAACTCGCGCTGCGGAATGTGGGCGGGTGACCGCGCTCAGCCCACTGATCCATCGCGCCAAACTCACCGCGCGGTCAGACGGCGATAGCGATGGTACGCGGCGCAGGCGCCTTCGGATGAAACCATCGGGGCGCCGAGCGGGTGGTCGGGAGTGCACTTGGTTCCGAATGCCGGACATTCCGTCGGGCGGCATTGTCCGCGGAGCACCCGGCCGGCGATGCAAGTCGCGATCGCCGTCGCGGGCGTGAGGCGGAGAGAGAACCGGGAACGGGCGTCGAATTCGGCGAACTCGGCCCGGAGCTCGAGGCCGCTGCAGGAAATGAGCCCGAGCCCGCGCCATTCGCGGTCGGCCGGAACGAACACGCGTTCCATCGCCTGCCGGGCCGCGAGGTTGCCCTGCAGCCGGACGGCGCGTCCGTAGGCGTTCTCGATTTCGGCGCGTCCCTGTTCGAGCTGGGTGACGCAGGCGAGCACGCCGCGGAGGATGTCGACCGGCTCGAACCCGGTCGCGACGATCGGGACGCGAAACTGCGCGGCGATCGGCTGGTACGCCGAGAGGCCGGTTACGGTGCAGACGTGTCCGGCGGCGAGAAATCCGCGGATGACGTTGTCGGGGGCGGAAAGAAGCGCCTCGATCGCCGGCGGCACCAGGACATGGGCCACAAGCAGGCTGAAGTTCCGCAGGCCGAGCTGCCGCGCCTGCAGAACCGCCAGCGCCGTGGCCGGGGCGGTGGTTTCAAATCCCACCGCGAAGAATGCGATGTTACGCCCGGGTTCGCGTCGGGCGAGGTTCACAGCGTCGAACGGGGAATAGACGATCCGCACATCCGCGCCCCGCGAGCGTGCGGCCTGGAGGTCCAAGTCCGAACCGGGGACGCGCAGCATGTCGCCGAACGAGCAGAGGGTGACACCGGGTTTCGCGGCCAGTTTGATCGCGGCGTCGATCAGTCCGACCGAGGTCACGCAGACGGGGCAGCCGGGACCGTGCACCAGCGTTACACCGGGCGGCAGCAGAGCATCGAGGCCGTATTTGACGATGCTGTGCGTCTGGCCACCGCAGATCTCCATCAAGGTCCACGACCGAGTCACCGTGCGACGAATCGCGGCGGCGAGGCGCCGCGTTGCCGCGGAATCACGGTACTCGTCGACGTACCTCACGGCGGATCCGAGTCAGCGAGTTCGTCCATCGCGGCGAGCTGAGCGAACACTGCCCTGGCTTCGACATCCTCGATGACGCTGAGCGCGAGCCCGACATGAACGAGGACGTAGTCGTCGATCCGTGCCTCCGGTACGAAGGAAAGATTCACCTCGCGGATGGTCCCCCCGAAGCTCACGCGACCGGTGCGAAAGCAGTCGTTACCGGGAGCGATTTCGATGACCCGGCCTGGGACGGCGAGGCACATGGCGGTGGAGTGTACGAAACCGACGACTCAAGTCAGCAGGGAATGAAGTGCTTGGTATTTTGTCATTTGTCGGAGCGGGAATCGAGCCAAGCGGGTGTTTGGCCTGGTTGGTCCGGTGTCAAAAGCGCCGATTTCCCGTTTTTCCGAGCACCGGGCCCCGAAGTTGCGAAGCGCCAGATACCAAGCACTAATCACCAAATGCCGGCTCCTCTCTCAGCGTGCTTGACAACGTTCTCTCCGGCCGGTCTTGTGCTCAGCTTTTCAAGACAAGAACTGCTCCGTAAACATCAGACATGGCTCTCAAAATCCGTCTCACCAAGGTTGGTTCCGTGCACCAGCCGCTGTATCGCGTCGTTGTCGCCGAGGCGCGGTCGCGCCGCGATGGCGCTGCGGTCGAGAACCTCGGCACGTATCGCCCCGGTAGCAAGGGCAACCCCATCGCCATCAATCTGGAGCGAGTTGAGTACTGGCTGAGCAAGGGTGCGCGGCCCACGGATACGATGCACGCCATGATCAAGAAGGCGCGCCGGTCCGCCACGGCGAAGTCGGAAGCGCCGGCCACGGCCTAATCGCGCTCACCGTTTTCCCCGCACAGGGCGCTGAGGTCCCGGAGACCCCGCCCCTGTGGCCGAAGCCTCGGAACCTGCTTCCGAGGTTTTCCGTTTTTTGCGGCTTTCTCCGTACGCCCCGCGGGTTTAGACGGTACCCTCCATGCCACTCAAGATCGACGTTCTGACGCTGTTTCCCCGGATGCTCGATGGGTTTCTCAACGAGAGCATCCTCGGCAAGGGCATTGCCGCGGGTTTGCTGGCGGTGAACGTGCACGATCTGCGGGGGTGGACGACGGACAAGCACCGGACCGCTGACGACCGTCCCTTCGGCGGCGGGGCCGGCATGGTCATGAAACCCGAGGCGGCCTTTGCGGCGATCGAGCAGCTGCAGACACCGGGCTGCCGCCGGATTTACCTGACGCCGGATGGCGTGCCGCTGTCCCCGGCGCTGGCCCTGGAACTCTCGCAGCAGCAGCATCTCGTCCTGCTGAGCGGTCACTACGAAGGCATCGACCAGAGAATCCGGGATCGTGTTATCGATCAGGAGATTTCAATCGGTGATTATGTGCTGACAAATGGCACGCTGGCGGCGGCGGTGGTCATCGATGCGCTGGCGCGTTTCATCCCCGGTGTGCTCGGGGAGGAAAAGTCATTGACGCACGAATCCTTCAGCAGCAAGTTGCTCGACTTTCCTCAATACACGCGTCCCGCCGAATTTCGGGGCATGTCCGTTCCCGAGGTTCTGCTCTCGGGGAATCATGCTGAAATCGAGAAATGGCGCCATGCGCGTGCACTGGAAAAGACCCGTCAGGTGCGTCCCGATTTACTCAAATAATTCACTGCCATGAACCCGATCATCCAAGAAATCACCGCCGCTCAGGTGAAGAAAGACACTACGCCGTTCAAGGTCGGCGACGGTGTGCGCGTGCACACGAAGGTCCGCGAAGGCGACAGGGAGCGCGTGCAGGTTTTTGCGGGGATCGTGATCGCGCGGAAGGGGCATGGCATCCACGAGACCTTCACCGTCCGCCGTCTCAGCTACGGCGAGGGCGTCGAGCGCGTGTTCCCGGTCAACTCCCCGAACATCGAGAAGATCGAGGTTGAGCGCGAGTCCGAGGCAATGAAGGCCCGCCTGTACTACCTCCGCCGCCGGACGGGCAAGGCTGCCGTCGCGATCAAGGAGAAGGACCGCGCCGCCGAGATCCATGCCGAGAAGGTCGCGAAGGCCGCGACGGCTCCCGCCGCTGCCGAAGTCGCCAAGAGCTGATCGGTCACATATTTCTTTTCGCCAAAGCGAGCCTCCCGCGGGCTCGCTTTTTTTGTGTCGCGCCGGATCGGCGCCGGGGAGACGGAACTCGGGACACTGGCCACCGACTGTTGGGATTTGGTGGGAGGTGGGACGTGGCACGTGGGTGGCGGCCGGTTCGCCAATCAGGGGGGGCATTCGCCGTTGGTAATTTGGCGAGCCGCGCGGAGGGCGAATCGCGCGGCCGCGCGCAATTCGATGCACCCGCAACGGAAGCGTAATTCCCCGAATCCAGGCGCCTGTCAGCATCTCCCCAACTTCAAGCTTCCCCACAACCCGCGGGATCTGTACGTCTTGACGGACTTTTTTCCTCTCTCATGACGCTCGAAACACACCTCCTGGCCAAAGCCGCCAACCAGGCGCGCGGTCTCGCGATCGACGCCGTGCATGCCTGCTCGTCCGGTCATCTCGGACTCCCGCTCGGCTGTGCTGATATCGGTGCGGTCCTCTTCGGACACGCACTCTCGTACAATCCGGAGCGTCCGCGTTGGATCAACCGCGACCGTTTCGTGCTGTCGGCGGGCCACGGTTCGATGTTCCTCTATGCCTGGCTGCATCTGAGCGGCTACGACGTGAGCCTCGAGGAGGTGAAGAAATTCCGGGCGCTGCACAGCATCACGCCGGGGCATCCGGAATTCCACGAGACGCCGGGCGTCGAGGCGACCACCGGCCCGCTTGGCCAGGGCGTGGGCAATGCCGTCGGCATGGCGATGGCCGGCCAGATGGCGATGGCTCGCTTCAACACCGCCGAGCATCCGATCTTCGACTATCACGTCGTGTGCCTCGCCGGCGACGGCTGCATGCAGGAGGGTGTTGCGATGGAGGCGGTCGCCTTCGCGGGCCACCAGAAGCTCGACAACCTGATCCTCATTTACGACTCGAACGACGTGACGCTCGACGCGATGGCGGCCAAGACGCAGAGCGAGAATGCCGCGCAGCGGTTCAAGGCCATCGGCTGGGATGTGCAGACGATCGACGGGCACGACATGGCCGCGTTCCTCAAGGCCTTCAACAAGGCGAAGAAGACGAAGAGCGGGAAGCCGCAGCTCATCATTGCGAAGACGGTCATCGGCAAAGGCATCGCCGAGGTTCAGGGCACGGCGAAGGGCCACGGCGAGGGCGGGGCGAAGTTCGCCGACGCCGCGCGCGCGGGTCTCGGCCTCCCGGCCGACCAGCACTTCTTCGTTAGCGACGATGTGCGCGCGTATTTCGAACAACACAAGGCGCTGCTCGTCCGCCGCTGCAACAAGTGGCACAAGGCGTACAAGGCGTGGCGCGAAGCCAATCCCGACCAGGCGGCGCAGCTCGATCGTTCCGCGCCGGAAAACGCGCCGAAGGCGGCGGCCCTGCTGGAAAAGATCCCGCTCTTCCCGGCTGACGCCAAGCTGGCGACGCGCGCCGCCGGACGCGATGTCCTCCAGCCGATCGCGGCGGAGATGCCGCTGCTCATCGGCGGCAGCGCCGATCTCTACGGCTCGACGTTGAACTACATCGCGGCCGACAAGGACTTTGACCCGTCGAATCGCTCCGGCCGCAACATCCGCTTCGGGATTCGCGAGCACGGGATGGCGGCGATCGCCAACGGGGTCGCCTATGACGGCCTGTTCCGGCCGAGCATCGCGACCTTCCTGGTCTTCGCCGACTACTCGCGGCCGTCGATGCGCATCGCGGCCCTCGCCCGGCTGCCCGTCATGTATGTCTACACGCATGACTCTGTCGGCGTGGGCGAGGACGGTCCGACGCACCAGCCGGTGGAAACGGTTTCCGGGCTCCGCGTCATTCCGAACCTCGACGTGATCCGCCCGGCGGATCCGGAGGAGGTGGCCGGTGCATTCGCGGCGGCATTGGAGCGGGTCGACGGCCCGACCCTGCTCGCGCTCACGCGGCAGGCGCTGCCGATGTTGAACGAAATTCCCGCGCAGCAGCGCCGCGAAGGTGTCCTCAAGGGCGGCTATGTGGCGGTGAAGGAGACGGCGCCGCTGGAGCGGATCCTGATCGGGACCGGCAGCGAGCTGCAATATGCCGTCGCCGCGGCGAAGATCCTTGGTGCCGGCACGCGCGTGGTCTCGATGCCTTCGACGGAGCGGTTCGACCGGCAGTCGGCGGAGTATCGCGAGAGCGTGCTGCCGAACGCCTGTCGCAAACGCGTCGCGATCGAGGCGGGCGTGACGGTCCTCTGGCACAAGTACGTTGGCTTGGACGGCAAGGTGATCGGAATCGATCGCTTCGGCCTGAGTGCGCCGGCGGCCACTGTGTTCAAGGAACTGGGCATCACGACCGAGGCTCTCGTCGCTGCCGCGCAATCGCTCTAACGCGCACGGCGGAAGCCGGATTTCAGCTCGGGCGGGCTTCGGCCCGCCCTTTTTGTTGCCGCTGGGCCGGAATTGCGATGCGTTTGCCCCGAGCAGGCAGTCTTCGCCCCAGCGCAAGCAAATGGGAAATTCCGGGATGCTCTTCCGAGGTCGGCCCCAATGACACCGCCCTGCTGGGCGTGGTATTCTGGTCCCACAATGAACGGCGAACCTTAGCGAAGCAGGCGGCGGTCGTGGTATCCGGCGGTGCGACGCTTCGCGCGCAGCATTCGCCCGAACTGCCGCGCACGGCGCTTCTGATTTGCTGAAGTCATCGCAACACGGCGGGGGAAGCGGGAGCCGGGCACAGTCCATGGCCGCCGACGGGCGACAGGGCGGGCAGGGTCGCGAACATCCCTCGCCCGACGGCAATTCCACACATCCCATGGCGAAGAGAGTCCTGATTACCGGCGGTGCCGGTTTCATCGGTTCGCATCTGGCGGACGATCTACTGCGACACGGCTATGCCGTCCGGGCACTGGATTGCCTGTCGCCCCAAGTGCACGGTTCGGACCAGCAACGGCCCCAAGATCTCGACCCGCAGGTCGAGCTTGTCGTAGGCGACGTGCGCGACGGCGAACTGGTCCGCCGCTCGCTTCGCGACGTCGATGCGGTTGTCCACCTGGCCGCGCGCGTCGGTCTCGGCCAGAGCATGTACCAGATTGCCGCGATTTTCGCGTCGCAACTCCTGAACGGGAAGCGGCCGGTCGTCTTCGCGCTCGCCCGGGAGATCCTCGGCCACGAGCCGCAGGTCAGCTTCGAGGAGGGGCTCGACGAGTTCACGGGCTGGCTGGAAACGCAGGTTGGGGTGTCGCGCCCCAGCGCGGAAATCGCGCAGCGCGGGCTGACGGAATGAGCCGACGGTGAACGACACACGGCTTCTGACGGCCCGGCGCCTCCGCACTTCGCCATGACGTACCTCCATTCCGCAACGCGCCATTCGGTCCTGATTACCGGCGGCGCGGGATTTATTGGCACGAACCTCGCGCACCGACTCCTCTCCGGTGGCAACGCGGTCATCATCCTCGACAACCTGGCGCGCCCCGGTGTCGGGCGAAACCTCCAGTGGCTGCGCACGCAGCACCGGGACCGGCTGGCGGTCGTGGTGGCCGACATTCGGGACGAAAAAGCCGTCGCCGGCGCGGTGCGGCAGGCGGGACAGGTGTTCCACTTTGCCACGCAGGTTGCGGTCACGACGAGTCTGGCGGATCCCGTGGCGGACTTCGAAGCCAACGCGCGTGGAACGCTGACGCTGTTGGAGGCGGTGCGCCGCGCCGGACGATCGGTTCCGTTGTTGTTCACCTCGACGAACAAGGTTTACGGCGATCTCAATGACATCGCGCTGGCTGGCGGCGACAGCCGGTACGCGCCTCCGGATGGGTCGCCGTTCCGCGACGGGGTCAACGAGCGGCGCGCGGTCGCCTCTCAAAGCCCGAATGGCTGCGCCAAGGGGGCGGCGGAGCAGTATGTGCTCGACTACGCCCGGACGTACGGGCTTCCGGCGACCGTGTTCCGCATGAGCTGTATTTACGGGCCGCACCAATGCGGCAACGAGGACCAGGGATGGGTGGCGCATTTTCTCCTGCGGGCGATGCAGAACCGGCCGATCACGATCTGCGGCGACGGACGCCAGGTGCGCGACGTCCTCTTCATCGACGATCTCATCGATGCGATGATCTTTGCGCAGGCGAACGTCGAAGCCGTGCGGGGCCGGGCGTTCAACGTCGGAGGCGGGCCGCAGAACACGATCAGCCTGCTCGAACTCACCGCGATGATCGCCGCGCTCCAGGGCGAGCTGCCGCGCGTCGTGTTCTCCGACTGGCGCGCCGCCGATCAACGTTGGTATGTGTCGGACACCCGCGCAATTGGCGCGGCGACCGGCTGGAGTCCCCGCGTTGGCGTTGGGGAGGGAGTTCGGCGGCTGCACCGCTGGCTCATCGATACGCGGATGACCGAAGAGATGGAGCCGGCGGCGGACGCCGAGGCGCTGCTGGACGTCGAACCGCTGACCTATTTCGCAAAGGACGCCTGACATGCCTTCGCTCGAGACCCGAACGGGAGGAACCAAAGCAGGAGGCAACCCCAGACCGTCATGACGGATCGTTCGACTCCGTCCGAAAGAACGTAGCCCACCGGGGGGCAGAAACGTGGCTACGGAGGCGCCACGGCGTGAATGACGCACGCCCCAGGCAAGGACCGATGTTCCGCCTCCATTCAGGGTTTTTGTCCGACGCGGCTGCGCTCGATCGTCAATACAGTGGGCTGATGAAATAGGCCCCGGCTGACGCATAAAATTAACGCACTGAAGCTTGCTTTTGTCGTTAGGGCCCTAACGATTCCACCTTTTCCGCCCATCCCATGCCTCTCCTGATGCTCAAGGACCTCCCCCGTTACGAGTGCCTGCTGCAGGCGGGGGCTGAGTTCCCCGATCTCGATCCATCGGCGACTGAGGCCTTTCTGAACCTGCTGCACACGGGGGATGAGGCATTCAGAGTGCTTGAGACCCACCTGGCGAATCACGACATCAGCCACGGTCGTTTCGGGGTATTGATGGCCCTTTGGGCCCACGAGCGCCGCGGTTGCGCGCTGCCACCGCTGACGCCGGCTGAACTGGCCGAGCGTACCAGCGTCACCCGGGCGACGATGACCGGCCTGATCGATACGCTGGAACGCGACGGACTCGTGCGCCGTGGTCCGGCGACGTCTGACCGGCGGATGACGATCGTCCAGGCGACGCCGGAGGGCCTTTCCTTGATCAATCAGATCCTGCCTCGGCATTTCCAAATGATGGCGGGGCTGATGGCGCCCCTGTCCGACGTGGAACGGAAGACGCTCGTCGGACTGCTGCAGAAGATCGTGGCCCGGGCAGTCAGCATCGCGCCGCCGGGGGGCGAGCCCGCCACGGCCACCGCCGCGCGCTGATCCACTCCAAACCATTTTCCACACCAACCAGACATCTTACTCACGTACTCCCATGGCTAAACGAATGATCATCATGCTCGTTGTCGTGCTTCTCCTTATCGGAGGCATCTTCGGGTACCGAATCCACCAGTTTTCCGAGATGGGCAAGGCCATGGCTGCCATGAAGCAGCCGCCCGTCGCCGTCTCGACCGCAAATGCCAAGGCTGACGAATGGCAGCCGACGCTGCGGACGACCGGTTCGATCGCGGCCGTCCAAGGCGTGACCGTCAGCAATGAACTTGCCGGCGTGATCGACCAGATCGGATTCAAGTCCGGCGACACGGTCCAGAAGGGCGCATTGCTGGTGAAACTGAATACCGACACCGAGCAGGCGCAATTGCACAGCGCCCAGGCCGGCACGGAGCTGGCGAAGCAAAACCTCGAGCGGGCCAAGAAGCTTCGCGAATCCAACGTGAACGCCCAGGCCGATCTCGACGCGGCGCAGGCCCAGTACGACCAGGCCGTGGCCAACGTCGAAAACATCAAGGCCACGATCGCGAAAAAGACCATTGCGGCGGCGTTCTCCGGACGGCTGGGCATCCGGCTCGTCAACCTCGGCCAGTATCTGCCCGCGGGCACGGCGATCGTTTCCCTCCA
>DASZYH010000112.1:0-7346 GCA_035545515.1 Opitutaceae bacterium
TTTTGCACAGGAGGTCACAGAGAGCGCGGAGAGAAAACCGTTCTCCGTGTCCGGTGAGGAATGAATGATGTAGGGCGGGGTCGGCCTCCTTCGCCAAAGGCTACGGCGGCCAAGCCGAACCCCGCCGTCACCTTGCGTCGCGCGGGGTGAGGTCACCCCGCCTACAACAATGCATGGAGTGGCGTTCGGATTTCAGCCTTTCAGCTTTTCGATCCCGATCCCCTCTGTTTGCTTCAACGGCAATCGCGGGACAGACGGTGTATGCGTATTGCGCACCTGAATTTCGCGACGGCTAACGATTGGTCGATCGGACGGTATCGCATGTGTTTTCACAGTGGTATTCACAGCGGTCACGATCGGGTATCGTCGGCGGAACGCCCAGCGGTGACGCCAGCGGTAGGCACAGTGGAAACGCTGGTGGTATCGCGGTCGGTGACCTGAGCGACGGAGCGAATAGTATATTCCGGTCGGACGTTGTGCGATCGAACGGTCGTCGGTACGGTAATTGAAGCGGTCTTGCCGGCGGTAATGCGTGTAGGTGGCGAGCAGTATTCGGAGGGGTAATCCGCCGGTCACGTGGGCGGTATTCGCGGCGGTCGAGAGAGCGGTCATATGAGCGGTAATCGTAGCGGGAATGGCCGCGGTCATCTGAGCGGTTTGTCGAGTGGCAACGGGGGCGGTAATTGGCGCGGTCACGCCGGTGGTGATCCGACTCGTATCGCCGGCGACATTCGGAGCGGTGATCGCGGTGGTATCGTGAGTGGCATCGCGATGGGCGGCGTGAGTCTCGTCGCGAACGACAACCGGAGCGGTAACGCGAGTGGCGTCGGGACTGGCATTTCGAGTGACACCGCGAACGGCGCTGGGAGTGACATCGCGAGTGGCAGCACGAGCGGAACTGCGAGTGGTATCGGAACCGGTGATCCGAATGACAGCGCGAATGGCGGTGGGAGTAACATCGCCAGTGGCATCCGAAGCGGTGATCCGAGTGACCACGGGAGCGGTATCGAGGCCGGCCGTTCGACCGGTGACGCGAGTGGTATCGTGAGTGGTCGTGTCAGGGGTTTTGCGAGTGGCAAGCCGAGTGACATCACGGTCGGAGGCCTGAGTGACATCGTCAGTGGCGTCCGGACCGGTAATCCGGGTGGTAATCGGACCGTTGGACGGAGCGGACGCCTGAGCGGCCTCAGGAGTGGCATCCTGCACGGCAGCCCGTGACGCCGTGTCACGATTAACAGTCGTGACAGCCCTCAGGGGGAGAGTTCGTGGCGCGGCCTGGTCGTGACAGCCCCCTCGGGCGGGCGGTCGTGACAGACCGATCGTGACTTACCCCCGAGGAGCTGTCGTGTCACGGTCGTGACAAATCCCCGTGGCCCAGCCCCGGGTGTCATGTTCGTGACAAACCTGTCGTGGCGCCCCGGGGCCGTCGTGACACGACCCGATCGTAAGGCCCCGCGGACGTTGTGACGCGGACCAGTCGTAAATCCCCGGCGGCGTCGTGACACGATCCGGTCGTGACAAACCTTCGGGCGAGGCCGTGACACGGGGTGGCGGCCAAAACTGGGTAATGGCAGGGTTTATTTGGCCGGATACTCGAATCCGGCCATAACGAGCCTTCGCGTTGCAAGACGCTAATCCATAGCGACTAATAATGCCCAAATTAAACGGCCCCGGAGAATCTGGCCAAATAAACCGAGAATCCGGCCAAATAAGGCTCCGATAAGGGACAGGTTATTCGATTCTCCCGTGCGGCGCCCCCGCTAAGGGACAGGCAAATTCGATTTCCCCGTCCGATAAGGGACAGGTTATTGCTCCGGGACCCTGGTAAGGGACAGGCAAATTCGATTTCCCCGTCCGATAAGGGACAGGTCAATCTCACCGAGCCCGCTAAGGGTCAGGCAAATTCAACGTCCGCGGCTTCGGTTAGGGGACAGGTTATTTGGGTTTCAGTCCGTCCGCGAGGGTTCGGACACGTCGTGTCAAACCCGCTCGTCGTGTCAAACCGGTGTCTAAGCATTTCGGGACAGCAGGTTGTGAAACCTTGGACACTGCGTCGGACACGTGACAAAGGGGGACAGACCCTGAGGGCTCGACAAGTCGTGTCCGACGTGGGGCCGTGTCTAAGCACTCGGCCATAGCGGGTTGTGCAATCTCGGACACGCCGTCGGACGTCGTGTCCGACGTTGTGTCCGACCGGTCGGCCCCCGGGGGAACCTGTACGTTACCCACGAGTGGCCATGGCGCCGTCGCAGCCAAAGTGAACAGCGGCAGCTCTTGGCGCGTGCGCACAATTTCGCCGGCGGCTAGGGGACCGACCGCCCAGAGCCGGGCTTGAGCAAGAGCAAACGGAGGGGCAGAACGCGAAACGCGGGGAGGATCGATGGGGCCATCGTTTACCATTTACCTTGCGGCAGCTCGACATCGGCTCGGCCAACGACGTCAGCGAACACGTCGGGCTGCTGCGCCGCCCGGACTATCCGTCGCTTCCGCTCTTACGCCAGCTCCAGGTAAAAGGTGAGCGATGACCCCGTTGGATCGTGTCCGATGACGCCGTTGGATCGTGTCAGCCAATTGCCGCGCCGGCAAATGCATGCGACGATGCGCGATGAAACCCATCGCGTCTTCATCGGCAGATCACCCCGTCATGCCTCCGCGTGCCGCGACCGCGACGGTCGGAGCCTTCGCGGGGTTGAAGTCCACGGATCCAGCCATCCGGGAGGAAATCCTGCCCCGGGCCCACGCCATTTGGGAAAGCGAAGGCCATCCGTTCGATCGCAAGCTGGCGAACTGGCTTGAGGCCGGGGCCGCCGTCATGGCCGGGCGCCAGACGCCGAAGGCCGAGCCGCGACACCTGGCCGAGCCTGAAACCCCGCCCTTCGCCCATGAACCCCGCCAATAACGCCGTTGCGTTCGGCGCACCGGGCATCGAACCGCGGTGGACCTCCAGCGCCAAGGAAGGCCTTGGCACCGCCTATCACACAAGCTGCCGCCTGTGGTTTACCCTCAGCCATGGCATCGTGAACGAGATATATTATCCGCACGTCGACCAACCCAACACCCGCGATTTTCAGTTCCTGATCAGCGACGGCGAAAGCTTCTGCCACGAGGAGAAGCGCGATCTCGACCATCAGATCGATTATCCGGAGCGCGACTGCGTCTTCTACCGGCTCACCAACACCGAGCGGAGCGGACGTTACCGGATCATCAAACAGGTGCTGGCCGATCCCCATCGTTCGACGCTGCTCGTCCAGACCAAAGTCGAGGTGCTCGATCGGTCGCTGCGCGGCAAATTGCGCCTGTACGCGTTGCTCGCTCCGCATCTCGACCGCCACGGGAGCGGAAACTCCGGGCAGTGCCTGGACATCGCCGGCAACGGGCTGCTGCACGCGAGCCTCGGCGATGTGCATCTTTCGCTCGGTTGCAGCCGCGGGTTTGCGCGGCGGTCTGTCGGATACGTCGGCGCCAGCGACGGCTGGCGGGACTTGATGGAGAACTTCAGGATGGACTGGGTATTCCGCGCCGCGCCGAACGGCAACATCGCGCTGACCGGCGAAATCAGGCTGGAGGAGGACGGCGAATTCACGGTGGGCATCGCCCTGGGAGGAAGCTGCCAAGGCACCGTGGCCAAACTGATGCAATCGCTGGCGGTGCCCTTCGAGACCCATCGCGCCGGATATGTCCGCCAGTGGCGGCGCACGAAGGTCGATGTGCAACATGATTTCTCCCGCGACACCACCGACGGCGGGCACCTGTACCGTCTGAGCCGCTGCATCCTGCTCGCCCATGAGGACAAATCGTTCGAAGGCGCGCTGGTCGCATCGATGAGCATCCCGTGGGGCGAGACGAAAAATGACGACGATCTCGGCGGTTATCATCTGGTCTGGACGCGGGACCTCGTGCAGAGCGCGACCGCGCTGCTGGCGTCCGGCCAGACCGACACGCCGCTCCGCGCCTTGATCTGGCTCGCGGCCATGCAGGGTTCGGACGGAAGTTTCCCGCAAAACAGCTGGATCGACGGACGAGCCTATTGGGGCGGCTTCCAGCTCGACGAGATCGCCGCCCCCATCCTGCTGGCGTGGCGCCTGCGCCACGCCGGTGCGAACCCGGGATGGTTCGATCCGGCCGTCATGATCCACCGGGCGGCCGCCTATCTCATTCTCCATGGGCCCGTGACGACGCAGGAACGCTGGGAGGAAAACGCCGGCTACTCTCCCTCGACGCTCGCGACCGTGATCGCCGGCCTGGTCTGCGCGGCGGACTTTGCCGCGCCGGCCGATGACGCGGGCACCGCCGAATTCATCCTCGCCTATGCGGACTGGCTCTCGGCCCACCTCGAGGAATGGACGGTGACGACCAGGGGAGACCTGGTCGAAGGCCATCCACGGCATTATCTCAGGATCAATCCCACGGACGCGGAGGCGCCCGACCCGCACGCCGACCCGAACACGACGCTGCTGGCCGTGGCCAACGGCGGCGGCGTGCATCCGGCGCGGGCGGTGGTCGGGGGCGATTTCCTCCAACTGGTACGGCTGGGCATTCGCGCGGCCGACGATCCGATCGTGCGGGAATCGATCACGGTCATCGACGGCGTTTTGAAATGCGACCTGCCGCAGGGGCCGGCCTGGCACCGCTACAATCACGACGGTTACGGGCAGAAGGACGACGGCCGTGCGTTCGACGGCACCGGCCGCGGTCGGGCGTGGCCGATTTTGACCGGTGAGCGCGGCCACTACGAACTTGCCGCGGGAAGGAGTCCGCTGCCGTTCATAACCGCGATGGAGCGGTTCGCCAATGCCGGCGGCATGCTCAGCGAGCAACTGTGGGACGCCGATGACCGGCCGGAATGCGAGCTCAGGCGCGGGGAACCCACCGGGGCAGCCATGCCGCTTTGCTGGTCGCATGCGGAATACATCTCGCTCGTGCGCAGCCGGCACGACGGGGTGTGCTTCGATCGCGTCGAACCGGCCTTTCAACGCTATGTGGCCAAACCGGCCGCGAGCCGGCATGAATTCTGGAGTTTTCGCCACCCGCTGCGCCGCATGCCCGCCGGGAAAGCGCTTCGGATCATTGTCGCGGCCGGCGCTTCCGTCCGCTGGTCCGCCGATGGCTGGACGCACGCGAACACCACCGAGGTGACAAACCATCGCACGCTGGCGTTGTGGTTCGCCGATCTGCCGACGGAGGGCCTGTCGCCGGGGGCCGTGGTTGAGTTCACCTTTTACTGGAAAGAGGCCGGACGGTGGGAGGGAAGAAACTTTTCCGTGATCGTGCGCGAGACCGGATGACGCAGGCCGACAACCGAAGTGGAACCCACCTTTCCAGGCGCTGAGCCCGATCCGGTCAGAACCGGCAGCAATCCATGATCTCATTCGATGCCGCCCACGCGGCCGTGCACTATCCCGAAGATCGCCGGTTGTGGATCTGGATTCGTCCGGCGGTGCTCGCCGGTGTGGCGGTTGTGATCCTCCTGCCCGTGGCGGGAGCGTGGCTCGAATTTGGATTGAAGGGACTGCCATACATCGCCGCGGTCCCTCAGGTCCTGCCCGACAACTTCACCGGTCCGCACGGTTTTCCCGGTTGGGTGAGATGGAGTCATTTTTTCAATTTTCTCTTCGTGACGCTGCTGATCCGCAGCGGTCTTTCGATCCTCGTCGATCACCCCCGGCTCTATTTCAACAATCACTGCACGCCGGGTAGTGAATGGATCCGCTTTACCCCGCTGCGGGTCCCCCGCGACCGCCTCTGGACGGCGAAGGACGACAACCGGTATCTCTCGCCGCTGATCGGGACGCCCGGCTACCGCCACACGGTGGGAGTCGCACGCTCCTGGCATTTTCTCTCGGTCGCCGGCTTCATCCTGACCGGCATTTTCTTCGTTCTGCTGCTGTTCTGCACGACGCAGTGGAAGCGTCTGGTCCCCCAGTCGCCGCTCGTTTTCAGCCAGGCCTGGAACACCTGGGTGCATTACGCGACCTTCCATCTCCCACCGGAGCCCAACGGCTTCTACGGTTACAACGCCTTGCAGCAGATCGCATACTTCACCGTGGTGTTCGTCTTTGGGCCGCTGGCGATCCTGACCGGCATCGCGATGTCGCCGGCCGTGGTCAACCGCTTCGGGTGGTACGCGCGGATCTTCGGCGGCCGCCAGTCGGCCCGTTCGCTGCACTTCCTGGTCATGCTCGGTTTCCTCGCGTTTATCGTCGTGCACGTGACGCTCGTCGCGATGACCGGCTTCGCGCGCAACATGAACCACATCGTGCTCGGCATGGATGGCGCGCAGCGGACGGGGGAATATCTCGGTTTCGCGGGAATCGCGGTCGTGGTGCTCTCCTGGGTGGTCGCCCATTACGTTTCCTGGAGCCATCCCCGCGCGCTCCAGCACGCGCAAAAATTCATCACTTATCCGCTGATGCTGCGCACATTCAACCGGCTGTCGCCGTCGGCCCAGTTTACCACGCGCGACCTCTCGCCCTTCTTCTGGCCGAATGGAAAGATTCCGGTGCGGGAGGACTGGAAGCTTCTGGCGCGCGACGGATTTCGCGATTTTCGCCTGCGGGTCGGAGGGCTGGTCGAAAATCCCGTGGCATTGTCGCTCGCAGAGCTGCGGGCGATGGGCCACTCCGACCAGATCACGATGCATCACTGCATCCAGGGCTGGACCGGCATTGCGGAGTGGGCCGGTTTGCCGATGCGGGCGCTGGTGGATCGGGTTCGGCCGAAGCCCGGGGCGCGCGTCGTGGCCTTCTTTTCCTTCGGCGAATCGATCTACGGGGGCCCGTATTACGACACCCAGAGCCTGGAGAACGTCATGCAGGCGCAGTGCCTCCTGGCGTCGGAGATGAATGGCCAGCCGCTGAACGATGTTTACGGCGCGCCGCTGCGACTACGGGTGGAAAACCAGCTCGGTTACAAGATGGTGAAATGGATCGAGCGGATCGAATTCATCGCCTCGGAGAAGGACCTGGGCGAGGGAGAGGGCGGCAAGAATGAGGACGACGAGTACTTCGATCTCCTGCCCAATATCTGACCTCCCCGCAATCGATGACACCGCACGCCTCGTTCCCCGATTCGACGGGCCGTCCGTTCCCCGGCGGGGCAGGTTGGGCCCTTTGGCAGCGATTAACGCAAAAACTGATCCCACGATGAAAAGAACCCGAACCACGAAGAGAAAATTCTCCCCCCAACTCGGCATGATCGGCCTCGGCCGGATGGGCGGCAACATGGTGCGCCGCCTGCTCCGCGCCGGTCACGGCTGCGTGGTCTTCGACCGCTCGCCCAAGGCGGTCAGGGAGCTGGCCAAAGCCGGAGCGCTCGGCGCGGCATCGCTCGCCGACCTGGTCAAGAAG
>DASZYH010000113.1:0-5568 GCA_035545515.1 Opitutaceae bacterium
AAAGCGGGACGTATTGGAATTGGAGCGTAAATTGGCGCAGCTTGACGAACTGCGGGCTGAATTGGAGCTGAACAAACCGCCACGGCTGCCGCCCGACAGCCCCGACATGGACGCACCCTTGCGGAAGCTTCGTACCCGCTATTCCGGACTGAGGGATGACGCCGACGGCCTCAAGAAGGATATCTTGAAAGCGTTGGAAGAATCTAGCGCTAACGGGCGTGCGGTGGCTGAGCAGACGGTTAAGGCGGCGGAACGGCGGTTCCAGGAGGAGCTCGAGAAGGCGCGCGGCGACGTCGCTAGCGGGACGCAAGAGTTGGTTCAACAGACACTCTCCCGTTTGGAGCGGGACCGGGACGAATACCGGCGACAAGCAGAGCCGCTGCTAGATGATTTGGCGAAAGGGACGACTCTTGTTGCGGTGCAGCGACAGCTTGACTCGTTGGAGGCGCGGCTGCGGGCTGACGTTTTGGGCTACTATCAGGGAGTTGTAAAAGCGCTGCAGCTTATGATGCGCGGGATCGACTTGGAAGGGGCATTGCGATTCGCCGATAACGAGCGGGACTATAATCAGAAACAGGTCGAGCAGTTCCAGGCGTTGGCTCAGATGGGAATCAGCGCTGAAATCATTGGCCACGAGCTCGACACGCTGGAACAGGAAGTGGGCCGCAATCTCGCACTACTGCCCGACGGCGTGCGCGCGTCGAAGCCTTTCAAGTCAGCTTTTGACGCGCATCGAGCGTTGGTTGATCGCTTGCGCTTTTTGTCGCCGCTCAAGATGGCGGGATACCATCCTCCGGAGGAAATTTCGGGGGGAGCGATCGCCGATTTCGTTCGTGGGATCTTCGAACGGCGGTTTGAAGACTCGGGGATAAAATTTGTCGTCACGCCGGCATTTTCCCAATTGCTCCTTCGGGAGCAGACCTCCCGCATCTACCCGGTCTTCGTCAATCTGGTGAACAACGACCTATACTGGGTCGGAGAATTGGAACCTAGGGAGATCAAGTTCGATCTAATCGACGACAAGGTGATCATCGGTGATTCCGGACCCGGGGTGAGCCGCGAGGATCAGCCGTTTCTCTTCACCTTGTTCTTCACACGTCGACCGGGAGGACGCGGCGTCGGGTTATACCTGTGCAAGGCCAACCTAAACGCCGGCGGGCATACGATCCGCTATGCGCGGTCCGACGATCCCCGGGCCGGGCGGGGCGCGAATTTCATCATCGAGTTCCAAGGGCTGGCCCATGCTAAAAAATAGCGTTCTCGCCGAGAAGGCTTTCATCAAGCCCGTCCGGAGTGTGCTGTTTGTCGACGATCAGTTCCCAACGTATGAGGAGCTGGCTGGAGCGGAAAGGCCCAAGCGAAACGAAATTGAGCGGGCCGGTCGGCTCGTCAGCTCCTGCCGTATACGGCATTACGTCTGCGACGTGCGCAATAATCCCGATGCGCTCAACAACGTAGAAATGGAGAAGATCGGCGTGTCTGACCTGCTGGTAATCGACTATCACCTTCGGGGGGACGCCGGAAATCGGGAGGACGCATTGAACTTCCTCGCTCGATTGGCGCGCTCTCCGCATTTCAACCTGGCGGTGATCTACACAGGCGAGAAAAATCTGACCAGCGTCCGTCAGGCTGTGGCGACCCGAATTCGCGGCAAACCGCCGCTGGCAGATCCTGGCGTCGCGGATCTTCCTGAGGTTAGCGTCGATTTGACCGCCGTGGCATCGAATCTGGATGCATACATTGCAGGAGACCCTTGTCTGTTGGGCGGAATGAAGGTGCTGTTTCCCAAGGACAAGGAAACGGTTGCTCACTTGGACAAAAGGTCCAAATGGGCATTACTGCGGCGTTTTTTCGAGGCCTTCTTGGAGGAGAAATTCGGAAAAAACGCGGACAATGTTCCCGCGGAGCTGGTGCCGGTGGCGATGTCGGCTGGTGGAGAAAGCGGACATTGGGTTCAAGGCGGCAATCTTTTTGTCGTAGTCGTTCCGAAGGGTCAACCGGGCGACATCGCCAACGACGATATCGGCGCCCTGCTCCAGAAGTTGGTTACGGCGATTGTCGATTGGTCGCCGTCGTTGATTGAAGTTATGATGGCGTCGGCTGCAGGCTCGATCGTCCGACATGGTCTGCGGAAATCGGCGATCGATTTCGCCGATGAAATGCTCTGCAGTGGGCTGGTGTACTGGTTTCTGGCGGGCGATAGCGCATATGGTGACGTCGGTCAGGTACAGTCCGATGCCGATCGGCGAACCCGCATCGAAGAGCTACACCAGGCGATCTTTCACCTGCTATGTGCGGCGGCTCTGGAGGAGGCGGCAAATCTCAGCGAAGAGATTATCCGAGACAAACTCGGCGGTCAGAACCCGATCGAAGTTCCGGCCGAACAGCGCATGACCCTCGTGAAGGATTGGTCGAAGGCGAAGGGAATCGACGAGAACAAGATGAAGCTGGCCGCCAACGCCTTCTTATGCTCGGCGCGGTTTACGGCCAAGCACGTCACTACCGGCACGATCTTCCAGGAAGTTGGCAAGGATGACTACTGGCTCTGTGTTTCGGCCGCCTGCGATATGGTTCCAAGAGGGCCCTCTGCGAACAATCAATGGCGGGCCGGTCTCTACCCCTATCGGATGATGATGGCTGCCCGACTGGAAAAGTGGTCCTCGCCTGCGGGCGCTTTGGCAGACGCACACTTCGGAAAGAATATTTTTATAAAGATCGACCAAGACCTAATCGCGTTGAAGTTCATTCCGCCCGGGCTCAGCGAGCCTAGCGTCGCTCCCATGTTTGCGGAGAACAAAGCCATGGTCGTGGAGGGAAAATTCCGCGGTATCCTACTTAACAAGTCGCCCGAGGATACCCTTGTCTTGAATGGAGCCGACTATCGTCCCATCGCCCAGCTCAAGCCGGAGTACGCTAGCCGCCTCCTGCAGCAGACGGGACACCATCTTTCACGGATCGGAGTGGATTTCTTAGGGACGAGGTCGGCCGGTGCGGCGAAAGAGGGGGCGGCTCCTCCCCAGGGCGCGGCGTAGCTCCGCAAGAGCCTTGTCGATCGCGGAACCGCGAAGTTGGCATTCCCAAATGACCAAAACGACGTAGCCCCTCGAATTCAGGCGCTTCTGTACGTCCCTATCGCGCTGACGGTTGTGTTTGATCTTGGTCCGCCAGAACCGTACGTTTGTCGCTGGTACTCTGGCGCAACGGACACAACCGTGCCAAAAGCACCCATGGACGAACACACAAACCCGCTCCTTGGAAAACGAAAAATCAGGAGTGCCGGGTAGAGAGACGTGGCGGCGCCAGCCGGTGATCTTCGCTCGGCGCAGCGCGGAAGCCAACCGCAGCTCAGTGGTAAGATTATCTCGCCCTCGGACCCGACTCATCACTACGGACCGCTCAGCCTTCGTGAAAACATCAGCCATGGGTGCACCATAGGGTTGAAGGAACGGCCGTGCAATCGTAGGCCATATCCAGTGCGTCGGGATGAAGGTTTGGGCTGCGGCGCAGGATGCCAGTCTAGGATCGCCTCCTGATGGTGTTTGCGACAGCATTTAGGCCTTTCCGGCAATCCGTCATGGCTGACGTCGCGAAACGCCTTTTGGCCGATCTGACTCCGCAGCAGCGTGAGGCGGTGACCAGTGAGTCACGGCGCTTATTGGTCGTCGCTGGCGCCGGTTCCGGGAAGACGGAGGTCATGGCCCGACGCATCGCCTGGTGGGTGGGGATGAACGGCGTGAATAAGGATCGGATCGTTGCGTTCACCTTCACGGAGCGCGCAGCCGAGGAGATGAAATTCCGCATTCGGAAATGGATTCGGGAAGTGACACCCGATGGGCAGGAGGTCTCGCTCGGCGGCATGTACATCGGGACGATCCACGGTTACTGCCTCGCGAAGCTCCGCGAGTTGTGGGCGGATGACTATCACAACTACGACATCCTCGACGAGGGGGCACGGGCGGCGTTTATCCTGCGTGGATTTTCCACCGTGATCGGTCTGTCGGCCCTCCGGAAGGCCCTACCGAAGCAGAGCAACGGTGAGGATGCGAGCCAGACTGACACCCTCTCGCAGTTTCTGCGCGCTTACGATCAGCTCCAGGAGCACAACCGGTTCGCCGTGCGGCTGGCCTCGGCCACCGCTCCTGTCGAACTCGGTGAGGCCGAAGAGGAATGGTGCAAGCGCGCCGAACTCCTAACCGACGTCGGGACCACCGCCACGGCGAAGGCTTTTGCCGATTCGGCCGCCCGCTACTACGCCTATCTGCGTTGCCGCAGATTTCTTGATTTCAGCACGTCGCAGGCGGAATTCATCCGCCGCCTGGAGGGTGACGCCGCCAAGCTTGGCGAGCTTCGCGAGGCCAACGTGCATCTCGTGGTGGACGAGGTGCAGGACATCAATCCGATTCAGATGCGCCTCATCCGCCTGCTGACCGACGAAGCCGGGAAGCTAACCGCGGTTGGCGATCATCGACAGGCCATATATGGATTCCGCGGCGCCAAGGTGGAGCTGATCGCCGAGCTGTGGGAGGAGTTCAAAAAGGACGCCGATGCCGAAGTCGTGGAGATGCAGGAGAATTTCCGTTCAACGAAGCGCGTGATCGAAGTGGCGAACCGGTGGGCCGAGACCATCGGCAAGGTCGGCACGATGGAGGCCGGGGGGATGAAGCACGCCAGCCGCCACCGGCTCGATCATCATCCCTCCCACATTGCGCTCATCGGCTTCCACGAGCGGGAGGACGAAGCGCGCTGGATTGCGGCGGCTATCAAGGAAATCGTGCCGACGCGGGCCCAGGGGGCACTACATGACAGGAGGGATGGAAAAAATCGTGGGCTCGCTCTCTCGGACGTGGCTGTGCTGGTGCGTTCGGCTACGGACGTCCGGGTTTACATGAGGACCTTGGAGGAGAATGGTATTCCTTCGGTCGTGCGCGCCGGTCCCGACCTCTTTTCGCAGCCGGAGGTGCTCTTCCTGATCGGAGCGATCGGAATTACGGCCGATATCGAGCGATTCATCGGGTCGAGCATCGACAACAAGAGCCTGACGCGGCGAATCCAGGCTGTTTTGGCATGCGATCCGGTTCCGGAGGCGGTGCTGCGCGCCGCCGCGCGGGAGCTCCGGGCTTCATCGCTGGTGGTGAGCCGCGAAGTTGAGGACCGAATCGTTTTGGCTTCCGCCCTGATTCGTGACCGAATCCTGGAACGCGAAGTCGACCGTCGGCAGATCGCGGTGCTTCGGACGCCTGAGCTGCGGGAGTTTCTGGCGTCGAACCGGCCGCTCCGCCGCGTATTTCCGCAGCAGTTATATCATTGGATCCTCAGCGAAGTCGAAATCGACCGGTGGGACACCGGCGAAGGCCGGGGCCAGGCAGCGATGTTCCACCTCGGGGCGCTGAGCGGTCTCATCACTGGAATCGAAACGCCCGGCTGGACCAACACGAAATCGTACAAATGGCAGGTGATCGGACTGCTGCTGTATGGCGCCCGCGACGGCCGTGCTCCGGAGCAGCCCCTGATGGTTCAGCCGGAGGCTGTGACCATCAGTACCATCCACGCTGTAAAGGGATTGGAGTT
>DASZYH010000114.1:0-30464 GCA_035545515.1 Opitutaceae bacterium
CCGTTTCAGCCGGGCGAACACCTGGGCAAAGTGGTACTCCTCGTAGTACGTGTCGCGCGTGGTCTCGAGCGAGAGCATGAGCGACCGGGTGGTGATCATCATCGCCAGACCGCACGCCATGACGAGCGCGACCGCCAGCGCCTGGGATTTGAGCGCGCGCAGATCACGGAGAAGCTTGCGGTCAAGCAAGGTCACGGGGCGGAAAAGACGAAACGCCGAAACAGTGAAACGCCGAAACATCTTCCCGCCGTGGCAAGGGACCGAAGGTGCTTGGCTGTGGGCGAGGTGCCCTCACCCCGCGGGAGAATGCGGTCATTGCGCCTCTCGGGGTGGGGGCACCCCGCCCACACCTGACGAATCTGCGCGTCTCGCGACATAGCGGAACCAATGCGCCGGATCATTCGCATCACCAGGAGAGGTCCCGCACCGGGGCGCGGCGGGGGTTGGCGTGGACGTGGACGAGCCGGCCGTCGGAGAGCGTGAACACGCGGTCGGCCATGCCGGCGATGATGGCGTTGTGGGTGATGATCACGGCGAGGGTGTCGAGCTCCTCGTTGATCCGCTCGATCGCTTCGAGGACGGTGATGCCGGTGTGAACGTCGAGCGCGCCGGTGGGTTCGTCGCAAAGGAGGACCTCGGGGCGTTTCGCAATGGCGCGGGCGATGGCGACGCGCTGCTGCTCGCCGCCCGAGAGCTGCGCGGGAAAGTGATCCATCCGCCCGGCGAGTCCGACCATCGCGAGCGCGTCCTCGGCCTTCATGGGGTCGCGGGAAACCTCGCCAATGAGCGCGACGTTTTCACGGGCGGTGAGGCTGGGAATGAGGTTGTAGGCCTGGAAAACGAACCCGACAGCGAAACGACGGAACGCGGTGAGACCCGTTTCGTCGGCGCGACCGAGGTTCCAGTCGCGGTAAAGCAGCGAGCCGCGTGTCGGGGAATCCAGCCCGCCGAGCTGGTTGAGCAGCGTCGACTTGCCGCTGCCGGAGGGCCCGAGAAGCACCACCAGTTCACCGGCGAAAAGGTCGAAATCGACGCCGGCGAGGGCCGTGACGGCCGCCGGCCCCTCGCCATAAACCCGCGCGAGGTCGCGGACGCGGAACATTGGCCGCTGGTCAGGCGGAGAGCTGGAAGGAAGATCGGCTGACGACACGAGGGAGAAGTTAAACGCGGGTGAATGGAAGACCGCAACCCCGGCGCGGAGGGCGACGGAGGAATTGGTGGTTGGCAGTTGGAAGTTGGGCGGGCCTCCGCCAAGCCAGCGTGTCGTTTGGCGACGTGTTGGGCTGCCCGATCATTGTAGGCCGCGAGCTTGCTCGCGCTTGGGTACGGCTGCCGTTGCATGAGCCGGAGCCAAATCATGGCGTCCGCAAGCGGACGGCCTACCCGAGCGCCGCCACATCCGTCTGATGTAGGGCGGGGTCGCCGGACGCCGCCTTGATGGAGAGCAGTTGTATCAAAGAGGCCGCCGACCGCCGGCGCGATGCCTCAGGTGGTGGGGCTGGGACTCCGCTCCCAGCCAGCAGTGGCGCGGAAAGGGACTCCGCGCCCTACCGACGATCGGGCTCAAACCGTGTCCGCAGATAGCCGTATCGACTTTATCGATTACCCCGGGTGGGATGGAAACCGGTAGGATCGGACCCCGTGAACACCAAACCGTCCTCTCGCAACTACCCGCTGCTGCTCGCCGGCCAGTTTCTCGGCGCCTTTGGCGACAATTTCGTTTTGGCCGCCATCCTCGGCCCTCTCACGTTCCAACTGCTCTCGGGGCAGATCACGGAACAGCAGGTGAATGCGCAGAACACGCTGTTCAGCGCGGTGTTCTTCATTCCTTTCATCCTGCTCGCGCCACTGGCCGGATATCTGAATGACCGGAGACCGAAGACGAGCTGGCTGCTGGGTGGCAACGCCTTGAAGCTCGTGGGCACGGCCGTCGGGCTCTTCGGCGTGTGGCTGCATGCGGGCGATTTTCATGCGAGCCGGACCTGGCAGGTGATTGGCTACACAATCATCGGGTTGGGCGCGTGCGTCTACTCGCCGGCGAAATACGGCGTGCTGCCCGAGATCCTTCCCGCCGAACGGCTGGTGAAGGCGAACGGGACCGTCGAGATGCTGACGCTGATCGCAATCCTTGGCGGCCTGTGGGGCGGAGCGACGCTGTACGACCACGTGCGGTCGCTGCCGATCTGCTACCTGGCGACGGCGGGGCTCTATGCAGGTGCGCTGGTGTTCAACGCCGCGATGACGCGGACGCCGTGCGATCCCACGGCGAGACTGCGCCGCAGCCTGACGGAATTTGGCCGCACCCTCACCGGACTGGTGATCCATCCGCGACTCGGGCGCGTGCTGCTGGGCTGCGGACTGTTCTGGTTCGCCGGAGCAATCCTGCGGAGCAACCTGCAGGGCTGGGGGCTCGACGCCCTGCGGACGGCGCACGTGGCGGAAATCACGAACCAGCGGCTGGCATTGTTGAAGATCGGGCTGATTCTTGGCGTCGTCAGCGGGAGCCTCCTGGCCGGCCAGCTTCACAAGGTCGGCGACCTGAGCTGGTCACGGCGGTACGGGGCGATGCTGGCGATCGCGATCGGACTGCTCGGAATCGTCGGCGGACACGCGGGTATCGCGATGGCGGTCCTGCTGCTGATCGCGACGGGAGTGACAGCCGGCTTGCTGCTGATTCCGCTGAACGCCGCGCTGCAACACGAAGGCGACCAGACCAAGCTCGGCAAGACCATCGCGGTGCAGAACTTTACCGACTACGGATCGATGCTCGTGGGCGCAGTCTTCATGGAGATCTGCACGAAGGCGGGGCTGTTCGCAAACCAGGTGTTCATCGCGCTCGCGGTGACCCTGGCCGTCATTGCGATCCTGCTGCGGATGCCGCGGCAGCCGATCGCGCGGAGCGAAAGTCGGGAAATCGGAAATGTGGAAAATCGGGAAAGTGGAAGATCGGAAAATCGGGAAATGACGAAATCGTGAAACGCCGAACCGTGGACGGGGCAGATCAATTTGCGGCGTGTAACGGGAGCGTGCGATGAAAGCATTCATTCGAGTCCTGCTGCGGATTTTCTACCGGTTTCGGGTGTTCGACCCGGAGGCGCTGAAAACGCCCGGGCCGGCGTTGCTGGTGCCGAACCATGTTTCGTGGCTGGACTGGCTGTTCCTGTACGCGGTGCTCGATGACGACTGGCGGTTCGTTGCGACGACCACAACGGCCGAGGTAAGTTGGCTTCACCGAAAGATCGTATATCACCCGCGGACGTTCCCGATCGACCCGAGCTCGCCGCATGCGGTGCGGGAGATGGCCGAGCATCTGGAACGGGGAGGACGGCTGGTGCTGTTTGCCGAGGGCCGGATTTCGATGACGGGATCGCTGATGAAGCTGTTCGAGGGGACGGGCTTCCTGATCCGGAAGACGAACGCGAAGGTGATCACCTGCTACCTCTGCGGGGCGGAACGAATCCGTTGGGTGCGGCATCCGGGGTGGCGCGAGTGGTTTCCGCGGGTCAGCGCGCATTTCAGTCCCGCGCTGACGGCCCCCTCGCTCGACCATGTCTCCCATTCCGAGGCGAGGCAGCGGCTGACGCAGTGGCTCCGCGACCAGATGGTCGAGCAGCAGTTCCAGGTCGAGCAGCGGTTCGGCGCGACAAATGTCCTGGCGGCCGTGGCGGAGACGACGCGGCACATCCCGGGGCGGATCGCGCTGGAGGACGTGACGGGTGGCAAGCTCACCTACCGCCGGCTGATGATCGCGACCGACCTGCTGGGCGCGCAGTGGCCGCGGCGGCTCGGGTCACCGGCGCGGGTCGGCGTGCTGCTGCCGAATATCAACGCGATGCCGGTCACGCTGCTCAGCCTGTGGTCGGCGGGAAAGGTGCCGACGATCCTGAATTTCTCGAGCGGCGTGCCGACGATGCTGGCGTGTGCGCAGCTTGCCGGGTTGAAGCAGGTCGTGACTTCGCGGGCGTTTTTGGACCGCTCGAAACTCGATCTGGCGCCGTTTGCGGCGGCCGGAGTCGACCTGGTATATCTGGAGGATGTTCGGGTGGGGGTGTCGTCGGGAGCGAAGCTCGCCGCGTTTTTGCGGCATGTGTGGGCGCCAGGGGCGAAGTTTCGGCGGAAGGGGATGCGCGGTGAGGTCACCGCGCCTACAATGGACGAAGGCGGGAATTCGCGCGGTGTGGTCACCGCGCCTACATTGGACGAAGCGAAGAATGTGCGCGGTGAGGGCAGCGCGCCGACAGCAGCAGAAGGATGTTTCGAAGGAGAAGGCCGAGGCGCGCACGCGACGGCGGTGGTGCTGTTCACGAGCGGGTCGGAGAGCGCGCCGAAAGGGGTGGAACTCACGCACGGAAACCTCCTCGCCAATGTGCGGCAGGCGCTCGCGGCGATGGACCTGACCGACAACGACCGATTCCTGAATGCGCTGCCGCTGTTTCACAGTTTCGGGCTGACGGCGGGGACGCTCCTGCCGCTGGTGCGGGGATGTTACACGTTCCTTTATCCCTCGCCGCTCCATTACCGGATCGTGCCCGCGATGGTGTACGATCGGAATTGCACGGTACTGCTGGCAACGAACACGTTCCTGCGCGGATACGCGCGACGGTCGCATCCGTATGATTTCCGGACGATCCGGTACCTCATTGCCGGTGCCGAGAAGGTGCAGGAAGCCACGATCGACGTCTGGGCGAAGAAGTTCGGGGTGCGGGTGCTCGAAGGCTATGGCGCGACGGAGTGCAGTCCGGTGGTGAGCGTGAACACGTGGGTCGCCCCAAACGCCGGGTCGGCGGGACGATTCCTGCCGGGAATCGAACACCGGCTCGAACCGGTGGAGGGCATCACGGAAGGTGGGCGCCTCCTCGTGCGCGGACCGAACGTGATGCAGGGATACCTCAATGCTGATGCGAATGCGCGTTTCCAGGCCTTGGGCGGGTGGTACGACACGGGCGACATCGCGAGCGTTGATGCGAACGGCTTCCTGCATCTGCTCGGGCGGCTGAAGCGGTTCGCGAAGGTGAGCGGGGAGATGGTGAGCCTGACGGCGGTCGAGGACGGGCTGGCGGGTGCATTCCCGCAGTATGGTCCGAGGTGCGAGATCGCGGTGCTGGCGCGCGCCGATCCGGATCGGGGCGAGTCACTCGTCGCGGTGACGAACGAAGCGCGGCTGCAGTTTGGTGAGATCCGCGCGGTGCTGCGGGCGAAGGGATTTTCCAACCTGGCAATGCCGCGCGACGTGAGCGTCGTGCGGACGATCCCGAAGCTAGGGACGGGGAAGATCGATCATCGGGAGCTGGCGAAGGTTTTCGCCGCGGCGATAACCTGAAGGACGGCAGTGGGTTTTGATGTCGGGCGACCCCGCCCTACATCAAACCATTCGGCTACTTGCCCGCGGGTTCCCCGGCCGGGGTGGTGATCGCGTCGTTCGGCCAGGTTTCCCGGACGTAGTTTCGGATGTGCTGGAGGGCGAGGCGGAGGAGCGGGGTCAGTTCGCCGCGCCAGATGGCGCCGAGTTCGAGCGGGGCGAAACCGTCGAGCGGGAGCACGCGGACGCCGCGGTGCTTCACCAGCGCGGGCAGGTTCACGCTCACGCCGAACCCGGCTCCGTTCGCCACGTATTCGGTGATGAGCTCGAGTGAACTGGCCTCCGTTGTCACGGCCCAGGTGACCTTGCGGCGCTTCAGTTCGCGATGGAAGAGCTCGGCCACCGGCTCCGTGGGTGGCAACTGGATGAGCGGCTCCGCGATCCTGCCGCGGGCCCACAGCTCGGTGGCGGATTTGATCTTCGACCCACGAGGGGCGAGCAGGACCAGCGGCAGCGTCAGCAGCGGAAGCGTGCGACAGTGGGGCGGGGTGGTCCGGCGCAGTGGCGCGACGACGAGGTCGATTTCCCGCTTTTCCAGCCACAGCTCGAACTCGGCCTGGAATCCCGAGCGGAGCGCCAGGCGGAATCCCGGATGCGATTCCTTCATCCGCGCGATCACCGTTGGAACGTGCTCGCGCAGGACCGGCTCGGCGGCGCCAATCCGCAACTGGGGCGCGAAATTCTGGCGGAGCCGCTCACCGACGTTTTCGACCTCGTCGAAAAACGGCTTGATGAAGGCCAGCAGCTCCTCGCCCTCGCGCGTGAGACGGAATGGCTGACGCTCGAACAGCGTGACGCCGAGATTCTCCTCGAGTTGGAGGATCTGTCCGCTGACGGCCGGCTGCTGGATGCCATAGGGCATGTTGCGCACCGCGGCGCTGATCCCGCCGAATTTGGCCACGTAATAGAACAACTCGAGGTGGTGGATGTTGAGCACGTTGCTGGCGAGGGCCGGAGATGAAGGATGACGGAAGGGAGGAAGGACGGAAAAGGGGAAAAGCGGAAAACGCGGAAAATTGGAAAGGTGGAAGATCGGGAACCGGAAAGGCGGAAGGGGCAAAAGTGGAAAACGTGGAAAATGGGAAAGGTGGAAAATTGGAGAGCCGAAGGCGGAAGGGCGGAAAAGCGGGAAACGGTGGCGGACGGAATAGCGGAAAGCTTCCGGTTTCTGTTCGGTTTTCGCGGTCGGGCGGTGCTAGGAGAAGAACACCCCAATGGATGATCGCGACCTGCTCTCCCGCTACGCTCGAGACCGCGACGAATCGGCGTTCACCGAACTCGTGCAGACGCACCTAAACTTCGTCTATGCGGCCGCCCTGCGACAGGTCGGTGGTGATGCGCACCTGGCTGAGGATGTCGTGCAGGAGGTGTTCGCCGATTTGGCCCGCAAGGCAGCGACGCTCGAGGACCATCCCGTGCTGAAAGGCTGGTTGTTCACGAGCGCCCGGTTCGCCGCGGCGAAAACGGTCCGGCGCGAGCGGCTGCGCACGGCGCGCGAAAGGAGTGCCGACGTCATGCAAGACAAGGAAGACGCGATCCGATGGGACGAGATCCGGCCGGCGCTCGACGAGGTGCTCGCCGGGTTGAAGCCGGCGGAACGCGACGCGGTGCTGCTGCGGTTTTTCGAGGGCAAGGGCTATGCCGAAATCGGGGAACGGTTGCGGATTGGCGAAGATGCGGCGCGCATGCGGGTGGACCGGGCGTTGGACCGCATGCGCGACCGCCTGGCCCGACGGGGCATCGCGTCCACGGCGGCGGCGCTCGGCACCGTTCTCACGCTGCAGGCGGCGGTGGTCGCGCCGGCGGGAATGGGAGGGTCCGTGGCGCGGGCGGCGCTGGTACATGCGGGGGGAATGCCTGCCGCCGGCGTGCTCCAGGCATTTATGGGTACCAAAACTACGCTCGGAGCCGTGGCCCTCCTCGGCGTCGCGGGGTTGATCAGCATTCCAACCGTCGGCGTGGCGATTCACGAGACGCGGGCGGCGAGGCAGGCCCGGGCGGAGATTCTCGGCGCCCGGGTGGCGCAACGCGCGCAAGTCGAGGAGTTGCAGCAGCTCAAGCAAGAGGCCGGCCGCGACGCCGCCCGGGTGGCCGAGATCCAGGCATTGCTGAGTCAGGCACAAGCCACAAAGCCCGGCGCGGCGGCATCCGGCGCGGGCGGGTCGGCCGCAAGCTATGCATCGACATCCGGACGAGGAGATGGCGCGGCCTTCCTTGCGGCCTATCCGCAAATCCGTCCGCTGCTCCTCGAGTCGGGCAAGCTCCGGACCGACCCGAAGCTGCTCGCCATCCTGGCCAAAGCCGGAATGAGCGCCGAGCAGATCGATGCCTTGAACACGCGAATGTGGTCGGAGCGCATCGACAGCCTGAAGGCGACGCCGGACCTGGGACTCGGCTGGACGGTTTCCGGGCTCCCGTCGCCCGATGAACTGCGTCCGATCATCGGCGATGCCGGCATCAAGGCCATCACGGAGTGGACGAAGATGGCGCAGGTGAACGATGCGGCGGAGGTGGTGGCCGCCCAGGTGGGGCTGGCCGGCCAACCCCTGACCGCGGCGCAGGTGGAGGAGTTGACCCACGCGATGTACACGGTGAAGCCGTCGGCGGCACTCGCGCCGGGTTCTCCCGACTGGAACGCCGCGTTTGGGAAACTGCAGTCCCAGCTGACGCCGGAGCAATGGCAGTCGGTCGAGAATGGCGTGGCGCAGGTCGGATTTCCGAGGCTGCTCAATTTTCTCGAGCAGCAGGCGGCGAAAAGCGGCCCAGTCGCGACCGACCAGAAGGGAGCAACCCCGTGAAGAAGCTCATTGCGACGGCGACCATTCTGGTCTTCGCCCTGGCGGCAGGCGTGGCCTGGTACGCGCACGGGCGGCTCCTCGCGTCGCGCACGACGCTGCGGACGCTGACCGCCAACCGGGAGCAGCTCGACGCGGGGATCGCGGCGGTGAGGGCAAAACTCGCCGCGGAACGCCAGCGGCGGGAAGTGCTCGCGGCGCAGGAGCAGCGGAAGCAGACGACGGCCAGGCCGGCGGCGACCCCGGCGGCCGGCGACAAACCCGACACGGCGCTGTCGCTGGACAAGTATCCGGGACTGCGGGCGCTGTTTCGCCGGTCGGTGGCGGGCAAACTGGCGCTGCGCTATGGCGCGTTTTATCGAATGGCCGACCTGAGCCCGGAGCAGATTCGGAAGTTCGAGCAGATAATGACCGAGGTGGACGAGACGAAGATGGATTTCGAGCTCGCGGCGCGCAGCCAGGGATTCAAGCCGTCCGACCCGGCACTCGCGACCCTCCGCGCGCAAGGCGCGGCCAAGCTGAACTCGGCGCTGGTCGATGCGCTGGGCGCGCCGGGCTATGCGCAGTACCAGCAGTATCAACGGATCGAGCCGCTGACGGGCATCATGGGAGACATGACGAAGATCGCGGTGCAGCACGATGCGCCGTTCACCGGCCCGCAGGCCGACCGGCTGATGACGACCCTTGCGAACGCGAGCTCAGCTTACCAGGGCGGGGGCAAGGTTGAGCCCATGACGGTCAACTGGTCGCAGGTGCTGATCGACGTGAAGCCGTACCTATCGCCGTCGCAGTTCGCGATCGTCCAGCAGGAGGGCGACATGCAGCAGGTGTACCAGCTCCTGAAGCAGTTCTACGCGCAGCGGAAGCAGGGAGGGTGAGGGAGGCGCCGGTTGGAGACCGGCGCCACGACTGGGTGCGGGCCTGGACCCGGGCTCACGCGATCGCCCGGAGGGGGCCAAAATCTTACGATTTCGGCTACGACGGAGAGGTCGGCTCCGGTCAAAATGTTCGGCTGCGGAAGGGTCGGCTACGACAGAGGGTTACTCTGCGGGGGCGCCGGTGACGGCTTCGCCGCCCTTGACGCTGACCTTCTCGAGGATCGCCTTCTTGATCTTCTCGGCGACCTCGGGCTTTTCCTTCAGCGCCTGCTTGGCGGCGTCGCGGCCCTGGCCGACGAGGTTGCCTTCGTAGGCGATCCACGCGCCCTTCTTCTCGAGAATCTTGTGTTCGAGGCCGAGGTCGAGGAGCGAGCCGTTCTGCGAGATGCCCTCGTCGTACATGATGTCGAATTCGCACTCGGTGAACGGCGGGGCGACCTTGTTCTTCACCACCTTGATCTTGGTCCGGTTGCCGACGACGCGGCCCTCCGGGGTCTTGATCTGGTCCTTGCGGCGGATGTCGACGCGGACAGAGGCGAAGAACTTCAGCGCGCGGCCACCGGGGGTGGTCTCGGGGTTGCCAAACATGACGCCGATCTTCTCGCGAATCTGGTTGGTGAAGATGCAGACGCACTTGGTCTTGCTCACGACGGCGGTGAGACGGCGCATCGCCTGCGACATGAGGCGGGCCTGCGAGCCGACGGTCGCGTCACCCATCTGGCCGTCGAGTTCCTGCTTCGAGATGAGGGCGGCGACGGAGTCGATGACGATCACGTCGATCGAGTTGGAGCGAATCAGCGTTTCGGCGATGTTGAGCGCGTCCTCACCGGAATCAGGCTGCGAGACGAGGAGATCGTCGAGCTTGACGCCGACGACGCGGGCGTACTTGGGGTCCAGCGCGTGTTCCACGTCGATGAACGCAGCGAGTCCGCCCTTCCGCTGGGCCTCGGCGATGACACTCAAGCAGAAGGTGGTCTTGCCCGATGACTCCGGGCCGTAGATCTCGATAATGCGGCCGAGGGGCAGTCCGCCGACGCCGAGCGCGAGATCGATCGCCAGCGAGCCGGTCGACAGTGTCTCGACCTTCATCTTGGTCGCATCGCCGAGCCGCATGATCGAGCCTTCGCCGAACTGCTTGGTGATCGACGAGAGCGCGAGCTCGATGTTCTTGTCGCGGGCGGGATGGGCCGGAACGGCGACCTCGGTTTTTCCCTTGGCGACGGGAGCGGCGGATTTGGTTTCGACAGGAGCGGCTTTGGACATGGCAGTCGGAGGTGAGAGTGACGGTGAAAGTGAGAGTGAAAGGGGAGGAGCGGAGCTGAAGTGGTCAGCGTGGGCCGGGACCCGGCCGAGGCAAGAATGGATCAGTGCCAGGGCAGTGACATGACGTGTTCACCTGCACACGTCAAGCGGGAGCTGCTCCACGGTGCCACACCCGGCGCGCGCGGCCGGACTCGTCAGCGGGCGGCGGCCGGCTCATGCGCGGAGGCGGCGCGCCGGACGTGCACTTCGATCGTGTCGCGGAACCACGCACAGGAAAAAGGATGCGATTGAAAATTCGCCGGCAGCAGGGCGGCGCGGGGCAGTTCGTTATACGAGATTCTGCCGCCGAGGTCATGCGACGCGTACCACACGCACACCTCACGGGCCGGACAGGGATTCGGCGCGGTGAAGCCGCTCCCGTGGGGGAAGACCGCGTGGCGGAGCGGCTTGTCCCTCATCCCCGGGCAGACGAAGAGTGGAATGATCTCCGGTGGCGCGCAGCGACCCCTGATGGCACGCAGGCCGGGCGCAGGTGGGGTAGGCATGACGCGCCGAGAGTATGCCGTCGCGGAGCGAGCAAAAGCCTCGAGACTACCGGAAATCCGGTAGTCACTCGCCGCCAGCGACCTGCAAGATGGAAGCGACGATGGCCAGGCCGCGAGACACCCGAAGTTACGAAACCGGCGGTGGTCGGTTCACGAGCCTTCCACGCGAGCGACCAAGGGGGCGAGGTCTCGGATCGTGCCGAGTTCGAAGAAGCGGTCCGGCGCGTCGGGCAGCGCCTCCGTGCGCTCGTGTTGCCAGAGCAGCGGGTAGGGAACGTGCGCGGCCGATCCGCCGAGCGCCAGGACCGGCAGGATGTCGGATTTCAGCGAATTTCCGACCATCAGGAACTCGCCGGGGGCAACGCCATGCCGGCGCAATGACCGACGATAGGTGGCTTCGTTCTTCTCAGAGAGAATCTCCACGCCGGCGAAATGCGCCGCCAATCCGGATTTGGCGAGCTTCCGCTCCTGGTCGCGAAGGTCGCCCTTCGTGATCAGGAGAAGGGTGTGTGAGGCGGCAAGTGCGGCGACCACGTCGCCGACGCCTTCGAGCAGCTCCACCGGGTGCCGCAGCATATCCTGTCCGAGCTCCACGAGCGTCCGGATTTCCTCCGCGCTGATCTCGCCCCGCGTGAGATCGATCGCCGTTTCGATCGCGGAAAGCATGAAGCCCTTGATCCCGTAGCCGTACAACTCGAGGTTCCGCATCTCCGTGGCGAACAGGGTGCGGTCGACGGTGGCGGCATCGTGCCACCGGCCGAGCAGCTCGCGATACCGGGCATGCACGCGTTCGAAGATCACCTCGTTGTGCCACAAGGTGTCGTCCGCATCGAAACCGATCACGCGCCAGCGTTGCATGGGAAACATTCCAAACGGCAAACGGCCAAACGCCAAACCGAAGTTGGGGATCGCGAAGCGCCCGAGCGCGGCGGCGAGCGAGCGGGCCAAGCCGGCTAGAGCAGTTGAGAGAAAGATGTAGTCGATCGCCGGCGCGATGTCTCAGGTGGTAGGGCTGGGACCCCGCCTTGTTTGCGATCGATCTGCCGCGGCGGGGTCAGGCGACCCCGCCCGATCATCAATCCCTGGCGCGGAAGGGACCCTCCTTCGCCCAAGTGCTACGGAGGGCAGGCTCCTCCTTCGCCCAAGCGCTTCCACCTTCGCGCGAGGCTACGGCGGACAAGTCGGCGGGCAGGCTCCGCGCCCTACCGGCCGCGGCTCGAGTTGCACCTTTAGTCGGCCGGCACGAGCTTGACGACACGGCCCGGGCGGCCGATCGACTCGATCGCCAGGTAGAGTAATCCATCTGGTCCCGTCTTGATGTCCCGGATACGGCCCAGGCCCTTGAAAAGTTCCTCCGTATGCGTGACCCGGCCGTCGCGGATCACGAGACGGAGCAGCTTCTGCGTCGCGAGCGTGCCGAGGAAGAGCTGGTTTTTCCAGCGGGGGAACTTGTCGCCCCGGTAGAACTCGATCTCGCTCGGTGCGATCGACGGCGTCCAGTGCATCACGGGTTGCTCCATTCCCGGCGCGGCCACCTTCGCGCTGACCGGCGTCCCATCGTAGTTCATCCCGTACGTGATCACGGGCCAGCCGTAGTTCTTGCCGCGCTCGATGTGGTTCAGCTCGTCGCCGCCGCGCGGGCCGTGCTCGCTCTCCCAGAGCGCGCCGGTGCGCGGATCAATCGCCAGCCCCTGCGGGTTGCGCACGCCATAGGCCCAGATCGAGGGAAACGCGCCCGCGGTATGGACAAACGGGTTGTCGGGCGGAATTCGGCCATCCCAAAACACGCGATGGATTTTCCCGTTGGGAACCGAGAGATCCTGCGCCTTGCCTGTGGTGTGTTCCTCCATGCCGCGTTCACCGACGCTGAAGAACAGGTACGGACCGGAGAAGACGAGGCGACCGCCGAAGAGCACGTAGCCGTGCTGGTATTGGGCCTTCGGCACGGAAAAGATCGTTTGCTGATCGACGAGGGCGTTGTCGCGCAGCCGGCCGCGGATGATCTTCACCATGGCCGTGTCGCCCTCGCCCGGATCGCTGAACGTCAGATAGATCCAGCCGTCCCGCGCGTAATCAGGGCTGGCGACCACGGACATCAGTCCGGCCTCGTCGTGTACGACGACCTTCGGCACGCCTGCAACCGGCTCGGGCAGGAGGTGGCCGTTTTGGATGATCCGGAGCCGGCCGACGCGCTCGGTGACGAGCATTCGACCATCAGGCAGGAAGGTGAGCGACCAGGGGACATCGAGTCCTTCCGCGATCGACACCAGGCGGTAATTTTCCACTTCGCTGTGCTGCACGCCCGCCGGAAGCGGCCGGTCGCGGCCCGGCCGGGGATCGACGGCATGCGTTGCCACCTCATGGAGGTAGTCGACGAGCGCGCGGGCTTCGGCCTGATTGATGGTTTGCGCGAATCCCGGCATGCCGTTTCCCGGGTATCCCTGGAGGATCGTGCGCATGAGGCTCTCGTCGTCACCGCCATGCGTCCAGTGGCCGGTGATGAGACTCGGGCCCTTGCCGCCCTCGAACTGGGCGCCGTGGCAGCCGGCGCAATATTCGGTGTACAACGTGCCGGCGTCACGGCCCTTGGGAGGGATGGCCGCCAAGGCCGGCGTGGAAACGAGAAGGAGGAGAAGGGTGGCCCGCATGCGTACCGGCGGACGGGAGTCCGCGCGCGCCGAACCGACTCCGTTCCGGCCGGAACGTTCCTCGGCGCCGGTGATTTCCCGATCAAGCCCGCCTCGTTCCGCCGCGCGGCGGTCCCGGAAGGTCCGGTTACCCGGTGACAAACCGGCGGACGGTTCCGTTGCGGGCTTGCGCCCGGATGGCGGCCGGCGATTTCGTTTCCCCATGCCATCGAAGCCGATCCCGGGGTCCACGGGCGAGGTCCTGACCTGTCTGCCGTCGCCGTATCTCGCGCATGCCGCGACGGGACTCCTGTACCTGCCGCGGTTCCTGGCGAAATGCCGCTACGTGAAGGAGCACGGGGCGCTCCCGGCGAGCTATGCCAAGAACTACAAGCGGGGGCTGGATCGTTTCCTGTGCCTGCACCTCGGGGTGAATCCCGATGCCGTGGAAAAGATCGTGCACGAGTGCATCGACAGCGGCGGGGACGACGCCGCGCGCGACGAGCGACTACGGACCCTGTTTCCCGCCGACGTGCGCGCCGCAAAGTGGAATCGCGACCTGGTGCAGAAGGGGATGACGCCGGCCGGCCGTGAGTTCCTGCGCGAGGCGCTGACCGCAATGGGTTGCGCCGACCGGGTCGAGGAGATCAGGAGCGTGCCCGATCTGATCGAATTCGACGAAGGCAGGATCGATTGAACAACCCGCGGAACGCGCGGCGGGAAAACGGTACGGTACCGCCATCCGGCGCGGTGATTCCAGCAAGCGATCCAGCTTGGTTTTTGCGGTCCAGTTTCTGATTTTGCAGTTTCGTTCCGATTTCCTATTTTTTCCCTCTCCATGGTCAAAGGCCAGAAAGTCATCTGCATCAATGACACCTTCAGTCCGACGATCCGTGCGCTGTACAAGCAGCTGCCGGTGAAGGACAACATTTACACGGTGCGCGAGGTGTTTCTCGGCCGCGAAAAGATCGTGAAGGCCGGTGACAGCGCGACGGTCGGCCTCCTGCTCGAGGAGCTGAAGAACCCGCCGGATCCCTTTCACCAGGGCGAACAGGAGCTCGGATTTTCATCCGAACGGTTTGCGCCGCTAAACGAACTGCCGGACGAGGTTGTCGAGGAAGAAGAGGTCGTGGCCGTGGGCGCCTGGGCGCCCGTCTGACAATCGAGGACCGGAAGGCCGGAGGGCCGGAGGACCGGAAGACCGGAGGGACCACACGGTTTGATGTGGGGCGGGGTCGCCTGACCTCGTCGATCCGCCGTCCGATCGGAAACGCATGGAGGCGGGGTCAGGCGACGCCCGCCCTACCTTTCGCGGGATTCTACCCCACCAGCCAGTGCCACGTGTGGGCGAGCGCCTCGGAAATCGCGCCGCCCAGGAGCGTGACAAACACGAGGCTGG
This sequence comes from Opitutaceae bacterium, assembly GCA_035545515.1. Taxonomy (GTDB): domain Bacteria; phylum Verrucomicrobiota; class Verrucomicrobiia; order Opitutales; family Opitutaceae; genus ER46. The sequence goes on from DASZYH010000114.1 coordinate 14,867, forward strand.
CGGCGAACGCGAGATAACCGGTGGCGATGAAGACGCCATCACGCTCGAGCAGGCCGCACCCGAGAAGGAGAATCGCCCAGGCGGGAAACGTGTTGCTGAAGGGAAACGGGATCGGCAGCGCGAGGAGCAGCGCGGCGGCGCAGAGGGTCAGCAGGTGGGCGCCGCGGAGCAAAGCTGAATCCGTGAGCTTCGGCCAGCGCGGGTGCAGCACGCGTTCGAGCGCGCGCACGATCCGCTGCGTCATCGGCACGACGCGGGCGAAGAATCCCGGGGGCACCCGCCACTGGCGCACCCGCCGCGGCAGCCACGGCAGCCGGCCGAAGGCGAGCTGAACCGCGATCACCGCGATGATGAGCCCCAGCGGCGTCGAGGATCCCGGCAGCGAAATGGGCGCGGCGAACGGCAGCGCAAACAGAATCATCAGCAGCGCGAAGGCCCGCCCTTCGAGGGCGACGATGATTTCCTGGAGGGTTGCCGGATGGTCGGAAAAGGTCGTGCGCAGGTCACGCAGCTGCTCCGACAGCGGCCGTGGCCGCGACCGCGGGACGGACGGGGCCAGCGTCGTGTTCACGTGCCGCGCTTGTTGCCGTAAAGCTCGATGTGCAACCGGTGCGCGTACCGGTAGCCACGCGCCTTGCAAAGCTCGGCGAGCCAGCCGGCCCGCGCGCGAATCCGGTCGATGGTCGTGCCTTCAGGCATGAGCAGGACCTTGTGTCGCGGGATTTCCCGACGCAAGGCCGCCAGCATGTGCTCGAGCTCGTCGACGTCCTCGGGGCGGGCGACGACGAACTTGAACTGGTAGGGATACGCGTCGATCCAGGCGCGCACGACGTCGGGTTGCCAGCGCGTGGCCTCATGCTTGCGCCGCCAGGCCGCGTGTTCCGCGGCGTCGGGGGCGGAATTGAGCAGCTTGGGTGAAAGCGACGCGAGGTCGCAGGCGATTCCCGACGGGGCGACCGTGGCGGCGGTCTCGATCGTGATGTGCCGGCCGGTCGCCTGCACGGCGGTGGCCAGCTCGTGAATCCCCTTCGCAATCATCGGTTCTCCGCCGGTGAGCACGACATGCCGGGTCGTCGCGTGGCGTTCGACGAGTGCCACAATCTGCGCGACCGTGCGGTTGTTTCCCTCGGGATGCCACGAGGCGTACGGCGTGTCGCACCAGGTGCAGCGCAGGTTGCAGCCGCTGGTACGGACGAAGACCGACGGCACGCCGGTCAATTCGCCTTCGCCCTGGAGGGAGTGGAAGATCTCGGAAATCAACATCTGGACGACGGCTAATCGCGCGAAAACCCCGGAAGCTCAAGTTTTCGCCATGGGGAGCGGCTGGTCCCGGCAGCGCGGCCGGGCTACGGGCGCGGAAGCGGCGGGGTGGCGGCGTACGCGGTCGGATCGGCAAGTCCCGCATCGCGAAACGCCTCGCGCCGCTCCACGCACGTGCCGCAGGTGCCGCAGTGCACCGCGCCTCCCTTGTAGCAGGACCAGGTGTGCGAGAAGTCCACGCCGAGCCGCGCTCCCTCGGCGGCGATTTGCGCCTTGGTGTGCGCGATAAACGGCCGCAGGAGCTGAATCCCGGCGTAGGTGCCGGTCTGCATCGCCTCGGCCATGGCGCGCATGAACGACTCGCGACAATCGGGATAGATCGTGTGATCGCCGGTATGGGCGGCGATGACGAGGGCCGCGGCGCCGACGCTTTCCGCGAACCCGCAGGCGATCGAGAGCATGATGGCGTTCCGGAACGGCACGACGGTCTGCTTCATGTTCTCGGCGGCGTAGTGGCCGTCCGGAACATCCCCGCCGCTCCGCAGGAGATCGGAGGTGAAGAGCCGGTCGACGAAGCCGAGCTCGATCACCTCGTGGCGGAGCCCCAACTGGCGGGCGTGCTCCGCGGCGAAGGGGATTTCGCGGTGGTTGTGCTTGCTGCCGTAGTCGAAACTCAACGCGGCAACGACCTCGTGCCCGCGGTGCGCCCAATGGAGCGCGGTCACGGAATCCATTCCGCCGGAACAAAGCACGACGACTTTCATGGCCACCCGACAAGGGACCACGCCGCCGACCAAGCGCCAGAAAAAAGACCGGGCACGCCGGGCGGCGCGGACGGTCAGTGGGCCGACCAACCGGCAGTCGCAGCGCAACCCGTTGCGTCCGAGGCTTGGTTTTTCCCCAATTCTCGTTTCCTTGCCATCGGTTCGACATGCTCATCCTGCACGACCCCCAGTGCGCCGATTACGGCTCTTCGATGCGCCCGGAACAGCCGGCCCGCGTCACGAAGACGGCGGCGCATCTGCGCGTGACGCATCCGGACTGGACCTGGCGCGTGCCCGACCGGGAGGTGACGGACGCCACGCTCCTGCTCGCGCACACGCCGGCGCTCCTCGCCCGTCTGCAGCAGGCGAAGGATTTCGACGGCGACACGCCCTATCTGGACGGCATCCCCGACCACGCCCGGCGGGCGGTGGGCGCCGCGCTCGAGGCGGCGAAGCACGCGCTTCGGGAGAAGACGCCCGTTTTCTCGCTCATGCGTCCGCCTGGACACCACGCGACCGCCGGCGAGGCCATGGGCTTCTGCTATCTCAACAGCATCGCGGTGGCCGCGCTCAACGCCGTCCGCCATGACGGCGTGCGACGGGTGGCGATCTGGGACTTCGATGCGCATCACGGCAACGGCACCGAGTTCATCGTTCACGCCCAGGAGGCGCGCGACACCCTGTTCTTCGCTTCGGTGCATCAATACCCCGGATACCCCGGGACGGGCACGCAGGATCACGGACCGAACATCCGGAACTGGCCGGTGGCGCCGCACACCCCGCGACCGGCGCATCTCGACGCGCTGCGGGCCTCCCTCGACGCCGTGGAGAGCTTCGATCCCGACCTGATCCTCATTTCGGCGGGATTCGACGCGTTCGTGCGGGACCCGATCACGGAGATGTCCCTCGAGGTGGAGGACTTCTCCACCCTCGGCCGCTGGGTCCGCGAGTCGGGCCGACCGGCGGCGGCGATCCTCGAAGGAGGCTACAGCGACCAACTTCCTTTGTTGGTTGATGCTTTCCTGTCCGCATGGGAGAACGATCGCCGCACTGCATGATTTCGCGCTTTCTTCCTTCGCAACTCCGCCGTTTGCTGGGCGTGAAAGTGAGTACCCGTCCACCGGCCTATCAACTCCTCGATCAGCCAGGCTCCCTGACGCCCTTGCTTCATGCGCTGGAACGGGTTGACGAGGTGGCCCTCGATACCGAGGCGGACAACATGTACCACTATCGCACCCGGGTCTGCCTGCTGCAGTTCCTGGTCGAGGACGAGGTATTCCTGGTCGATGTGCTCGCACCCGGCCTGAAGCTGGATCCCTTGTGGAAGGTGCTGGCGAAGAAGCACCTGATCATGCACGGCAGCGATTTCGACCTCCGGCTGCTGCACGATCTGTGTCGTTTCCGTCCGCACAGCCTCTTCGACACGATGCTCGCCGCCCAACTGCTCGGGCTGCAGCGAATCGGACTGGCCTCCCTGCTGGACCAGCACTTTGGGGTGCAGCTCGACAAGGATGGCCAGAAGGCGAACTGGTCCAAGCGGCCGATTACTCCAAAGTTGCTCACGTACGCGTCGTTGGACGTGTGGCACCTGCCGGCGCTGCGGGACATCCTCACGCGGGAGCTGAAACGGCTGGGCCGTCTGGAGTGGCTGGAGCAGCAGTGTCGCGCCCAGATCGAGGCGGGGAGCGAGGGGTTTGCGCCTCCGACCGAAAACGACTGGCGCATCGGCCGGAGTGAACGGCTGCGCGGCGCCGGGCTGAGCGTGTTGCATGCGGTCTGGCACTGGCGCGAGGCGCAGGCGCAGCGGCTCGACACTCCGCCGTTCAAGGTTTGCGGCAACGCCATCCTGCTGAAATTCGCCGAGGCCGCCGAAGCGGGTGAAACCGAGGCGACGATTCTCGGCTCGGTGCATCTCGGGAAACGGCACGACCGGATCTTTCCCTCGCTCGCGGCGGCGGTCCGCGCCGGGCTGGCGCGGGACCCGAAGACGCTGCCGCGACGCCCCGGGCGCGATCCCAGCCACGTCTCCCTCAGCCAGACGGAGATCGCGTTGCAGGAACGGATTCGCGCCGACCGTGATCGCCTGGCGAGGAAGCTGGAGATCGACCCGACGTTGATCGCGAACCGGTCCCAGCTCGCGCAGATCGCCCGCGCGCCGAAGAAAATCGGCGAGATCCTGCTGCCGTGGCAGGCAACGCTGCTGCGGCACGAACCCTCGCTGAAACAGCCGTCGGCGTAATCAGTCCCGCGGAATCCAGGAAAGAACCTGGTCGACCGACGGATCGATCGCGGCGGAGCCGAGCAACGCCCGGGCGTCGATTTCGGCGCGACGGGCCAGGGCCGACTGCTGGGCCCGGACCTGTTCCGGGCCAAGTCCCGGCAGCGCGCTGATCGCGAGCCGATCGATCACGTATTGATTTCGCAGCCGCCAGAGCGCCAGGGGAACCGTCGCCGCGAGACCGTGGGCGGAGGCGAACGCCGTGAACGACGCATAGGCGGGTCCCTCATCGACCAGCCAGGAGGCGAAAAGCGCGTCGCCCAGGATCGCGTGGATCTGTTCCTGCATCGCCTGGCGTTGGCGCTCCCGAACCAGCAGGAAGGCCGGGGTGAGATCGAACGTCAGCCCGAACTGGTCGTCGAATTCCTGCTGGAGCCGGAACACCGCCCGACGCTGCGCTTCCGAAGCTGTCGTGGACCCGAGGAGGCGCTGGACGACTGCGCCCGCGTGCGACTCCCGAAGTTCGAGGGCCTCGAGCTCCGCGGGCGTGAGGACGGTGAGCAGGTCCTTCCGGCGCTCCCGTTCGAGCAGCGCGAGCTGACGAAGAAACGCGCTCAGGCCGCCCGGGAACGCCGTGCCGGCCGCGAGGTAGTCGGCGGCCGCGCGAGTGCGGATCTCGTCGTAGTCGTGCCGGATCTTGTCCACGCGCGCGGACTTCTCGGCCGCTGACAGCCGGGAGGTGGCGCCGCGACGCACGGCCGGCCCACCGTCAAGGATCGGCAGCGTGCTCGGACGCGCGACGAGCCGCGTGAGTCGCCGATGGGCACGCTGATGCCAGACGCCGGCCGCAACGACCGCGACGACGAGGGTGCCGGCGATGATCCAGGTGAGGCGTTTCAAGGGCGGACGGAGCGTGGGGGCGATCCGGGAAAAGCGGAACAATGGAAGCGGCCTAGCACGTCCTCGCGCGCCTGCCAACGGCCCAGTGGCACGGGCCGGGCATCCGCGCCTTTCGCGTTGCGACGCGTTGCCGTTGCGGCACCACTGGACGCTTCCTGTCGTGAATGCCGCTCATACGCGCTCGGTCCTGCTGCTGGTGGTCGCGGCTCTGTGCTGGAGCCTCGGCGGCCTGTTGATCAAGGAGGTGGAATGGCCGCCCCTGGCGGTGGCGGGCGGACGCGGCTTGATCGCCGGGGTGTTCCTGCTGCTGACGAACCGCGGGCTCCGCTTCCACTTCTCGCGCGACCAGGTGCTTGGCGCCATCGGCTACGCCGCGTGCACCGTCACGTTCTGCACCGCCACGAAGCTCACGACGGCGGCGAACGCGATCCTGCTCCAATACACCGCGCCCGTGTGGGTCGCGCTGTTTGGCGCCTGGTTCCTCGGCGAGCGGGCGACGCGCGCCGACTGGATCACGATCGCGGTGGTGCTGTGCGGCATGGGATTGTTTTTCGCCGACTCGCTCGAACTCGCGCACGTCGTCGGCAACGTCATCGCGGTGATCAGCGGGGTCTGCTTTGCGGGCATGACGATGGCGCTGCGGAGGCAGAAGGACACCTCGGCGACCGAATCGATCATTCTCGGCAACTTCATCGCGTTCGCGGCGGGTGCGTGGTGGATCTTTCACGCACCCGGTCTCTCCGGCGGAGGGTGGCTGGCGCTGGGAGTTCTCGGCGTGGTGCAGCTCGGCGTCTCGTACTGGCTTTATGCGCGGGCGATCAAGCACGTGACGGCGCTCGAGGCCGTGCTGATTCCCGTGATCGAGCCGATCCTCAATCCCGTCTGGGTGCTCCTGGTGAAACACGAGAAACCGACGGTCTTCGCGCTGGCCGGCGGTGTCATCGTGCTGGCCGCCGTGACCACGCGGGCGGCGATGTCGGTCCGCGCGAGCCGGGTCCCCGCCGTGACGGCAGGGGTGTAGCGCAGTTGAACTTGAGTTGTAGCTGCCGGTAGGGCGCCGAGGCCACCCGATCCACCTGAGGCATCGCGCCGGCGACCGCCCGCGAGGCGAGCCGCCTAAGAATCCCGGGGTCGGTGCGTCAGTAGGGAAGCCATGAAAACCCTGCTCTCTCCCGCGCCGGCCTGGATGGGCGCGTGCCTCCTGGGCCTCGTCGCCGGATTCGCGCGCGGCGCCAGCCTCCGGGCCGATTCGAAAATCACGACGGTGACCGTCTATGCCGACCGGGCGGTGGTCACCCGTGCGGCGACCGTCGCGCTCGGCTCGCCCGGCGGCGCCTCCCTGACATTCGACCGCCTGCCGGCGACGCTCGTCGACGCCTCGGTCCAGGTGGCCGGGCACGGGACCGCCGATGCGACGATCCTGGATGCAACCACGCGGCCCGTGTACGTCGATTACACGCCGAATCCCCGGCTCAAACCGCTGGAGGACGAGCAGCGGGATTTGCGACAGCAACAGCGGGCGCTCGACGACCGTGCCGCGGTGCTGAAATCGCAGCAGGCAACGCTGGACCGGATCGAGGCGGCGGCGACGGCGACGCCGACGAGGGATGGCGCGCCGAGGCTGACGATCGACGAATCGGCCAAGCTGCTCACGTTCCTGGCGGAGCAGCGGACGAAGTTTGCGGAACAGGCGCAGTCGCTGGATCAGGACCGGGCGGCGCTCGCGGGCAAGCTGGCCGCGCTCGAGCGGCAGATCGCGGAGCTGCACCCGACCGGCGGGCGCGGCTTCAAGACGGTGACCGTGCGGCTCGATGCGAAATCCGCCGGCGATCTCGAACTGGCGCTGACCTACGCCGTTCCGGGCGCCAGTTGGACGCCGGCGTACGATGTGCGGGTGGACGCCGACCGTCGCAGCGTCGCGCTCGGGTATTTCGGCCTCGTCCGGCAGAACACCGGCGAGGACTGGCGCAACGTGACGCTGACGCTCTCGACGGCGCGGCCCTCGCTCGGCGGCCAGCCGCCGCCGCTCCTACCCTGGACCCTCGACGTGCCGCATCCCCAGGTTTCGGACTGGAAGGACGGAAAACTCGAGGAGGAGCGGAAGCGCGGGCTGGCCTTTGCGGCGCGCGCTCCGAAAGGCTGGGGCAACTTCGTCACTTCGTCCGGCGGTCTCGCGCTCGTGGCCCAGACCGACCAGCCACTGGCGGTTGCCGTGGCCCGACTCGAGTCGCAGGCCACCAGCGCCTCGTTTCGCGTGCCGACGGCGGCAACGGTGGCGAGCGACAACGCTCCGGAGAAAATCCCGATCACCTCCGTCGGCCTCGACGCGGCACCGGAGTACCTCGCGGTGCCGAAGCAGCTGGCCGCCGCCTTCCTCACCGCGAAGGTCACGAACCCATCGGATTTTCCCCTCCTCGCCGGCGCGATGAACGTGTTCCTCGACGGGACCTTCCTCTCGGCCGGTTCGCTGCCGACCGTCATGCCCGGGGAAAAATTCGACCTCGCGCTGGGCGTGGACGACGGGATTGCCGTTGCGCGAAAACTCAACCGCCGGTTCACGGAGGAGACCGGAATCATGACGAAGGGACAGCGGATCACGTACGACGCGGTCATCACCGTGCAAAACCACAAGCGGACGGCGGAGAAAGTCGTGATCCTCGATCAGGTCCCGGTTTCGCGCGACGAGAAGATCCGCGTCAAGGTCCTGGCTCCCGACGCGGGCGTGCTGAAACCCGAGGTCGACGGGACGCTGCGGTGGACGGTCGCGCTCCAGCCCGGAGAAAAGCGCGAGCTGCCCGTCCGCTTCAGCATCGAGCATGACAACGATGTCGCCGTCACCGGGCTTGATTGACCTCGGACGGGGGGCCGGGCTGTTACAATCGACGAGTTGCGAAGTGGGGGACGGCGCGCATGGTGCCTCCGCCATGAAAGTCCACCCCGCATTCGCCCTCATGTCCTTGTTCACCCTGCTTTTCGCCACGGCCAAAGCGGATCCCCTGAAGGTCGGGGACACCGCCCCGGCGATCACCGTCACGACCGATGCCGGCACCCAGCTCAACCTGGGTGACGTGTACAAGCAACAGCCCTACACCCTGGTGTATTTTTACCCGAAGGCCGACACTCCCGGATGCACCAAACAGGGGTGCTCGCTGCGCGACGGCTACGAGGCGCTGACGAAGCGCGGCGTCGCCGTGGTCGGAATCAGCCACGACACGATCGAGGCCCAGAAGGCCTTCAAGGCCAAGTATCACCTGCCGTTCACGCTGGTCGCGGACCCGGACGAAAGCGCATCGAAGGCCTTCGGCGTCCCCAATTATGCCACGACGAAGCTGGCGCATCGTTCGGCCTATCTCATCAAGGACGGAAAGATCGTGTACACCGACTACAAGGGCACGACCGACAAGCAGGCCGACACGATCCTGAAGGTTCTCGACGAGCAAAAGGGCTGAGTGAATTGCGGAATGGGGATGGCGGAGTGCGGATTGGTGATCTGAAGCGGCGATGCACGACGTGGCGGCTGCCGTTTGCCGCCACCGTGTGACGCCGCACTCGGTCCGCGGATAAATTCCGCCATCCGAACTCCGCCAGGCTCAAAGTTCGTCGTCGGGCGCGGAAGGCAGCGCGGACGCGGTCGGGTCGGAGCGGACGCGCGCGAGCCATTCGTGCAGGAGCGGATCGTGCGCCGCGTGTCCGGTCGGCCAGGGCGCGGCGACGAGATCGATGACGCGGAGGCCGCCATCGACGGCGCGGACGAAATTGCGGGCGTGCAAATCGGCGACGAGCCACGCGCGGTCGCGATGGAAGAACAGCCGCGGATGGTCGCGGTTGGCGCGCAGGAAACGGGACGGAATCTCGAGCAATCCGGCGGGGAGCAGCGCGGAGACATCGTCGCCCTGGGGCAGCGGCTCGCCGAGGGACTGCTTGGCGACCACGATGCCCTCGGGGGTGACGGCGACGACTTCGGTCGCCATTCCGCCCAGGGCGTCGATGAGGAGCAGTTTCTCGAGCAGGGCGCGATAGTCTCCCAGGCCGGCCTCGGCGTGCAGCAGCGATTCGTCGCCGCGACGGAATTCGAACGCGCTGCCGATCCGTTTTTCCTCCCGCGGCAGGTAGAACTTGTAGACGGAGCCGTCGGCTTCCGCCGCGAAGGCCCAGGCTTCGACGCCGCCGCCGATCCGGCGGAGGACCGCGTTGGGCTCCTCGAGCGGGCTCTCGGCGGCCGCGGCGAAACCGAACAACTCGAGGGGGTGCAGGGGCAGGAGCCGGCGCCACCCGCGGATGGCATCGCCGAGGGCGCTCCAGGGCCCTCCGGCGGCTTCGAGCAGGCTTACTTCGTCTTCCGCGAGGAGGACGAGATCGCGGTCCGAATCTGCGCGGAGACCGCATTCGACTGCTGCCGCGCCGAGGCGAGCGAGCGCTTCCAGTCGTCGCTCGTGATCGTCTTGAAGAGCGGTTCGTTCGGCTGCGGACGGGAGCGCGCGACCCCGGATGCGGGTGGGTTGTCGGGTGAAGGCGTCTTGCATGGGTCCGGCATGCGGCGGTACGTCATCACGGCCGGAGGCAATGGCAAGGTTTTCGCGCCGCCCGCGCCAACGGCGCGCGGGGACACCGGGTTGGGACGTTTGCGGCGGGTCGTCTCAGGCGCGGGTTTCGTCGGCGGCGGACGGGGGCGGCGTCTCGACCGGCGAAACGAGCACCTTGTCGACGCGGCGGCGGTCCATGTCGACCACCTCGAACCGCCAGCGGCCCCACGTGAACCGGTCGCCGGCCGCGGGGATCCGGCCAAACTCGGTGACGACGAAACCACCCAGCGTCTGGAAGGCGGCGCTTGCCTCGTGGGGCAGCGCCTGGTCGACGGCGAGCAACGATTTGAGCTCCGAGATCGACATGGTGGCGTCGATCAACCACGAGCCGTCGTCCCGACGCTTGGCCTCCGGCCGGGCGGCCTGGCCGCGCTCGGGAATCTCGCCGACAATCGCCTCCATCACATCGATGAGGGTCACCAGCCCCTGCACGGCGCCGAATTCATCCGTGACGATCGCGATGTGACGCCCGGAGGTGCGGAACTGTTCGAGCAGTCGCAGCACCTTCTGGTTTTCGGGCACGAAGAGCGGCGGGAGCAGGAGGTTCTTGAGCGTGGTGGGAAGGCCGATCGCGGCATGCGCCCACAGGGCCTTGACGGCGACGAGCCCGACCACCTGGTCACGGTTCGCCTGGTACACCGGGAAATAGGAATGCCCGCTCGTGACGATCTTCCGCCAGTTGGTCTCCTCGGTATCCTCAAGGTTGAGGAAGACGATCTTCGGCCGCGGCGTCATGATCGCGGTGACCGCGAGCTGGTCGAGCGCGAGGACGCCCTCGACCATCTCCTGCTCCGCGCGCTCGAACACTCCCGCGTGCAATCCCTGTTCGATCAGCGCCCGCACCTCGTCGTCGCCCACGGTCTCGGCCAGGGGCCGGGGCTTGATCCGCAGGAGCCTGGTGATGCCGTCGGTGGCGAGTTCGAACAGCTTCAGGAGCGGCGCCATGATCCAGGCGAGGGCGGCCACGAGACCGGCGAGCCAGCTGGCGACCCGTTCCGGGTGCGAGGCGGCGATCCGCTTGGGGACGAGTTCGCCAAACAGCAGCATGAACGACGTGAGGCCGAACGTGACGATCACGAGGGAAAGCCAGACGGCCTGCGGTGCGAGCGAGGGCCAGTGGCCGAGCCAGGCCGCGACCTCACCGGCGAGTTCGGCGCCCGCCAGCACGCCGGCGATCATGCCGCTCAACGTGAGCCAGAATTCCACCAGCTCGAGAAACCGCGCGGGTTCATCGCCGAGCGCAAGCGCCTTGGCGGCCCCCCGGTTGCCGGCGCGGGCGAGCTTCCGCAGCCGCGACTTCCGGGCGGAAACGACCGCCGTTTCGGCCATGGCGAGCACGCCGTTCGCCAACACCAGCAGGGCAAGGATCAACAGCTCGATAGGTATGCTCAACATCGCGGCCCGCCGAAACTACGGTGGACCGGGGATGACGCAACCCCGCCGTGTGTCCGCGGGCGGACCGACCGGAATGCGGTCCGGCCGCCGGCGTGCGACCGCCGATTCAGCGGAAGCGTTCGCGCATCGCCGCGACGCCGGGGATCTTCTCGACGAGATCGCGATGCCGCGGTTCGAACTTCGGCATGAAGGAACGCTGCTGCCGGCCCACCAGGATGCGGAAGATGTAGCCGGCGTAGCCGGGCGAGATCGCCGTCGGGTGGTAACCGCGGTCGATCAGGAACGTGTCGCCGTTCTGCGCCATCACGGACGTCGGCGCGGTGCCGTCCCCGTCGTAGCAGAGCTGGGCGCAGAATCCCGACTCCGGCCGGAAACGGTAATGGTAGATCTCCTCGAAATCCGTCTCCTCGGGCGGCTGCTCGTCGTCGTGCTTGTGCGGCGGATACCCAAACCAGCAGCCCTCGTCGACGAGCACCTCGCCGGCCAGGAGGCGCCCGACGCGGCCGGCGGCGTTCTGCCCCAGGATGGAAAAGATCCGGCGCCGCGAATGGGTCTCGCGCGAGCCGACCTCGATGACTTCGACCTCCTCCGGGGTGATGCGAAACGGGGCAAACGGCTGGTCACAAAGACCCCCGGCGATCGCGACCTCGGCGTCGCGGAGCGCCCGGACCGTCACCCGCGGGCATGTCCCGCAATAAACCGAGTCCGCAGGGCCGTCCCAAAGGTCGGCCCTTCGGCCCACGCTGCGGAAATCGCGGGCGCAGGCGGCGATGTCCACGCGGCCGGAGAGCACGACACAGAGCACCTCGCATTGCGGGGCGTCGATCGTCTCGGTCTGGCCGGCGGAGAGGCGCAGCAGATTGAAGTAACTCAGCGTCAACGTGCCGGCTCCCGGCTCGACGATGGGTCCCCTGCGTTTTGTCCCCGCGCGGATCAGTATGGCCATGCTTGCGACCGACGCCGCGTGCTCAGGCACCCATTTGCCTCAGCCGCGCGGAGATGTCGGAACGAAAACGTTCCACATGGTTGGCCATAAAGTCCAGCGGCGAGAGCGTTTCGTTTTGCACGAGCGGCGTGAGGTCGATCGCCCAGGTGATCCCGGCCATGCGGTCGGTCGCGTGCGATGTGTTGAACGTGGCGTTGGCGGCGCGGCGGCCGACCGCCGCGACGTCGTACCGCTTCCCTCCGGCGATCTGGGAGTCGAACACGCGCAGCAGCGCCATCGCGAGATCGGGATGCGCGCTCGTGTCGAGCGGCACCTTCTGGTTGTCCGCCAGCCAGTCGAGGTCGCGCCAGACCTCGCAGCCGAGGATGCGTCGCGGTCGCCGGTCCGGCGGAACCGTGCGCAAGGCGGTCAGGCTGCGCAGCAGCACGGCGATGTGGGTGTCATGCTTGTCCGCCGGCTGGTGCAGGTACACGACCTCGGGCCGGCAGGCGGACACGATCGCGGCGAGGTCGGACGCCACGCCGGGGTGATCGGGACGTTTCACGTCGGCGCTGGGATGGGCGAGCTGAATCTGAAGGTTGTACCGGCCGAGGACCGCGGCCCGCCGCTGTTCCTCGCGCCGGACGGCCTGCATTTCGGCGTCGCTCATGTTCCCGTAGGGGCCGGTGCGCGGCGAACCGGCGCCATTGGTCACGACCACGCCGGTGAAATGGCGGCCAGTGCGGTCGTAGCACTCCGCGATCCCGTGGTAGGCCATGATCTCGATGTCGTCCTGGTGGGCGGCGATACACAAATGCGTGGTGCGCGCCAGCGCGGCGTCGGCGGCGGTGCCGTCGGGGGCGAGGAGGTCGGCTTCAGGGCGGGAGAATCGCAGCATGGCGGATCCGGCGCGGCCGGAGAAGGCGAGCACAACCGAAGCCGGACCGGATCGCGACCCTTTTGACGCGGGACGCGGCCCGTTTACGGGAACAGGCGCTCCGGGTATGCCCGGGTGCGGACGAGGCCGGCAATGGCGGCGCTGACCCGCGGTTTGTCCTCGCGGTACGTCACGCCAAACCAGCTGGCGGTGGTCGGGAGAACCGCGACCTCCGCCTCACGGCGCGAAATCATCGTGGATACCGCAGCCGGCAGGTAGAACTCGCTCTTGAGCGGATCGGCCGTCCCGGATGTCTCGCCCCCGTCGCGCGCGGCGGCGACGCCGGTCATGAAGGCGCGGAACTGGGCGGTGAGTCCGGCGAAGAGCGCGGGCGTGAAGCCCCAGCAGTTCATCGAAACGATTTCTGCGCCGGAATACCGGCGGCCGGCTCCCACCTCCGCCGGGGCGATGCCGGTTTGCTCGACGATGCCGCGGAGCGCGCCCCCGCCATCGACGTCGCAGACCCCGCGCGAGACGGTGCCGTGCTCCGACAACGTGTTCGCCAGGCGGAAACCGACCATGGCGAAACCGGCCGGGCCCGGCCGGGGCGGCCGCCGGAGAAATCCGGCGAGCTGCGCGAACGACTCCGCCCCGTAGAAATCGTCCGCATTGATCACGGCGAAATTGTCCGTCACGGCGTCGCGGGCGCACCAGACGGCATGCCCGGTCCCCCACGGTTTTTCGCGGCCGCCGACCGGGGCGAAACCGACGGGCAGGGCATCGACCGACTGGAACACGTACTCGACGGCGACGCGCCCGGCGTAGCGGCCGCCGATCTGCTCGCGGAACACACCCTCGAAATCACGTCGGATCACGAACACAACCCGTTCGAAACCGGCGCGGACGGCGTCGAACACCGCATAGTCGAGCACGGTCTCGCCGGACGGCCCAACGGGGTCGATTTGCTTCAAACCGCCGTAGCGCGAGCCCATGCCGGCGGCGAGAACCACGAGAGTAAGCGCCATTCCCGCGAGCAGATGCGTTTGCGCGCCCGCGTCAACCTGCGAGCAAGGCAGGGCCATGTGCGACCCGCGCTTGCGCTCCGGCTGCGGTCATGAAACGGTGTCCGTCCTGTCCGGCGCCTGACGGCGGGGAAGCTCGATGCTTTTCGTCCGCTGTGGGCGCGGTGGAGCCTGCGCCCCACGTTCGCGCGCCCCGCGGCTTCCCCGCTGGCGGGCGTCATCTCCGGCAGTCCAAATCACATGCCCTTCAAAGCCCTTCAACTCTCGCCCGCCGTGCTTCGCGGCGTCCAGGCGGCCGGTTACACCGATCCGACCCCGATCCAGCTTCGTGCCATTCCCGTCGTGCTCGGCGGCGGCGATCTCATCGGATCCGCGCAGACCGGGACGGGGAAAACCGCCGCGTTTGCGCTGCCGATCCTGACGCGCCTGGAATCGACGCCCGCGACCCGCGGCACGCCGCGCGTGCTCGTGCTCGAGCCGACGCGCGAGCTGGCCGCCCAGGTCGAGACGGCCTTCCGCGATTTCGCGCGGTTCACCTCGATCCGCCCGCTCGCCGTATTCGGCGGCGTGGGATACGGGCACCAGCGTTCCGAGCTGAAACGCGGGATCGACATCGTCGTCGCCACGCCCGGGCGCCTCGTCGACCTGCTGCAGGAGGGATCCATGACGCTGCGCGACGTGCAGATCCTCGTCCTCGACGAAGTGGACCGGATGCTCGACATGGGCTTCCTGCCGGTGGTGAGGGACATCATCGGCCGCTGTCCGAAACAGCGGCAGACCCTGTTCTTTTCGGCGACGGTGCCGCCGGAGATCGCGGCGATCGCCTCGTTCGCCCTGCGCAATCCGGCCCGCGTCGAGATTGGCGTCAATCGCTCGGTCAACCAGTCGATCAACCATGCGGTGTACCCGGTGGCGCACGACCAGAAGTTCGAGCTGCTGCTCGCGCTGCTGGCCCGGACCGATTTCGACAGCGTGCTGGTGTTTTCGCGGACGAAGCACGGCGCGGACAAGATCGCCCGCAAGCTGAAGACCGCGAACCACAGCGTCGCCGTGCTGCACGCGAACCGTTCGCAGAACCAGCGGATCGAGGCGCTCGCCGGGTTCAAGAGCGGCAAATACGAGATCATGGTGGCGACGGACATCGCCGCCCGCGGGATCGACGTCGCGGGCGTCAGCCACGTGATCAATTACGATGTGCCGGAGAACCCGGAGGATTACGTCCATCGCATCGGCCGGACCGGCCGGGCGCAGGCCGTGGGCGACGCCTTCACCCTCGTCACACCGGAAAACGCGAAGGACGTGCGCGACATCGAACGTTTCATCGGCGCGCGGATCCCGGAACTCCGCCTCGAGGGATTCGATTACCGGGCGGGAGCGCCGCGGCCGACCCCGGCGCAGCCGGGCCGCAGCCACGGGCGACCCCACGGCCAAGCCGGCCAGGGGCGGCATCCGCGCGGGGGAGGCCAGCCATCGCGCGCGGAGCAATCGCACGGTCGGCAGCCGGCGCGTCAGCCCGGCACGGGCGAGGGCGGGGCGGGGCCAAGGCCCGCGGCGACCGGCCGCCCCGAGGAAGCCCCGCGTCCCAAGCGCAATTTCCTGTGGCGCGGCCGGCGGTGATTTTGGCGTCGCCGCGCGGGGCCGAGCCGGCGCGGTG
>DASZYH010000115.1:0-4280 GCA_035545515.1 Opitutaceae bacterium
ATCGAGCGTCCGGGTTCCTGCCGGTAAACGCGGCCGTGGACACGCACGCGGCCGCCCCGCGGGTCGGCCACGATCGACTCGATCGGCGTGACCGGGGTGTTGAACCGGGGATCGTCGGTGATCGTGCCGATCGGGCGCACCGCCGCCATCGACGAGCACCAGAGCTCGAGCTTGGGGGCGGCGGCGTTCGCGTCGCGCTTCACCGACAGCACCCCCAAAATTCGGGCCATCGTGCCGGTAAACGCGGGAATCGGCTCGTTGTGCCCCAGCTCGAAATACACCGTCGCACTGGTCCCGCCGAAAACGAGGTTCAACTGGATGTGCCGCGTGTCGACGACCGACTGATCATCGATCAGTCCGGTCAGCTCCGCGTAGGCGGCGCCGCCGTTTTCAAACACCGGGGCGTCGTCGCCGAGCACGACTGGCGACGGCGGCGGCAAGTCCGGCACCGGCGTGACCGTCGTCTGCTTCCACCGAATCGTCTGGTTATCCGGCCGTCCGTCGCCGTCGACATCGATCCACTGCCCGGTCTTGATCCCCGCGGGAAAGTCGGTGCCGTCGAGATAGTGGACCTCGTTGTCCCATTCCACCCACAGCGAGTTCCACTCCGTGAAATGGCACAGCACGTACATCCGGGCCTTCACGTGGCACTCGGTCACCGCGGGGTTCTGACCGATCAGCCAGAAGGCGTTGTACGTGTCGACGACGGGTCGCGAATCGGTCGGCGGCGCGGCAAAGGACGCCAGCACGCCGAAGCACGCGAACACGACAAACGTCCGCCAAGGCGCGCCAAGGCGGCGGAGCGTCTGAACCGCGTCATAAACCATCTTCGTTTTATCGGCGCATTTCGCGCGGACTGTGAGGCAAAAGCCCGGGCAGGACCTGCCCGCCCCGCCGGCGCAACGTGTTGACTGACGCGAGTCTGTAAATTGGACGCCGATTCGGTACGCATTGATGCCCAAGCGCTTGAAACGCAACGGTTCCGGCGTGGCCCGCCCCGGGCGGCCGCGGTGAGGTTCGCAGCCGTCTTATGGGGCCCACCCGGCTTCGGGTCAGCGAGGCAGTTGTTGAATCGGCGGGGCTGGGTATTGGTCTCCCACCATCACGTCGCGCACCACCATGCCCTTCCGCTCGCACCCCACGAAACCCGGTGAGGAAATCCCCGGCCCTGACGCCGGCGGGAACCACGCGCGATGATCCCCTTCTCCGTTCTTGATCTCGCCCCGATCGTCGAAGGCGGAACGCCGGGCGACGCCCTGCGCCGCTCCCGCGAACTCGCCCGGCACGCGGAGCGGCTCGGCTACCGGCGGTTCTGGGTCGCCGAGCATCACAACATGCCCGGTATCGCCAGCGCGGCGACGGCGGTGGTCATCGCTTACGTGGCGGACGGCACGTCGACGATCCGGGTGGGTTCGGGCGGGATCATGCTGCCAAACCACACGCCCCTGATCGTCGCGGAGCAGTTTGGCACCCTCGCGGCACTCCACCCGGGACGGATCGATCTCGGACTCGGCCGGGCTCCCGGCACGGATCCCGTGACGGCGCGCGCCCTGCGCCGCGGGCACCGGGACACGGTGGACACGTTTCCGCAGGACATCATCGAACTGCAGGCGTACTTCAACCCGGTCGAACCGGGCCAGACCGTGCAGGCGGTGCCCGGCGCCGGGCTCGACGTGCCGGTGTGGCTGCTCGGCTCGAGCACCTACAGCGCCGAGCTCGCCGCTGCGCTCGGACTGCCCTTCGCGTTTGCCTCCCACTTCGCCCCCGATCTCCTGCACGAGGCCCTCACGCGCTATCGCACGCAGTTCCGTCCGTCGCCCCGGCAGCCCCGGCCCTATGCGATGGCGGCGATCCAGGTGATTGCGGCCGACACGGACGCCGAAGCCACCCAACTCTTCACTTCGCTCCAGCAGTCGTTCCTGAACCTGCATCGCGGCCGACCGGGTCCGCTGCCCCCGCCGGTCGACTCGATGGACGGACGCTGGTCGGCCGGCGAGCGGGCGGGCGTCGAGCGCGCCTTCCGGGAGGCGGTCGTCGGCTCGCCGGAAACGGTGGCCCGGGGCGTGCGCGCCTTCATCGAACGCACGCAGGTCGACGAACTCATGGTCACGTCGATGATCCACGACCACGCCGCGCGCCTGAAGTCCTTCGAACTCACCGCACGGATCCGGGAGACGTAGGCTGACGGTTTGCGGGTGCCTGTTTTTCAAACCTGGCGCGAGCAAGCTCGCGGCCGACGTCGAGCGGAATCGTCTGTTGTAGGCGCGGTGACCTCACCGCGCGAGGCGAGGCGCACGCATCAACCCGCGGGGTGAGGTCACCCCGCCTGCACCGATCGGCCCCGGGCGCCCTTGCTTCGCCCCACGTTAACGAGGTACGGTCATGGTAGGGCGCGGAGTCCCTTCGACCTTTCTCCACCTTCGAACCCTTCGCCTGCTTCGCGAGAAACCATGTTGTCTCGCGAAGGCTTCGAAGGATACGAAGGAATGCGCTCACTCCTGCGTAGCGGCGAGCGAGAGCGAGCCGATGTTTGGCGGGAGGCGGCGAAGGGACCCTCCTCCGGCGAAGCGCCACGGAGGGCACGCTCGTCGCCCTACCGTGGCGATTCCTCCGTCGGGGTTTTCGCGTTGCCGAGGACGTTGTCCACCACGTGAAGCGACGACAGTTCGTTCGCACCGACGGACAGGAACGTTCCCGTTCCCGGAAAGGCCCGGCAGTTGCGAACGATGGCGCCGGGGGTCCGGGTGATCCGGAGCACCGGTTCGCCCGCGACCGGCTTGGCGCTGCTCACGTCGTCGACCAGCAGGTTCGTCGCGGACTCGATCGTGAACGCCGGGCCGCGCTCGGCATTGATCTGAATCGCCCGGAGTTCGAGATCGTCGGTGTCCCGGGCGCTGAGTCCGGCGCGGCCGGAGCCAACCACATCCGTGATCCGCAGTCCGGTGATCGGCATCTCCGGCAGCCCGTCGATGTTGGCCACGCGTTTCGCGCCGTGAATCGTGACGTGGCTGATGCCGAGGTTGCGAAACACCGGCGTGCGTTCGGAAACCGGTTCGCGCTTCGTCGCGCTCTCACCGCCCATGACGTAGTAACTCGTGACCACGATCCCGGTGCCGACGTTTTCCATCGTGAAATTGTCGAACCGCGCGTCCTCGACCACGCCGCCCCGGCCGCGCCGGCTCTTGATCCGGATGCCGTTCTCCGTGTCGACGGCGGTGATGTTGCTGGCCGTGACATCACGGATGCTCCCGGCCGTTTCGCTGCCGATGACCACCGCGCCGTGGGCGCGGTGGACGGTGCAGTTGGTGACCGTGACGTGCTCGCTCGGCCGGTTCACCCGCAGGCCGTCGGCGTCCTTGCCCGCCTTGATCACGATGCCGTCATCGCCCGTGTCGACGTAGCAGTCGGAAATCCGGACAAAACGGCTGGAGTCGACGACGATGCCGTTGGCGTGCGGCCCGGGGTAGGTTTCCACCATCACATTCCTGACGGTGGCGTTGTCGCAGTAGAGCAGGTGCACGACGAACATGGGCGCGCCGATGATCCGGACGCCGTCGACGAGCACGTTCTTCGCGTTCTGGAAGCAGATGAACGACGGACGCAGCTCGGGTGCGGCGGCGCGATAGTCGGCCTCGGACACCGGCTGGTGTTTTTCGAGCGCGTCGAGCAGGTGGTCCCAGTTCGGCCCGTTGGCGCTGGCGGATTCGTCGCCGCCCGTCGAGACCACGCCGTGGTGGAGCTCCAGGTAGTTCGCGTACGCCTCCGGATACGCTTTGCGCCAATGCTCGTAGTCGCCGGTTGTGACGATGCCGCGCCCCGTGACGGTCACGTTTTCGGCGTCGTGGCCACCGATCAGCGGCTTGGGCGCGAGCGTTTCGACGCCGAGGTAGCGGGTGCGCACAAAGGGCAATGCGGCGACGGGAAACGCGATCGTCGCGCCAGCGTCGATGTCGAGCGTCATGTTGCTGAACAGCTCGATTGGGCCGGACGAGTAGTGGCCCGGCGGGACATAGATGGTCCCACCTCCGGCGGCGCGCGCGGCCGCGATGGCCCGCTCGAACGCCGCGGTGGCGGGAGCGGAGCCATCCGGTTTGGCTCCGTAGTCGACGACGTTGAAAAGCTGCCGGCCTGCGGCGTGGACGGCGACGGACGCGAGCAGGGCAACCAGCGACAGGAAGACCAGGATCGGGCGGGGCGGACGCATGACGCCGATGGTGCGAGTCGACCTCCGCGGCATCCAGCCCGGAACGAGGGCAGAAGATTCATGTGGGCGCGGGGGG
>DASZYH010000116.1:0-7816 GCA_035545515.1 Opitutaceae bacterium
CGCGCCCCGCCGCCGCCATCGTCGATTGGGGTCGAACCCGGTACCGGGAGGCGTGGGACCGCCAGAATCAGGCCGTGGCACAACGGATCGCCGGCGAATTGGGCGACACCCTGATCTTCACCGAGCACGACCCGGTCTTCACGATCGGACTCCGGGGCGGTGCGGCCACCCACCTTCTTTGGTCGCCGGATCGTCTCGCGCGCGAGGGCATCGAGGTCATCAACACCAACCGCGGCGGCGATATCACCTATCACGGTCCCGGACAGGTCGTCGGCTATCCGATCCTCTCGCTCGCGTCGCGCAAGGACCTGCACGCCTATCTTCGCTTCCTCGAGCAGGTGCTGATCAACAGCCTTGGCTCGCTCGGACTCGCCGCCTCCCGTCGCGAGGGAAAGACCGGGATCTGGCTGGGACGCCGGAAGATCGCCGCCATCGGCGTGGCGGTCCGACGATGGGTGACCTACCACGGCTTTGCCCTCAACGTGAATGTCGATCTGGCGCACTTCCGGGGCATCATTCCCTGCGGCATCGGCCCCCTGGAGGGCGAGGTCACCTCGATGCAGGCCGAGCTGGGTCGCTCGGTGGACATCGCGGAGGTGAAGGAGGTGCTCGCCGCCGAATTCCAGGCGCTCTGCCTCGAGTTCCTCCACACCGTTTCAACCAGCCCCGTCTGAGGCGGTTGCCGATCGGCGCGCGAGCCCGTCTCGCGGGCAGCCATAAGAACCGGGATTAGCGCGCGTTCCGGGCGGCCCGATGATTCTACTGCCCGCCCGGTCCGGAAAACCCGCTTGTGATTCCGCGGCTTTCGTATGGATTCCTCGGCGACTTTCTCATGGAAACCACGCGCAAACCTTCCTGGCTCCGGGCGAAGCTTCCGAGTGGTCCCGGGTACTCTGCCACGCGCAGGCTCGTGGACGACAACAAGCTCCACACCGTCTGCCAAAGCGCGCAGTGCCCGAATCTCGGCGAATGCTGGTCGCGCGGCACCGCCACGGTGATGATCCTGGGGAACATCTGCACGCGGTCCTGCAACTTCTGCGCGATCGCCACGGGGCGCCCCACCGAACTCGACCTCGGCGAACCGGCACGCGTCGCCGACGCCGTGGCCAAGATGGCGCTTCGTCACTGCGTCATCACGAGCGTCGCGCGTGACGAGCTGGCCGACGGCGGTGCGAGCGTCTGGGCGGCGACGATCCGCGCCATCCGGCATCGCAATCCCCACACCGCCATCGAGGTGCTCACCCCCGATTTCAAGGGCAACACCGCGCATCTCGACGTCGTGCTCGATGCCAAGCCCGACATTTTCAATCACAACCTCGAAACCGTCGAGCGGCTCCAGAAGCCCGTGCGGGTCCAGGCGCGGTACGATCGGTCGCGGTCCGTGGTTCGCCACGCCAAGAGCCGCGGGTTCGTCACCAAGACCGGCATCATGCTCGGCTTGGGCGAGACCGAGACGGAGATCGAGCAGACGCTGCGCGACATCGCGGCGGACCGGACCGACATCCTCACCATCGGTCAGTATCTGCAACCCACGCCGCAGCACCTGCCGGTGGCACGCTGGGCGACGCCGGAGGAGTTCACGCGTTGGAAGGAGTTTGGCCTGAGTCTGGGGATCGGCGTGATCGAAAGCGGCGCGCTGGTTCGCTCCAGCTATCACGCGGACGAACAGTCGGTCAAGTACACCGGGCCCGACCACCTGAACACCGAGAACGCGCTGGCGTCCTGACGTGCGCGTCATGCGGTTTGATGCAGGCGCGGTGACCTCATCGCGCATCATCGATTCGCGGCTGATCGACTTACGAACAGATCCGTGAGGTAGGTCGAACCGTCTTCGGAGAGCCGCGACTCGGCTGGGACGCCGGGCCGGACCGGCGGCTACGACTCAATTTACGCCGCTCCAGCGAGCGGCGTCTCGCGCCGCGCAAACCGCCACCATCCCAGCGTTCCGCACAACCCAAACCCGAGCGCATTGACCGTGCCGTGGATCGCGCGCATCTGCGGCAATCCCAGCCAGGGGAGCGGAACGAGGAACGCGCGCACGGCGTAGGATCCCGCCAGGAGCATCGCGAAAAACAGCGACACGCCGGCGATTCCCATCAGGACCCGCGGTACGATCGTCACGTCATGGGCGTCGATCGCACAGCGCACGTGCAGGATGCCGACGGCAATCCCGCTCAACGCCAGTCCGCAACCGGCGGCGGCCTCGATCGCCGGCGTCCAGCCAAGCTGCGTCGCGGTGATGCCGACCGCCACCGCCGGGACTCCGAGCACCACGCCGACGACCGCCCGGGCGGCAAAACGCGAATCGGGCGCCTGTCGCAGCACGAGGCCGGCGAAGACCGGAAGCAGCATTCCGGCAAAATGAAAATGGGCGGCTGTGAGCGCCACGACCTGTGGGTCAAAGCCGAGCGGCCTCAGCCCGCCGCGGTCGGCCAGCACCCAGATGGCGCCGACGAGTGCATACATCAGCCCAAAATCAGTCGCCAGCCGGTCGAGCGGACGCGACCAGCCGTCCCGCAGCACGCGGCCGAGTCCGACGGTCGCGAGGAGCGCGAGCACGGCGGCCCAGGGAATTGCGCACAGCAAGGCCAGCAGCCCGGGCTTCAACCCGCACGCCAGCGCCAGCATCGCCGCCGCCGGCAGCTGGGCGCGAACCGCCCACCCTGTCGCCCGCCCGAGCTTGCCGGTGTCGCGGTGTTCGGAGACGAGATCCAGCACGAGCGGGACGAGCACCAGGGCGGCAAACGTGATCAAAACCTCCGTCCACGCCGGTCCCAACGGCGAGGTCCGCGCCGCGAACACAAACGCGAGCCAGGCGATCGCCCCAATTACCGATTTCGTGCCCGTGGTCATCCGAGAGCCCGAAAGTGGAGCGGCGTTCGCGGCAAAAAGCGATCTCCGGCGAAAGCTCCCTCTCCGTGATGTGGGTGCCCCCACCGCGCAGTTTGAAGTCGCTGCGGTGCTCTCACCGCGCATCGCCTCGACTGCTCAAGTCACCCGAGCGGCCAGCATCGCTCGCTCCATCACCGGATCGTCACTTTGACTTTGGTCGCGGCGGAGCCGCTCCAAATCGGTCCGGCGTCATTGGCGCGCCGCCGCCGCACCGATGGCTTTGATTTTGTTCGTGTCATATGCGCACGGGATCGCCAAGAATCCGCCATGAAGACCCGTCGTGAAATCGTCGAAAACTGGCTGCCGCGGTACACCGGCGTGCCGCTGAAAAAGTTCGGCGACTACATCCTGCTCACGAATTTCGACTACTACGTCGAGCTGTTCGCCAAATGGCACCACGTGCCGGTGCATGGACGGGAGAAGCCCATGACCAACGCGACGGCCGACGACATCACGATCATCAACTTTGGCATGGGCAGCGCGACGGCCGCCACGGTCATGGATCTGCTCAGCGCCATCCATCCGAAAGCGGTATTGTTCCTCGGCAAATGCGGCGGGGTGAAGCACCGCGCCTCCATGGGCGATCTGATCCTCCCCATCGCCGCGATCCGGGGCGATGGCACCAGCAACGACTATTTTCCGCCCGAGGTACCCGCCCTGCCGGCCTTCGCACTGCAGAAGGCGATCTCGACCACGATCCGCGATCACGCCCGCGATTACTGGACCGGGACGGTGTACACGACGAACCGTCGCGTGTGGGAGCACGACGAAGAATTCAAACGGTACCTGAAGAAGATCCGCGCCATGTGCGTGGACATGGAGACCGCGACCATCTTCATGACCGGGTTCTACAACGAGATCCCGACCGGAGCGTTGCTGCTGGTTTCGGATCAGCCGATGACGCCTGAAGGCGTGAAAACCGCCGACAGCGACCGCCAGGTAAATGAACGCTATGTCCGCGACCACCTGCGCATCGGCATCGATTCCTTGAAGCAGCTCATCAACCAGGGTCTCACCGTAAAGCACCTGAAGTTCTAGCGGAGGACCCGTTGAACGTGGCTGGTTTGACGCGCAACCAGCGAGCACGCAAAGCGTGAGGCGTGTCGGCCGCCGCCAAATTCCCGCGCGATTGCTTGCGAGATTTTTCCTTGCGCTGACGGTCTCCGCTGGCGTTACTCGCCGACTCCAAATTTCGGACCCTTAGCTCAGTTGGTTAGAGCGTTTCCTTGACATGGAAAAGGTCACTGGTTCGAGTCCAGTAGGGTCCACCATCCGCGTAACTAGCTATACTTTAAGCTGATACTGGTTTTCGATTTGGCCGAACCGCCAGAGTTACAGCAAGCGGCACAGCAAGGCCACCATTGTTCGCGGTTGTGCGTCGATGTTCTTCAATGCGCCGATGGGTTGACTCACAAGCGGCACCGATGATGTTCAGCGCATGACAGCGACACAGGTCATCCGCCAACTCAAAAAATTGCCGGCCCGTGAGCGTCGAAAAGTTTTCGCCTACGTGGATGGCACGATCGAACGCCGCGAGGAGATCGCAGACCGCAAGGCCGTCGCTGAAGCCCGGAAAGATTCACGGCCAACGGTGCCGTGGAGTGAGGTTAAAAAGCGAATTGGGCTGGCGTGAATCGCTACACCGTCAGCCTGTCGGCGAACGCCGCAGATTGGCTGGAAAGCTGTCGAGACGGGAAACTGAAGCGCCGGATCGGTGCGACGATTGACGGGCTCGCGATCAGCCCTCGGCCACCTGGGTGCGTGAAGCTGGCCGGCGAAGATGTCGTCTGGCGCGTGCGCGTCGGCGACTATCGCATCCTCTACGAAATTCACGACGATCGTCTCGTCGTTCTCGTCGTCCGGATCGCAAAGCGCAGCGAAGCCTATCGGTGACGGCGAGCCGGGGACGACGCCACCGGGCACGCGACGGCGACGGCTGGCGCGCGCCAACGAGCGCGCGCCATTGCTTTCTTACCGCCACTTACCCCAGAGCCGGGGGCCGCGGGGGCGGCGGAGAGCGCCCCGCGTTTCAGTGGCGGTACCGCAAGGCGCCAGCCAAGCCGCCGGTGTTTTCGCCAAGAAAAATTTCGTAAGTCGAAATTCGCACTGTCGGGCGCGCCGTTCACCAACGTTCACCGATGACGTGGCCACGGCAGCAATTCGTTGCGATTTCTCGCAAGGGGTAATGCGTCTACCAAGGAATAGAAACGCGAATGCGTTTCGGTCTGGAGAGCGTGACCGTCGATTTCTCGCGCAACTTACGCAACGACCATCGGAACGTTCGCGGGTTTGGGCTCGCGCTACAGGGCTAGCCCACGAGAGAGGCATTGCATAGGCAGACGGATAGATTCAATTTCGTCGGCTCAGAAACGGTCGGACAGAAACCGCTAATTTCTCAGAGGCCGCAACTGAAGTCACGACGTCAGGCTAGGGCTCGGCTTCGCGCGTTCCTCGTAGACTTCTTAGCAGTGCCTTTTCCGACTGCACGAGTCGCGCCTTCACGTTTCTATGCCTTAACGGCGAACCTAAATCATGAAAATCTACCTCAAGCGTGGATGGAACCGAACCTTTGTTATTATCTGCGTAGTATGGGTCGTTTTCTTAGTCGTTGGCATGCCAATGATCGAAAGTCGATCGCGCTACAAATATGCGCGAGAAATGTTCGATTTGGCTCAGAAAGCAGGACCTGCTGATTGGGAATCGGTCGATCAGCGAAAGGAAGATCAGAAGGCCATTCTTAAGACCTATGAGGAAAATATTCGGAGAGGCCACTATTCGGAGATCTATAGGGATTTCTTGTCCGACAAAAAGGGGTTGATAATTGTTACCCTAATTCCTCCCGCGATTCTCTATTTAGTCGTCCTGACGATATATTCGATCACAAGATGGGTTTATCGAGGGTATACCGGGAATTAGCCCGGCGTCTTGGATGGCGATGCTTGTGCATGGGAAGCTTGATTACCGGAATTGTCCCAGTCGGGTGAAGTGGTTACGTCGACTGCGCCGGTCTCCGTGTTCAGCGACACCGCGAGGTTGATTTGCTGCATGAGACCGCGTGCCCAGGCCTCGCCGCCTTCATCGCCGTTCTGTGCGAGGCGTTCGCGCAACGTCTTTGGCATGCCAACCAAGCCGGCTTGGTTGAGCGCCTTCGAGACGTTCAGGATCGCAAAGGATGCGGCGGTCATCAAGTCCACCCGGGCTCTGATGGTCTTTGCGCTGCGAGATTCCTCGATCATCGCCTGGACCTTCTCTAAGACGGAATGTCCGGCTCTCCGTATCGATTCCGTCACCACACTTTCTCCTTTGGCCGCTTGTAGGAGCAACTGACCCGCTTCGGATTCCATGACCTTCGTGGCGACGTGCTTCGCGCGTAGAATCCCCCAGCCTTCTTCGATCGCCGCGCGGCTTATCACGTCGGCGCCGACTCCGAATTCTGATTCGAGATCGGTGTATTTCGGCGCGCTGGCCCGCTCGATGAATGCTTTGCGGAGGGGGCTCCAGTCGATATGTCGTTGCTTGATAGGCATAAGATTTCAATTCAAGGGTTGTTCAAGGGGAGGAACGCATTCTTTCGGGCTCTGAATGGTGCCGGCCCAGCAAATACGCCGAGACGTCGCGCAGGTGGGAGACATTTCCAGCGTTGGCCCGGGTACGGCCAAGGCCGAAGTATGGGCCTTGCCCGTGTTGGGGGATGGGGAATGCCTCGGGCGGTTGGATCGGGCCTTGCCGCGTCAACTGGCGCAGGAGATGGGCATCGACCTTGGGTTCTTGAGAATCCCTGGCGGTTTTGGTTTTGTATTTCACGGGGCGTTTTTGGTTCGCCGCTGAAATGCGCCGTCATCCGTTGTCCGACAATTGCTGGCATTCCCGGGATGAATTCCTCGGGAATGTTTTGCGATCACACCCCGCACGATACGGGAAGCCACGTCGCCACAGAATCCATCGCGAGGGCCAAGGCCTGGTGCCGCTCGACCGTTCCCACCTACGGTTAGCCCGCTCGCTGCGGCTTAAATCCGGAGAGAATACGTGGCTTCCTCTTCCGCCACATGGACAGAACGTTTTCGAGGGTATGTGGACTTTTGGCTTTCAGGTCGACGTCGCCAAATTTGTCTACGCTTGCTATGTCGAAAGTGGGATGCTGCGTCCTCCACTTACGGTTTCCATCGGCGTCGTACCGGAGCTTCGCAGCATCGATCTTCCCGAGAATTGATCCCTTCGCGTTACGACTATCAGCGGCGATTTTACGGCGCTTATCGGAGATTATTTTCTTTGCTTCCAACTGACTGATCAGCTCTCCGAGACGAGCCATCGGAGCACATGCGTCTCCGAGCTTGTTTTCTCTCAAGAGTCGGTGGATTTCGAGTAGCCTATTACGGATCTGACGGACAATTTCCGCCATCTTCGCCCTATCTTTGTCGGCCTTTTTAGTGGACGAGCAAATTTTCCGTAGTTCCTCATCGCTGAGATACAACTTTAACGACAGACAACTTCTTTCATATTGTTTAACGATCCGCTTCAGGGTGTTGAACGCAGTCTTCGTTTGCTGCAATATACAGCATTCCAGTGCCAATTCCGATTTCCGCTGCTCCGTCCTGAAGGGGCCAACCAAACTTATGAGAGACGACACCCAGGTTTGAAGTTCCTCTCGATCTTCTGCGCGCGTTTTTTTTTGCCGCGCACCTTGGATGCGGCCTTTGCACGCAGTCATTGCGCTCGGGGCAAAGGAATGCCCGCAGAATCTGCAAATAGGCAACTTTTCAAACCCATCTCCGGAAGGCTGCGCACGAGTACCGGGGGTTGCCCCAGGGGGGCTCCCCTCCCGCATGGGCGCGTACCACGCGATGCGCGCGGCTTAGATCCTGAGCCTGCAACGTCGCTACGCTGCGATGCGTCCATGTTCATCCCGCTGCCTGAGTCAGGTCCG
>DASZYH010000117.1:0-11600 GCA_035545515.1 Opitutaceae bacterium
CCTCGAGCCGGTCGCCGCCGAGGTACTGTCCGCGGGATTTCATCCGGTCGATCCAGGCCATCCATTTTTGTGTCGCCTGCTGCATTTCCTCCGGGCTGGGGTCCGGGAGGTTGGCGGAGTCGCGGAGCAGGAAGAGGTAAACGGGTTTGGACGTGTTTTGAGTCATGGTGGTGGGCGTTTCGTCTGAATGACGGGCGACTCGTCGTCGTCAGGACAACTTTGTGGCTCAGTACGGAAACACGCCTCCGGCCGGCCGCCACTTCATTTTCGTGGCGCTGCAGCGACCGAAGCGGTGGCTGCCTTGGCTCCGCGGATGCCGGGTTCCCGGAGCGGTTGAAACAAGGAGGTAGCCGATTGCCGGCGTGATACCTCAGGCGGGAGGGGCTGGGACTCCGCTCCCAGCCTGGGCGGGGTCAGCGACCCCGCCCTGCTACATCGAGCCATGGCGCGGAAGGGACACTCCTTCGCGCGAGCGCTACGGCGGGCAGGCTCCGCGCCCTACCTTGATCGGAATCCGACGGGGCGGGCGGCGAGTCCCTTCGCCGCTTGCTTGGGGACGTGGCGCCCACGACGCATTGTACGATCAGGCGCGGAAGGGACTGGCGCCCTACCGACGGCTACGACTCAAGTAGCACCGCCCCGGCCGGAAAAAATGCGAGACCTGCGGTTCGTGGGGCAGGGCACTGGGCCCACGCGGGATCAAAATCCACGCCAGGCCGGCCCAACCCGGTGGGGTCAGCACCGGTTCGCTGCGATCCGAAATGGAATCACGTTTTCCGCCAACGAATCATCACCGTCGCCGCCGGCCTGCGGATCGTCCATCGCGAGCGCTTCGTAATCGGCAATTTCGACTCCGGCGTGGAGGCTCTGCGGTTCGTCGCGCGCCAAGCGAGCCGCGCCGGCCGGGGGCGGACGGATGGCCCTCCCGGCACCGACGAGCTGTTGACGAAATGCTTCAACGCAGAACACGCCCGGGAGTGAGCAACTCCCGTTCCGACGTGATCTGCAGGGGAATGGCCTTTCGCGTTAGTTGCGGGAACCGAGCGATCTCGGCAAACGCGGTTACGAGTAACTACGGCGGCCGGGAGGAGACTACGGAGCAGCCGGATGTAAGCGGAACCGACACCGGCGCCGGAAAACCCGACAGCGCTCCGACCCTGGCGGATCCCACCACAGGTAGGGCGCGGAGTCCCTTCCGCGCCTTTATTTTGCCGTTCGCCAGACAAGATGCCGGACCGGCGCACGGACCGCGCTATCTGGTGGATCCGCTCGTATCGTTCCTTCCCTCGACGGTCACGATTACGCGCTGGTATCGCGTCAGGCGCGGGATGCCGTGGTCGGTCACGGCCAGGATCACATGCATCGTGCCGTCGCGCATCACGCGCGATGTCGGCACGGTGAACCAGGCCTTCGGCTGGTCGGCGTCCCGGATCTCCACCGGCTGCCCGCTCGTGCCGCTGCTCGTGGCGAACGTCCCGGCTTCGTCGTAATAAAACCACAGATACGACAGCGCGTCGCCGTCCGGATCCGATGACCCCACGGCGCTGAGGTCCACGCGCTGCCCGCGTTTGGCCGTCAGCCGGCTCGGCATGCCGAGCTTCGCCACGGGCGGGTGATTGCACTCCGCGTAGGGCTTGATCGTCCAGTCCATCCGCGCGGCGAACTCGTTCTGGTAGGCGGAGCGCCAGCGCCAGATCGTCTCGTGGTTGCCGGTGTGCCACTTGCCGTCGACGCCCATCACCTCGTCCTCCGCATCGGTCCAAATCGGGCGCGTCTCCGGCTCGGCAAACCATTTCTGTGTCCGCGGCGTGTAGTCTTCATACCGCCCGCCCCAACTGCCCCAGTCCGGGTGTTCGGGGTCGCCGAGCCCGTTGTCGACGAGGTAGAGGAACGACGGGGTGTCGCCTTCCATCAGAAATTTCCACCGCGGATACACCGCGCCCAGCGGGCCCTTGCTCCGGATGTTGCGGTCGAGCCATTCGTTCGACACGAGGCTGAAATCCGCGCCGGTGAACCGCCCGTGAAACTCGTCGCCGCTGATCCCGCTCCAGGTCGCGTGATGATACGCGCCGCCCGCGTTGAACCCGGGGCTGACGATATAGAACAGCTTCGGGAACGTCTTCCGGAGCCACGGTCCCGTGTCGTCCTGGTCGGAAATCGTGTACACGCGCAACCGCGACACGAACGTGTCCAGTTCCGCCGGCGAGCGCGTCGCCCGCACTTTCCAGAGCGCCTGCGCCAGCACGCTGGGTCCGCCCCAGACAGTCACCCAGAGCGGCCGCGGGTCGCGATCCACGGCGCGGATGATTAGCTCGGACCCGGGTGAATCCTTGCCCGGCCCCACGCCCTGCATTCCGTACACCGGCAGTCCTTCGCTGATTCGCGCCATCAGGTACTCCGGCGAGGGAAAGCCCGGCTCATTCCGGTTCAGGTTCTGCCAGACCTGGCCGTAGGCCGCGACGACCTTGCGGATGCTGTCAGGCGCCACGTGGCTCTTCTGGTGAATCGACGTTGTCGCGACCAGACCCTCGACGTCCCACTGATTCGAGAAGGTCAGAAACCGCACCATCGACATGGTGTCGTCCGGCTCGTTCTCGATGTCGGTCAGCACGCAGACGCGCGGCTTTTCACGCGCGATCGACCAGGCGGGGAATCCGGCAACGAGCAGCAGCAACGCGGCAAGAACGTGGCGTGTTTTCATGAGCGTCAGATCAAACTTCGACTTGATCATGGTAGGGCGCGGAGTCCCATCCGCGCCTGATGACATAGGGATAGCATCGATTCTCTGCACGAGTTCGAAAGGCCGCAGGCACATGAAGGCCAATCGCTCTTCGCACCGTTCATCGGTGGCCCCCCGTGCTCGCCGGAGTGCGGCACCGCTCCATCCGCGCGGCGAAGTCGCGCAGGAAATCCAGGCGCCAGCGGCTCACGGTCTTTGCACCCGGGTGCACGCCCTCGAACTGCTCCGGGTTCGGATCGTCGCTCCACCAGTTCGGATGCACCAGCGACGGTTTGCTCGTGCGTTCGATCGGAGGCAGCACGGTGCTGAATTCACCGGTTTTGCCCGCGAGTCCGGCAAAGGTGCTCTCGATCACATAGGAAAACGTCTTCACGTCTCGCGTCGCGAAGCGAAAGCGCAGCACGTGCCCCTCGTTTACCCCGCGGATGTGGCTCCGGCCGTCGAGCACCAGTGCGGCGGTGTCGCGCGCGGTGAAACCCGCCGGCAGCGGCAGCGCGATTTCGATCACGCCGAAAACCTCGGCGTGTTCCGACGCGCTCACGGGCAGGTGGTCGAAGACCGTCTTTCGGCCGTCCCAGGTCCGCACGAACTGGCCGCCCCAGCCGGGCTGCGTCGGGTCGGTCGGCACGCCGTGCAGGAGCCACGCCACCGATGGCGTGTCACCCATTTTCAAAATCCCGCGGTGCAGCGGCGCGTAGAAATCGCCGAGCGCGCCTCGGCCGGCAACGTGCTGGGTGACAAATTCCTTGTCTCCCCATTCGCCGTTCTGGTCTCCGCCGGTGAACCACCCCCGATACGTGTCGTTGTCCTCGATGATCCAAAGCTTGGGGAAGTTCTCCTCGATGTAATTGTAAGCGCTCACGCTGCCCTGCTTGTTTGGGCCGCCGATGAAGTAGACGCGTAGCTTCGGCCGGATTTCAGGCGCGTCGTGCAACGCCTGGGCCACGTCGTAGATGCCGCCCCAAACGAGGACATAGAGCGGCCGCGGGTCGTTGCGTCGCGCACAATGGATGATCCAGTCGGAACCCTCGGTGGGATGGCCGTATCCCGAAGGCCCGATCGGGGTCGCAGCCCCCGCTTTCGTAATCGCCCGCAGCGCGTCGGGAGTCGGATAGTGTTGCGAATACGTCCTGAGATTCGGGTAGTCGTGGGCGTAGCAATCGATCACCTTCAGGATTTCCGCCTTCTTGCCGCCGCCCGGATGCGTCGAAATCAGCCCCTCGAGGTCCAGGCTGTCCGCATACACGAGCAGGTGAACCATGGACTGGTAGTCATCCGGATCGCTGCCGCCGATGTCCGTGGAGACAATCACCCGGTAACGCGGTGGCGCGGTGGTCGTGTCGGCGGCGGCCGACTGGAGCGCGATCGCAAACGCGAGCAAGATGAATGGCCTCAGCCAGGGCGTGATCGTCATGATTTGGAGATCGGCTGGGTGCTCGCCGGCGTGCGGCACCGCTCCATCCGCGCGGCGAAGTCGCGCAGGAACGCCTCGCGCCAGCGGCTGACGGTCCCGGTCCCCGGCTGGCCGTGCTCCTCCCAGCGCGGATCCGGGTCGTCCGTCCACCAGTTGGGATACCGGCTCGAGGGATGTTTCGCGAGCGAGGGGTTCGGCATTATCGAGGTGAACCCGCCCGTTTGTCCATCGAGCCCCGGCACGTTGCTCCCGATCCGATACGACCACGTCTTCGCTTCCTTCGGTGAAAACAGGAAGTGCCACGTGCCCTGTCCGTCCGCCCAGCCGGGAAACTCCTGCCGGTCGACGACCAGGGCGGCCGTTGCCAGCTGCCCGGCCGGGGCCATGCCGGCGTTTGGATAGACGAGCTCGATGATGGCGAAGGCCTGCACGCGGTCGGCCTTGGTTGGCGGGTGGTCGAACGTCACCCGCGGGCGATTCCACGCCCGGACGAAGTGCCCGCCCCACGAGTCGCCCGTCGGGTCCTCGGGCGGACGCGTCCGCCCGAAGAAATACGCCAGTGACGGCGTGTCCCCCATCTTGATCTGCGGCGCGATGGTCACGAAGTAGTCGCCGAGCGCACCTCGACCTTTGATGTGTTGCGCGACGAACGCGGCATTGCCGAGGTCACCGGTTTGATCGCCGCCGGCGAACCAGCCGCGATACGTCGAGTTGTTCTCGATGATCCAGAGGTGCGGATGCTCGCGGGCGATGTAATCGTAGGCCGAGGTCGACCACTTCTTGTTGGGGCCGCCAATGAAGTAGACCCGCAGTTTCGGCTCGATCGACGGATCGTCGTGCAGCGCCTGCGCGAGATCGTCGATTCCACCCCACACCAGCACCCACAGCGGTCGCGGGTCGTCGCGATGCGCGCACTGGATGATCCAGTTCGACCCTTCGGTCGGACTCCCGAAGCCGCGATGGTCGGCCGGCCCGATGCCGCCCTGCTTCGTGAGCGCGCGGAGCGCATCGGGGGTGGGGTAGTGGTCCGAGTACGTGCGCAGCTTTGGGTAATCGATCGCGTAACGGTCGATGATCTGGAGGATGTAGCGCTTGCGATCCGGCGTCGTGCCGTAGGGCGACGCGATCAAGCCCTCGAGATCGATCCGGTCGGCGTACACCAGCAGGTGCACGAATGACTGGAAATCATCGAAGTCGGTGCCGCCGATGTCAGACGACACGATGACGCGCGGCCGTGACACGTCCGTCGCCGGTGCGGCATTTCCTGGCGCCGCGAATCCGCCGAGGAGAAGCAGGAGAATGAACCGGGAGCGGAGGGTACGCATGGAGTGGGGTGCGGTCGGGCGCGGAGGGGAATGCCAGACGTGATAAACGCGCACGTCGCGAGAATACAGTATCCTAGTGCCGCCCCTCGGCCGGTGTCTCCCGCAATTTCATCCGCTTGCACCCGAAAACTAAGGCGCAGAATTCCAAATGGCAGTGACTTCGCCAGTGGAGCCCGATGTCCCCATCGGGCTGATTTAACCAATGCGATGAGGACATCGCGTTCCACCTGGAGCTGATGTAGCGGCGAGCGAGAGCGAGCCGATCATTCGAGTCCTCGATCGTCGGCTTGCTCTCGCTCGCCGCTACGCAACGGACAGATCGCCCAGACGCCTGCCTTCCGCGTTTCCTTCGCCTTCCCCTTCCACCTTCCGCGTTTCGAGTTTCTCCTTTCTACTTTCCCGCGTTTCTCCTTTTCCTTCGGCCTCACCTTACGATCCGCCCAGAACTTCGGAAAACAGCGGAAGATTCGCTGCATCGTCCTGTGCTACCTTCGTCCACCGTCGGCGCATCGTTGTCACCCCTTCCCGTCCGTCCTTACCCTCCCCGTCGCGCCTCCTTCGTTTCTTACCGCCGTTACTGTTCACGTTCGTTTTCCGCCTTTCTTCCGTTTCTTCTTTCGAACGTTTCCCGATTTCCGCCTTTTCCGGTCGGCAGTTTCATCTTTTCAGCTCTC
This sequence comes from Opitutaceae bacterium, assembly GCA_035545515.1. Lineage (GTDB taxonomy): Bacteria > Verrucomicrobiota > Verrucomicrobiia > Opitutales > Opitutaceae > ER46. The sequence goes on from DASZYH010000117.1 coordinate 6,154, forward strand.
CATGTTACCTCCCCGTTGTTGTTCGCTCGTCCTCGCGGGCATCTGCCTGCTGGCTGCCTTCACGTCTTCGGTGCGCGCCGCCGATGACCATCCCGCCGGACGACAGATCGCCGTCGTCGTTTCCACGCTCAACAACCCGTGGTTCGTCGTGCTCGCGGATACCGCCCGCGATCGCGCCCGTGCGCTCGGCTACGAGGCGACGATCTTCGATTCGCAGAACGATCCCGCGAAGGAGTCCGCGAACTTCGACAACATCATCGCCTCCCACTACGCCGCCGTGCTGTTCAACTGCACCGACGCCAAGGGCTCCATCGCGAACGTCCGCCGCGCGAAGGCCGCCGGGATCCCGGTGTTCTGCATGGACCGCGAAATCGAGGCCAATGATGCCGCGGTCGCCCAGGTGCTTTCGGACAACTATTCCGGCTGTGTCGCCCTCGGCGAATATTTTGTCGACCAGGTCGGCGACACGGGGAAATACATCGAGCTGCTCGGCATCCTGGCCGACACCAACACCTGGAATCGCTCGAAGGGCTTTCACAGCGTGGTCGACCGGTTTCCCGGCCTGAAGATGGTCGCCCAGCAGAGCGCGGATTTCGACCGCAGCAAGGCCCTCGAGGTGATGGACGCGCTGCTCCAGCGGAATCCCGACATCGACGCCGTCTTCTGCTGCAACGACGCGATGGCGATGGGCGCCTACCAGGCGCTGCTCGCCGCCGGCAAGGCCGGCAAGGTGAAGGTGTTCGGGTTCGACGGCTCCGACGACGCCGTCAATGCCGTCGCCGCCGGAAAAATCTCCGCGACCGTGATGCAGTTCCCCAAGACGATCGCCCGGACGGCGGCCGAGTACGCCGACCGGTACATTCGCGGCGAGCGCACATTTCAGCAGCGGGTCCTCGTCCGCGTCGAGCTGGTGACGAAGCAAAACGTGAAGCACTTCGGCGACTATGGCCGCAAACCGTGAGACGTCCGCCCGTCGGCCCGTTGCGTGGGTGGTCATCGCTGGTCTGCTGATCCTGGGCGCGTGGGTCTTTCCGCCGTTTCACGTCGTGCGGCTCGCGCCCGCGGCCACCTCGCGGGCCAGCAAGGATCTGAAGCGGCCCGGCGCTTTTGACCCGAAAGCCGCGGCCGCACAGGTGTGGCGCGACCAGATTCCGGCCGCGGTCGCCAAGGCAGCGGACGTCAACGCCGTCGTCGCGCTGCTGGCCGAGAATCCCGATCTCGCGAAAACCCGCTATGGCCGGGCGGCCGAGGTGGGCGCCGCGGACTTCATCGTTCACGGACGTGGCCGGGTGACCGCGCGCGACCGCAGCCAGCTCACGGTTGTCCTCGATGGGCAGCCCGCCGGCGTCGTCGCGCTGCGGATCGGCCCGGTCTTCGGCAACACGGTGCGCGACGGCTGCGGACTCGACCTCAACGCGTTCCCCGGGCTCGCCGAGTTCAACGCCCTTTCAGCCGAGCTGAATGCGCTCGTCGAGCACCAGGTTCTCCCCGCACTCCGGCAAAAGGCGCAGGTCGGCGCGACCGTGACGTTCACCGGTTGCGCCGAGGCGCCCGATTTCGCCGCGGACCCCGGCGAGCCCGCGCTCACGATCGTGCCCGTCCAGGCGGAGGTCCGATGAGCGCGCCGGACGTCATTCTGCAGGCTGCCGGGATCACGAAGACCTTCCCAGGCGTTCGCGCGCTCGACGGTGTGTCGCTGGAACTCCGCCCCGGCCGGCTGCGCGCGCTGCTCGGTGAGAATGGTGCGGGCAAGTCGACGCTGATGAACATCCTCGCGGGGGTGTTTCCGCCTGATGCCGGGTCGATCCACGTCGAAGGACGCGAGGTGAACTTCGCCAATCCGCGCGAGGCCCAACGCGCCGGCATCGGCATCGTCTTTCAGGAGCTGAACCTGATTCCGCACCTGTCCGTCGCGGAGAACATCTTTCTCGGACGCGAACCACGGACGCGGTTTGGCCTGATCGATTATCCGCGTCTCCACGCCGATACGACCGCGCTCCTGCGGCGGCTCGATCTGCGCGTCGCCCCGGGGACGCTGGTCACCGATCTGCGCGTCGGCCAGCAGCAACTCGTCGAGATCGCTCGCGCGATGTCGGAGAACGCCCGCGTCCTCATCCTCGACGAGCCCACGTCGTCGCTGTCTGCGCACGAGGTGGAGACGCTCTTTGCGGTTGTGTCCGACCTCAAGCGCCAGGGCGTCGCCGTCGTCTACATTACCCACAAATTCGAGGAGCTCGGCCGGATCTGCGACGATGTGACCGTGATGCGCGACGGCCGGGTCGTGGGCGAAGCCGAATTCGCGCAACTGAACCGCGACGCGATCGTGCGGCTGATGGCCGGTCGAGAAGCGCGCGAGACCTATCAGAAGACCGCGTGCATGCCCGGCGACGAGGTGCTGCGGGTCGAGGGACTGACCCTGCCGGGCGAAGGGGTGGGGCGGCGCTTCCTCGTCGACCAGGTCTCGTTTTCAGTCCGTCGCGGCGAGGTGCTGGGACTCTTCGGCTTGATCGGTGCCGGCCGCACCGAACTGCTCGAGACGGTGTTCGGACTCCACCCGCACCGGATGAGCGGCCGGATTTTAATCGAGGGCCGGGCCGTGACGTTTCGCTCTCCCGCGGATGCGATTGCCGCCGGGCTCGCGCTCGCGCCGGAGGATCGCAAGCGCGACGGACTGGTACTGCCGATGGCCGTCGCGGCGAATGCGAGCCTTGCGAGTCTCGCCCGCACGCTGCGCGCCGGGTTTGTCAGCGAGGCCCGGGAGCGTACGCATGTCGGTCCGTACCTCGAACGTTTTCGGGTCAAGACGCCCTCGCTCGCACAACCGATCGTGAACCTCAGCGGTGGCAACCAGCAGAAGGTGATCCTCGCGAAGTGGCTCGCGACCGCGCCGAAGCTCCTGCTGCTGGACGAGCCGACGCGCGGCATCGACGTGAACGCGAAACGCGAGATCTACCTGTTCATCGACGAACTCGCCCGCAGCGGGATGGCCGTGATCGTCGTGTCGTCCGAATTGCCCGAGGTGCTCGCGCTCGCCGATCGAATCATCGTGCTGTGCGAGGGTCGCCAGACCGCCGAACTCCCGCGCTCCGGGGCCACCGCCGAGGCGGTGCTCGCCGCCGCGCTTCCCGACCAGCATGCCGCCGCCTGACATGGACCACCTGTCATTTCAGCGAAACCTGCGCCGGTTCCAGTCGCTCTTCGCCCTCGGCCTGATGGTCGTCGCGCTCGCGCTGCTGTCCGACAAGTTCCTCACCGCCGACAACGCGTGGAACATTCTCCGGCAGATTTCCGTGAACCTCTGCCTGTCGATCGGGATGACACTCGTGATCCTGAGCGGCGGAATCGATCTTTCGGTCGGCGCGATCCTCGCGCTCGCCGGCGCGGTGGCCGCGGGGCTGCTGAAAAACGGCGCCACGCTCGGCGCGCTGGGCGTCCGGCTCGAATTCACGGTCACGGGCGCCATTCTCGCGGCGCTCGCCACGGGTGCGGCGTGCGGCTGGTTCAACGGCTTCGCGATCACGCGGTTTCAGCTCCCGCCCTTCGTGGCCACGCTGGCGATGCTGAGCATTGCGCGCGGGCTGACGATGCTATGGACGGGCGGGTTTCCGATCACCTCACTCGGTTCGCGGTTCGGTTTCATCGGCACGGGCGCGCTCCTCGGGGTGCCGATGCCGGTCTGGATCATGCTCGGGCTGACGGCAGTGTTCGCGATCGTCATGCGGCGCACACGATTCGGACGGCACGTGTACGCTGTGGGCGGCAACGAACGCGCCGCCCGGCTTACGGGCCTGAACGTCGCCCGGGTAAAAGTCGCAGTGTACGTGGCGGCCGGCGCGCTGGCGGGCGTGGCGGGGCTGATCGTGACGGCGCGGCTCGATTCCGCGCAGCCCAATGCGGGGCTCGGCTACGAACTCGATTCGATTGCCGCCGTCGTGATTGGCGGCACCTCCCTTTCCGGCGGCCGCGGCTCGGTGCTGGGGACGCTGCTCGGCTGCCTGATCATCGGCGTGCTGAACAACGGCCTGTTCCTGCTCAACGTGTCGCCCTTCTGGCAGCAGGTGATCAAAGGCGGCGTGATCCTCCTCGCCGTCGCCATCGACCGCCTCAACGCCCGCGACCGCGACTGACGTTGCGTCGGATTCGCGAAAAACGTCAGCGGCGCATCGGATGCGATGCCACAACGAGTCGTCATCGCTCCCGCACCCCGGCCGCCGACCAACGACCCACTACGAATTACCAATTACCAACTACCAACTTCCAACTCCCAACCACCAACTCCCACCCACCACTCTCCACTCTCACTTCTCCCCCATCTCCCGAACCATTTTCTCCCCGACAATCCGGTGAACTGCGGTCGAGGGATGACCTTCGTGATAGAAGAAATACGTTGCGGGATCTCCCTTGGGCGTCGGGTCCTGGTTGAAAATGCGGCGACCGGCGCAGGCGTCCCTGGTGTTCGTGATGCCGTACTGCTGCGCGTGATCCATCACCTCGTCATAGAACTCGCCCCAGAGGCTGAGCTGGATCGTGGCGCCGTCGAGATGGAACGTGGCCGGAATCTGCGCGAGGGCGGGATCGAGCCGCTTCCCCACGTCCGCGAACTGCCGGATTTTCGTCGGCAGCAGCGCGACGGAGAAGTGGCGCGCGCCGGCGGCGTATAACTCCTTCATTTCCTCCTCGAGGTTGGAGATCGTCGTTTCGGTCGGGAACTTCCGGTCATTCAGCCCGCCCGCGAGGAAGAACAACGTCGTGGCCGGATCAAAGGTGATCTCGCCCGATTTCGCCCGCGCGACGAAATCCTGGACCTGGTTGCGCATCCCGCGGCCAAGCAGCGCCTGCTTGACGTGCCGTCCGTTGCCCCAGCCGGTTTGGGCGCCGCTGACCGCGAAGTTCAGTCCCTTGTGATCGCGGTTCGGATCGGTGGCATAGGTGAAGGGAATGCCGAGCCCCTGGGCCAGATACACGACGGCGGTCGGTCCGTTGCCGTCGACGTAGCCCGCGCCGCTGTCGGAATAGCTGTCGCCGAAGACGAAAAGTTTGGTCCAGGAGGAGGAAGTCCGCGTGGTGGTCGCGCAGCCGGCGAGCGCGAGGGTGAGGAGGACGGCGAGGGAACGAAAACGCATCAGGATGGAAAATCCGAAAATCGGACCCCGCGAAAGCGTGAAAACGGGAATCTGCCGGTCGCGGTCGCCGCGCCGCGACCGCTTCGCTCACCGCGAGGGGGCTGGTGGCTTCGGCGAAAGCCGGTCGAAACCGTCGTAGCGGAGGAGCGTTTCCACGTCGAACGTGATGAGCCGTTCGCGGACCAGCGGAAGTGAGGCCAGTTCGCGCGCGAGTTCGGGCTCGCCGGTGCATTCGAGGATCAACACGGCGCGACGGTCGCGCGTGAACCAGATGTCCCGAATCACGCCCTGCTGCATCAACGACCAGACGTGCGCCGCTTCTTC
>DASZYH010000118.1:0-12280 GCA_035545515.1 Opitutaceae bacterium
CACCCAGTCGTTCGTCCCGTAGGTGTAGATCGGCGTGGTGTCGTAGTAGCCGTTGGTCGCCGCGGTCGGGTTGATCGCGCTGTTGGCGTCGCGGCTGCGGTTGTAATCGCGGCGGATGCCGATGAGGGGGACAATCCGGTCGTGGAGGAAGAAGCCCTGCCAGACGGCGCCGGTGGTGCTGAGGAGACGGCGGTTGGGCCGGCTGCCGTCGTAGAACAATCCGTACGTCGTCGGGTCGGTCACCCACTGGCCGGTGGCGACGCTATAGTACTTCAACGGGTAGGTGTACGGCGGCGTGTTGGCGCGGGCGGGCGCGTAGTCGACGTTCTGGCCGTTCGCGTCGCCGACGTAGTAGCGCGGATAAGTCATCAACGCGGCGTTCTTCCGGTTCGTGAGCGGGTTGGGCATCCATGCGTTCGTCGACGAGACGACGTCCTGGTAGCTCTCGCCGCCGCCCTCGTTGGCCCGGTACTCTCCAAACAGGGTGAACCGGTTCCGACCGAACCAGCGGAGGAAATTTTTCTCGTGCGTCAGGTCGAGCTGGTACGCGAGCGTTGCCCGGTAGCTCTCGGTGTTGTTCCGGCTCAACGAGGTGCTCGGGGCCGCGCCGCCGACGTATGGCCGCAGGAAGTAGGGGTTGGGCGAGCCGTCGAGCAGCTTTTCGTTCACGTCGATGTAGGGCGCGAGGCTGGAACCGCCCGTGCCGAGGAACCGCCGGTTGTAGGTGGAGATGCGTTCGTACAACCAGGCGCCCTGAAGCGCGAGGGACTGCCGTTCCGAGTTCAGGATGATCTGCTCGATCTGAATCTGCGACGTCTCGCCGCGGGTGTGCTGATAGTTGGGCGCGGCCAGGTTGACCGAGGTCCAGTCGTACAGGCCCTGATTCGTGATCTCGGCCGAGTTGAAGAGCGGATACTTTGCCGAGTTGCGGACATAGAACAGGCCGCTCTGCAGGAGCCGGCCCGTGCCCTTGACGTTGTTCGGCCCCAGCCCGTTCTTCACGTTCGTGTCCGGCATCCGGTCGATCATGAACAGGCCCAGGCTGCCGTCCTGGTTGAAATAGGCGCTCGGCGAGTTCTGGAAGGCGCTGTTGCTGACGGCGAGCCCGTAGGGCAGCAGCGAGCTCTCGTTGCTGCTCGTGACCGGACCGATCGTCGTGCCGTCCGCGAGGTGGACCGTCTGCGTGATCGGGTCCCAGGTCGGCTTGCCGCTGGCGATCCAGGGCGTGATCGTGTCGACCGGCGTGAGCGAGTTGGGCCGGTTGTTCGTGTTCCGGTACGACTCGAAGCTGGCGTAGATCGAGGTGTTGTGGAACGGCCGGAAGGTGACCGCCTCCTCGAGGCGCTTCGTCGTGTCGTCGGACGGCTTCCGGACGTACCCCACGTCCTGGTACAATCCGTACGTGCGCACGGCCAGTTTGTTCGGGATGATCACGCGGTTGAGGTCGAACGTGCCGCGGTAGCCGCCGTAGCTGTCCGTGCGGGTCGTGAACGAGGTGACGTCGCGGGAGGTGTTCGCGTGGCCCTTGATGATGTTGATGCCGCCGCCGGTGTTGCCGAGGCCGAACACGGTGGAGTTCGGTCCGCGCGAGATTTCGATCGCGTCGACGTCGTAGGTGTCCATCGGCAGGCTCACCGAGACTCCGTTCAGGGCGATGTTGGCGGCGGTGAGGCCGCGCATGCGCGTCGAACCGTTCGGATCGCTCTGCACGCCGTCGGTCACGACGCCGCGGTCCACGCTGAAATTGGTCCACTGCGACGTGCCCTCGGTGCTCACCTCGTATTTGAACACGTCGTTGATGTCGACGGAGGCGGTGTCCTCGATCTGCTGCTTGGTCACCACGGAAAGCGAGGCCGCGAGGTCCTCGATCTTCGTGTTCAAGCGCGTGCCGGACATCGCCGTCGTCGCCTGGTAGCCGCGGTCCTGCGTCTCCGTGACCTGGAAGGGCGAGAGCTGGACCACGTCGTCGCCGGACTTCGCTGAGGAGGAGAGCGCGGCGGAGCCGTCACCTGAGACGGCGGCGGAAGCGGGTGCGGTTTGCGCGCTGAGCGCGGAGGCGAGGGCGGCCAGGACCGGAGCGAGCAGCCAGCGGGCGGCCGGGCGACGGAGGGGAGAGGGAGGTTTCATGGTGTGAAGCAATAGGAACGGACGGCCAAAATGAGTGCGCGACAGCCGCGCGACGCGGGTCAGGGGAGCCGGGTAGTGGCTGAGGTATTGGGAATCGGGCCCGCCGGCGGAGTCAGCCGCGGCGGCGGACACGCAGCGTGCAGGCGGTCGCTTCGTGATCGACGCACGCGGATTCGTTCCGTCAGAATTGATCGCTTTCGGCGTCGGAATGATGCCGGATAATTTTCCGCATGAGCACGCCTGCCCGTCCGACCATCCGCAGCCTGGCCCGCCAGTTGAAGCTTTCGCGCACGTCCGTTTCCGAGGCGCTCCGGAACCATCCCCGCGTGAACGTCGAGACCCGCCAGCGCGTGCAGGCTGCGGCCGCGGCCGCCGGATACCGGGTCAACCCGCTTGCCAGCTCGATCCTGAGCGAGCTCCGGCGGACCCGGCTCGCCGCGTTTCATGGTGTGCTCGCCGTCGTCAGTCTCGAGGAGCCGCTGCGGCCGCGCTTTCCCGGCCCGTACTGGCGCGACCTGCTCCAGGGCGCGAGCGACCGGGCGGAGGAACTGGGGTTCAAGCTCGAGCGCTTCCTCGTTGGCGAGCGCGGCGTCTCGGTGCACCGGCTCGACACGATCCTGCAATCCCGCGGGATTCGCGGCGTGCTGATCATGCCGGCGTGGCGGCGGCCCGACTTCAGCCACCTCGACTGGCGCAACTATACAGGTGTCTACACCGATTACCTGATCGACGCGCCGGCGCTGCATTCCGTGTGCCCGGACCACCCGCGGGCCATGATGACCGCGCTCGAGAAACTCCGGGAACTGGGATACCGGCGTCCCGGCCTCGTCCTCCAGCAGCAGGAAAGCATCCGCCTCCAGCACCGCTGGGCCGGCGCGTTTCTGGCGGACGTCCAGCTCGACGACGCCTTCACGCTGCTGCCGCCGCTCGTCGTGCCGGAGGTGACGGAGGCGGTTTTCGCGGACTGGTTTCATCGTTATCGTCCGGACGTGGTCGTCGGACACCGCGCCGAGATCGTCGAATGGATGCGCGCCGCCGGGGCCAGCGTGCCGCGAACGCACGGCTTCTGCTGTCTGAACGTGAGCATCAATACGACGCCCTGCGCCGGCATCGACCAGCAGCCGTATCACGTCGGCGTACGCGGCATCGAGACGGTCGTCAGCCAGCTCCATCGCAACGAATACGGGATCCCCGATCTGCCGTGCAACCTGACGGTGCCCTCGCGCTGGGTGGACGGCCCGACCTTGCCGAAGCGATCATCGCGCGAAAACGCGAAGCCCCGCGCCACGACGTAGCCCGCGGGATCGTCCGACGATTAGGTCGTAGGCCGCGAGCTTGCTCGCGCGGAATTGAAGCCATGGCGCCCGCAAGCGGGCAGCCTACGGGAGAGACCTTGACATCGTAGGCCGCGAGCTTGCTCGCGCCCCGCCGTTACGGCATCCGATTCAGACCCTCGGCGTGGACCACCCACGTGCCGTCGCGCGGGAATCCCGGCGCCGGGCCGGACGGGCCTCCGTCCCATCCGGCGGCCATCGTTCCAACCGCAAGCAGCAGCGATGAATTCACCGGCAGGTAGGCCGGGCAGCCCTTCGGCTCCTTCGGCCGGCGCACGTAACCGCTGTTCATGAAACGATCCGTCGGCGTCGCGAGCGTGATGATGTGCACCGCCTGCTCCGGTTCGTCCAATCGCGTCGCGGTGAGCGCACCTTGTCCGAGTTGCCAGCTGTTCCAGTGGTCGATGCCGTTCCGCTCGTTCACCGCGTCGAACGTCCGGCGCATCGTCGCCAGGTCGACCATGCCGACCTTCGGCATGTACCCCAGCGCCATCAGTTCCGAGGTCGGCAGCATGCCGGGTCGGTCATACATCTGCGGAAACGTCTCGATCTCGACGTACCTTCCGCCGTTCACCGGCAGCGGCGTCAGCCGCGCGAGCACATCGGCCCAATGCGGGTCGGGGGCCAGCCCGAGCCGCTGCCGCCACTGCTGCGCGACTTGCAGGCCGTAGGACCAGTATGCGAGTTCGAACGTCGGGTTCCGCGTGTGATTCTCGCCGGAGCTTTCGCTCACGTTCTTGATCGGCGGGCCGAGCACGTAGTGGTGCGTCACGGGATCGAGCTGCGCGAACGAGGCGAGAAAGTTCGCCGACTCGAACACCACGTCGCGATAGCTCTCCAGCGTCGCCCGGTCGGGATGGGCGCGATAGACGAGCTCACACAGTGCAATCGGGTTCGGCTCATTCCAGATGATGAAGGGATTGATCGAGCCGGGTGAGGGGCGTCCATCGATGCCGGCCATCTTCGGCCAGCGGGCGCCTTCGAATCCCTGCGAGGCGGCGTCCGCCTTCGCGAGCGGCAGGATCTTGCGGTACCAGCCAAGTCCCCGCTCCAGCAGGTCGACGTGTCCCCACGTGTAGAACTGGGCCGCGTGCCAGTAGTACATCTCCGAGTTGTGCTTTCCGAACCACGTGATGTTCGTGAGCCCGTCCTCCGACGGCGGGAAATGCCCGCCGTAATTCACCCGCATCAGGTATTGCGAGAGCACGACGCGGCGCTCGAGTTCGGCGGCGCGCGGATCCGTGCTACCCGAAAAATCCACCACGCCGCCCTTGGTCCAGTACGCGTGCCAGCCGTCGCGGCTGCTGGTGTCGACGGTCGCAAACGACTCCGGCGACGTCGTGCCGTTCGGGCTGAAGTCACAGGTGAACGCCAGCGTGTCCCCGTCATGCGGATCGGCGGCCAGGCGGTAGTCGTGCGGGGCGGACTGCGTCAGCCGCGCCGCGTTCTCCCACGCAAGGTCGACGAAATACTTCGTGGCATCGAGCGTGCGTTCGAGCCGGGCCGAGCGCGGGGTCTGCGCGACGATTTCCGTCTTATGTTTGTCCGGTTGATCCCAGACCAGCCGCGGATTGTTCCGGCCGCCGGATTCATACGAGTAGGCAAACCGGATTCGGACGCTCAGCGCCCCGCTCGCCACGAGCGGCGAGCGCAGCCGCACCGCCACGGTGCTCTGCGTCGCATCAGCGACGGTCTCGACCTCCACCGGCTGGCCCGCGAGCTGATACCGGCTGTGCACCTCACCCGTCCACAAATCCAGCGTCTGATCGATGGCCGTCAGATCCGCGGGCGCGACCACGCGGCCCTGGTACATCAGGCTGATCTGGCCGAGCGGAACCGGGTGCGGGTTCTCGCGAAAATAGGCGCCGGCGGGACTCTTCTGCTTCCCGGCAAACCGGATTTTCCGTCCATGGAAGTCGTAGCTCACCATCGCGTCATCGAGCGTGAGGTGCTGGGTGTTCGGAAACGAGTGCCATGCCCAGGTCGAAAGCGTCGACAGCGGCACGCCTTCGTCGTGGTAGAGGTTCTCGAAGGTCTGGAGTCCCGTCACGTCGACCGTGAAGGCGAAATCGCCATTGCCGACGCTCAGCGTGCTTTCCGGGTCCACGCGGGCGACGTGCACATTGTGGCGGCGGACGAGTGCCTCGCGATCGATCGGCGCGGCGAGCGACGTGGAGAAGAGGGCGAGGGCGGCGAAAGCGGGGAGGAGCAGGCGTGACACATTCATGGGAGCGGGCGGTGAACGGGGGCGTGGCGGAGGAAACCTACACGGACGGGAACAACCGCCGAGAACGAATAGAGCCCCGCGCGACCGGGACCAACCCGTCCCGTTCAGACGGTCCGAGCCTGAAGTAGCAACCGTAGCCCGCGAGCTTGCTCGCGCCCGATTTGGACAACGATGACGACGTAGGCCGCGAGCTTGCTCGCGCCGGATTTGGACAACGATGACGACGTAGGCCGCGAGCTTGCTCGCGCTGAATTGGCTGGATGGCGCCCGCAAGCGGGCGGCCTACGGTGGGGGCAATGCCGAGCTAACCGGCGAACGCGTGCGGTCCCCGTCGCCCCTGCCTGGATGTAGGCGCGGTACCCTCACCGCGCGGGGAGATGCGACCGCCACGCCTCGCGCGGTGAGGTCCCTCCTTCGCCCGAGCGCTACGGCAGGCAAGCTACCGCGCCTTCAATGGCCCAATCGGGTTGCCCGCCTGGGCCACCGCCACCGCCGCCGTCGCCGTCCATCCCGTCGATGCCGTCCATGCCGTCCATCCCTGTCCACAGTCAGCGAGTTTGAGCACCCACAAAAAAACCCGCGGTGAATGCACCGCGGGTCGAAAGAAATACGCGCGCTCAGGCCGGCGTTACTCGGCCACCTTCAACTGCGCGATGTCCCACTTCGGCTTCCGAATTTCGCCCGCGATCTCGTTGAACGCGTTGACCTCGGCTTCGCTGAAGAGGAGACCGCCGTTCTTCGCGCTGCGCGCGGCGGCCTGCGCCTCGGGCTGGCCGGGGAGCATGCAGCCTTCGTTGCCATGACCGAGCACGTCATCGATCACCGCCTTGACGTTTTCGGCCTGGCTGCGGCCCTTGGCGAACAGCCCGGCGTTCATCGCATCCGGGTGCCAGACCTGGAAGAAGAAGCAGCAGGTGCCCTTGTCATCGCCCACCTTGTCCCAGCGATTGCGGATCGTCGGCAGCGAGCCGCCGATGAAACCGCCGATCAGCTCGTTGATCAGGGATAGGCCGTAGCCCTTGTGTCCGCCGAACGGCAGCAGGTACTTCGCCTGCGTCGGGTCGGTGGTCGGCGTGCCGTTCTCGTCGACGGCCGCGTTGGGCGGGAGCTGCTTGCCCTCGCGCGCGAGCTGCTGGACGCGGCCCATCGCGACGACCGACGTGGCCCAGTCGATCACGATCGGGTAACCGATCGCCGCGCTGGTCGGGAAACCCCACGAGTGCGGATTGGTGCCGAGCGTCGGGTATTTGCCGCCGAACGGCACGACTTCGGCGAGCGCCGCCGTGCAGTTGGTGTAGGCGATGTAGCCGCGCTTCGCCGCGTCCATCACGTAGCCGCCGCCCCACAGGTAGTGGAAGGCATTGTCGACGGAGACCATGCCGACGCCGTAGCGGTCGGCGAGCTTGATGGCGGCCTCGATCGCGGCGTAGCCGGTGGCCTGGCCAAGCTTGCGGTTGGCGTTCCAGACCTGGGCGCCGCGAAAGCGGGTCTTGATCTTCTCGATCTTGGCCTTCGGCTGGCAGCCGCCGGCGGCGGAGCCGAAGAGGTGATCGAGGTGGAGGGCCTTGATCGCGTTGTGCGTGCGGATGCCGTGGCGCGTGGCCTCGGCGCAGAAGCGCGCCGCGGCCGCGGATTCCTGGCCGGAATAGCCGCGCTTCTTGTAGGCGGCTTCGACGAGCGCGTTGTGCTGCTCTTCAGGGACGACGTAGAAGGTTTCGGACATGGTTGGAGAAAAGAGACGGTTCAGAGTTGAAGGAATCCCCGGCCGACCGCGATTCCGTTCTGCGCGGCGGCCAAGCCAAGGCGGAAAGATCAACCACGAAGGGACACGAAGGGACACGAATCCCGCGGATCAACGACCGTTCGCGAACGGGTGATCAAGCGCTCGTCGGCGCAATGCCCGCGGGATTTCGCTGGCCGGCCCATATTGGTGTCTCTTCGTGTCCCTTCGTGGTTCAATACCTTGTTTCGGGCGAGATGGAGCGTCGGCTGACTGCGAGCGCTTCGCCTCGGACGATCAGGCCTCAGACGACTTTTTTGACCGGGACTTCGGGGTTCACCTGGGCGAGGGGTTTTTCGCCGTGCATCGCGCGGATCAGGTTCGTCACGGCGGCGGTGGCCTGGCGCTGGACGCTCTCGTGCGTGCGCGAGCCGATGTGCGGCGTGCAGACGACGTTCGGGAGCTTCAGCAGCGGGTGATCGGGCGCCGGCGGTTCGACGTCGAGCACGTCGGTGCCGTAGCCGCCGACCTGACCCGACTTGAGCGCCTCGACCATGTCGGAAGTGTGGACGATCTCGCCGCGGGCGCAGTTGAGGAGGAGCACGCCCTTCTTCATCTTCGCGATTGTCTTCGCGTTGATCATGTCGCGCGTTTCCGGCGTCAGGTTGGTGTGGAGCGAAATGTAGTCCGACTTGGCGAAGACCTCGTCCATGGTGGCGGCCCGCTTCACGTTGTGCGCGGCGGCGAACTTCTCGTCCCAGTACACATCGTAGCCGATCGGGTGCATGCCGAAGGCGTTGGCGCGGATCGCGACTTCCTTGCCGATGCGGCCGAGCCCGATGATGCCGATCGTCTTGTCGAGCAGCTCATGGCCGGTCTTCCGCAGCCAGTTGGTTTCTTTATAGCCACTCCGAGTCGAGAACGTGTGGAAGAGGAAGTTCTTTTCGAGCGCGAGCAGAAGGAGGAACGTGTGCTCGGCGACCGTCGTATGGTTCACGCCGGGCGTGAACAGCAGCGGGATCCCAAACTCGGTGCAGGACTTCACGTCGATCTTGTCGACGCCGATGCCGTACTTCGACAGCACCTTCAGTTTCGGCCGGGCCTTCTCCAGCACCTGGCGGGTGATCATGTCGTCACCGCAGATGTAGCCGTCGATGTCGCCGACGAGTTTGAGCGTGTCGGCCTCGTTCAACGGGCCGCGGGCGCGGATGACTTCCCAGCCGGTGTCGGCGAGCAGCTTGTGGTGCTCGCCCGGAGTGTCTTGGAACGAGGTCGTCGTGAGGAGGATCTTGGTCATGGCGAAAAGAAAGGTACTTCTCGCACACGTGTCCGCACGACGGAAGGCGAAAGTTTTCGTGCCCCGTGTGCGGTAAACCGGCCATTTTCACTCGTGAGCCTGCTTGCACGCGGAGCCGCCGATCTTTCTGATGGCCGGGTTTCTCGCCGATTTTCATGAAACAATTCTCCGCCGCCACGGCCCAGCTCAAACGGAAGCTCGGTGCGCGCCTCGTGCGCACCGACGAGGACGCGCTGCGGGAAGCCTCATATGACAGCGCGAAACTGCCGTTCCGGCCGCAGGCGGTGATCCGGGTGCGGAAGGAGGCGGAGGTGGGTGTGGTTCTGCAACTGGCCAACCGGCACGGCGTGCCGGTCACGACGCGCGGACGCGGCACGACCCTGACCGGCTCGGCGACACCGATCCGCGGCGGCTGGGTGATCGACACGCTGGCGCTGAACCAGATCCGGATCGACGAGGACGCGGGCCTCGCGCACGTCGGGGCCGGCGCGAAGGTCGCCGACCTCCAGCGCGCGGCCGCGGGAAAGGGCTGGTTCTATCCGCCGGATCCGTCGTCGAAGGAGTACTGCACGGTCGGCGGCAACATCGCGTGCAACGCCGGCGGCATGCATGGCGGCAAGTATGGCGTGACGCGGGATTTCGTGATCGCGCTGAGCGGGTTTCTGCCGACCGGCGAGTTTGTCCGCTGGGGCACCGCGACGAAAAAGTTCTCGGCCGGCTTCAACCTCCGCGACCTCTGGATCGGGAGCGAAGGGATGCTCGGCGTGATCACGGGCGCGGTGCTGAAACTCATCCCGGCACCCGCCGAGCGGTGGACCCTGTTGACCTCGTTCCGCGACGAAACAGTGGCGCTGCGCGCGGCGCTCGCGCTGTTTCGGGCGCGCGTCCAGCCGGCGATCTGCGAGTTTCTCGATCGCGAGAGCGTGCTGTGCGCGGAGCGCGCCACCGGGCAGGACATCTTCGCGGGCCAGGCGGGGAGGCCGGTCATCCTCCTGGAGTTCACCGGCTCGGTGGCCGACGTGGCCGAGCAGCGGACTGCCGCCCTGGCCTGGGCGGAGACGCAGGCGACGGCGTTTCGCGCCGCGAAGGACCGCGACGAGGCGGAGAAACTCTGGGCGGTGCGGCGAAAGTGCTCGGGCGCGATGTTCGAGCTCGGCGACGCGAAGCTGAACGAGGACATCGTGGTTCCGATGAAGAACTACGTGAAGTTCGCGCAATTCCTCACCCGCCTGAAGCGCGAGTCAGGACTGCACATCCCGACGTTCGGCCACCTCGCCGACGGCAATCTCCACGTGAACATCATGTATCACAAAGCCATCCCGGCCGAGTGCCGCGTCGCGGAAAAGACCGTGCGGCGCCTGATGGAAACGGTCGTGGCGATGGAAGGCTCGATTTCCGGCGAGCACGGCATCGGCCTCGCGAAGACGCCCTTCCTGCGGATTCAGCACTCGCCCGCGCAGGTGAAGGCGATGCAGGCCGTGAAGCAGGCACTCGACCCGCGGGGAATCCTCAACCCCGGAAAGATGTTCGAGATCTTCGAAGTCTGGAAACACCCCCGCCTCGACGTCCACCTCCCCTGGGACCACAAGTAGAAAAGCGGGAAACTGGGAAATAAGAAACAGCAGAAACGGCAAGGGGGCGGCCCCGCTTCACTCCTGTTTGCTCGGACGCTGGTCGGCCGACGGCTCCCGTCACTTGGCCGGAGACGATCGATAAACCAGGCCGACGGGTGAGCGCCCCTCGCGACTGCCGGGCTTACCGGGACACGGGATCTTGGAAATGCTGGGGATAGGGATCCCGACGGCGCAAGTTGAGCAGGGGATTGGGTTCAAGGGGGCCTTCCTGCAGCCAGACACGGAATCCGTCGATGAACACGCGGACTCCCTGATCGCTCGAAACGTTCACCACCACTTCGTGCAACTTTCGGTTTTGCTCGATGATGAACACGCACTGCCGCGGGCTCTGCATCGTGACGCCGTATTCCACTTCGGAGAGCCTCGGCACGCCCGACCCACACACGCGCCAGACCGCGCGCACCTTCGAGGCACGGCTCCGGAACAACAGTTCCTGTCCGGTCCACGTGTCCTCGATGAGAAATCGCCGCCCAACGAGCGACAGGATGGTCGGCTCTTCGGCGGCAGTCGCAGGCAACGCCGCCGCTAGGAGCGCGGCGATGAACATCAAACGGCGAACGCAAACGGTGGTTCGATTCATGGTCGTGAATTGGAGGAAGACACAGGCGCGAACCTCCGCCCGCTCATTTCCCGCGCGGCGCGAGGTGCGTGGCGACGAGCCGCACGTCGAGCGTCGTGTCCGGAGCGGTCGGAGGGTGGGCGACGATGCGGACGACTCCCGCGGTCGTAAGCAGCGGCGGGCGGGGTGTGGTTACGAAAAATGCGCAGTCGAGCGCCGGCTTGCGGTTCAAAACCAGATCGATGTCAATCCGGTGCACCAATTGCCCACAGAAGTGATCGTCCGGCGGGGTCACGATCGCTGCCTGCTTCGCGTTGAGTCCCGCTTCGAGCATCCCGCGGGTGCGGACAAACGACCACACCGATGGCTTGTCGACCACGGTCCAGAGGATGTCCTTCAGCCCCGGGGTGTTCTGGACCGCTTGAAAGAAGGCCATCAGCGCGGGAGCAAAACCGAGGGCGGCGCGCTCCAATTCGGGGTCGGTGGTCTTGGAGGGATTTGACTGTGCGGTGAGGAAGGCCTGCGCGGCGGTGTCGAGTCCGATCCCGAGCATGTCCGGACCGATCAGGGTGCGGGCGCGCTTTTCCTCCGGCGGGTTCTTTTGACCGCTGCGCACCGGCCCGACCGTGCGGATGTCGAGGGCGAGGGTGGGCGCCAGCGAGTACTCGTAGTGGCGCTTCGTGGTCCGGGAAATGAGGTTGAGGGTCATCACCTTGGCGGCGGCGAGCTCCGGGGCGGTCGTCGGAGCGACGCGAAACTCGCTCAGCCATTGCGTGCGCGCGCTGCGGCGCTCGAGCGTGATCAACACCGCGACGGTGTCGCCCGGCACCGCCGGGCCGGCCGACGCCGGAGTATCGAGCCCGGTGCACGCGATGCCGTGTGCCTGTGCATAGGCGATCAGCGTCGGGTTGACCAGGACCGCCGGCTCGGAAACCGGCGCGGCAACGCCTGTCGAGATGAGCATGAGCCAGAGTGCAAACCACCGGAGCCGGCCCAGACCGTGCGTGCCGAGCCCTGGACCGCGCGGCGGCGTGACGGCTGGGTGCAGGCTTGGCGGGTTGGGCCAGGAGGTACCGGGGGCTTTCGCGAGGTCGCTCATGAGTGATTCCGGCGGTTGCTGCGGATGCGGTACAGCCTCTCGGTAAAGCCGCCTTCGCGCTCGAAGGCCGCGGCCTGCGCCTCGATCTGCCGCGCGAGCAGGCTGCACGCCACCGCGATCAAGACCAACGCCGCATTGGCCGCGATCTCCGCATAGGTGGTGTGCCGCCCAGCCGTGGACTGAGTGGACTGAGTGGACCCAGTGGACGCCATGGGCTGAGCGGACGCCACGGGCTGCGGTGCCGGCGCGCCGCGGCCGCCAGGCACAGGCGGCATGCCGCGCG
>DASZYH010000119.1:0-3971 GCA_035545515.1 Opitutaceae bacterium
CATGCCAGTCCAATCCGAACTTAATAGTCACTGCCGCGCTAACGGCAGCACGTCCAAGCTCTAGCTCAGATGTGTTTGTATTCATGTCAGCCGACAGGTTGGCACATCACGTGCCTCCTGTCGGCCTCATGTCATCTACAACGGATCGGTCGTGGTAGGGCGCGGAGCGTGCCCTCCGTAGCTTTGGCGGAGGAGGGTTCCTTCCGCGCCGTTTTTGTGGCGGTGAAGGGACTCACCGCCCTACCGGCTAAGGCTAAGCAATCCTCTGCCTTCGTGTGTTCGCGTTTTTGTTGTTGTCTGGCAGCCCGGGCTCGCCGCGTAAGGACGTCACGTCCGCCCGCGCGCAGGGATCGCGTGGCGGCCGGCAGGGTCAGGGGCAACTTCCGGTTCTCGCAGGCCGGTGGTCGCGACTTCAGGGCATATTCGTGGTCCAGTGCCCGGGATGTCGCGGCCCGCTCCGGCGGTAAGGTGCCCGGGGGTGGTGCGCCATCCGGTGGGCAGGTTGCCGCGCCCAGATCAACCGCCCGACCCGCACCAAACGCTCCGATTGGCCACGAAAAGCCTGGCGCGGCTCCGCCGCAACCGAAGCAAAGAGCTGAGAGCCCAGAGCTGAAGCCGTAGGCCGTCCGCTTGCGGACGCCATCGGGCCGAACCTTCCAAACCGCGCGAGCAAGCTCGCGGCCTACATTCGAACCAAGGCTTCGGCATGTGGGCAGACAGGTGGGAGGATGGCGCGTCGCCGGCGACAACCAGCCTCGCCACGACGCCGGGGAACAATTGTCGTTGCGGGGCGTGTCCCGATGAGGGCGGAGGCGCGTCCCGGTGCGTGTCCCGATCGGAGGGCAAGCCGTGTCCCGATGCGTGTCGCGATCGGGGGCTCCCGGTGATCGGGACACGACCTGGACACGAATCGCGACACGGGACTTCCCGGGGCGCTGTGCCGTGTCCAGGTCGGGGACGATCCCGGCCCGATCCGGGCGTCGGCCCCGTTGGCAATGGCCCTTTGCGCTGCGCGCTCGGGCAGGACGGTCGGGGCGGAAGCCCTCGGGCAGGCAGGGGGTGGAGCGGCGCAAACCCGGGAAAACAGCCCTCCGAAAATAGCGCCTGGTTTAATTGCCGGATCCCAGGTCTTTATTGCCGGATTCATTATAACATATTGCACGCTAGATTATTGTGATAATTGCCGAATAACCGAAACAATGTCCGAATGGCCATTCGGACATTAAAACCGCAGGGATTCGGACATTAACGACCTATCCGGCAATTAAGCGGGGTGGGTTGCTTGGACCGGACGCCACCCTGCCCTTTGCCGCAGCCCCGAGTCCCCGAGTCGGATGCGGTACGGCGGGGGCGAAGTCCCCGCCCAGATCGCCACGGAAAGGGGCCGAAGTGACGTGACCGGGACAGGGTCCGGCGCGCCGAACTGTTGTGTCCAGATGGCCTCGACCCTGAGGGTGGAAGGCCTCGCCCCCTCGATCGCGACATGCCTCGCCACCCTCGCTGTCCCCGCTGCCGGAGGGGGGCCGGACCCCCCGGACCGCGACGAGCCGGACGCCCCAGCGGGGCTTAGACCCCCTTCGCTTCGGACGCGGTACTCACCGCCCGAACCGCGCCGCCGGAAGGGCTCCGTAGCGCCGGACTCGTGACAGTGACACCCAACTGACCTTCCCCGTCACCGACCCGACGGGTTCAGGCCGGCGCCTGACCTCGTCGAGATCTGGTGTGGCGTGAGCAAGCTCACGGTCTACGAGCTCGATGCATGGCGGGGTCGCCCATGTCCGCCGTCTTGTCCGCCGTAGCCTTGGCGAAGGCTGAAGCCTCTGGCGGAGGTGGCTGACCCCGCCGGGTCGGTTCGGTCGCGACGGCTTGTCGTACCCCGCGAATCGGCTGGGCGCACAGGGTCCAGAGTCGTTGTCGGCGCGGTGCGTGCCCTCCGTAGCTTGAGCGAAGGAGGGGTCCACTTCCGCGCCTCGTCGATGGCGGTGAAGGGACTTTGCCCTACCCCTGGATCATCGAGCCCCCTCTGGGACTCCGCGGCGGACACGGCACCGGCAGGTTGGCAGACATGCCACCCGCAAGTCGACCGGCAGGTCAGCGACACAGCCATCGGCACTTCGACGGACACGCCGGCGGCACTTGAACCGACAGGTCAGCGGACACCCGAGCGGCAGATTGACGGACACTGCACCGGCAACTTGACCGACAGGTTGGCGGACATGGGAGCGACAGCTTGGCGGCTCCCCCACCGGCAGGTCGACTGGCAAACGACCGGCGGCACCGCGGCAACTGCACCGGCAGCCTAGCGGACACATGACCGGCAGCTCCACGGACACGCCGGTGGCATATCGATTGCCAGGTTTGGGACATCGGACTCCACCGGGCGGCCCGCTGACGCTCTCCGCATGGCGTGAGCAAGCTCACGGCCTACGGGATTGATGTGGCTCGATGATCGGGTGGCCTCGGCCTGACCCCGCCGGGGCGGCTTACGAGATTGGCGATAAGGGCGGGGTCAGGCGACCCCGCCCTGCTACATCGGACCGAATCGGTCGCGGTAGGGCGCGGATCGTGCCCTCCGTAGTTTTAGCGGAGGAGGGTTCGTTCCGCGTGGTTTTTGTGGCGGCCAAGGGACTGGCCGCCCTACCGGCTGAGGCTCGCAATCCCCCACTCGCTCACGCTCGCGGCCACGGAAGCTCCGCGGGGCGGATTTCAGATTTTCAGCGTTTCAGATTTTCAGCGTTTCTAGCGCAGCGTTTCAGATTTTCAGCGTTTCCGGCGCTCAGGTTTTAAGTGTTTCCGCCGCGCAGCGTTTCCCGGCGCTCAGGTTTTCGCGCCGCTGCGGGTGCGTTTACGGAAGTAGCCGGGGGATTCGCCGGTGGTGCGCTTGAAGACCACGGAGAGGTATTCCACGTGCTCGAAGCCAGTCATGTCCGCGATCGTCTTCAGCGGATAGTCCGTCTCGATCAGGAGTTCCTTCACGCGGGCGAGTTGCACGCGGCGGATTTCCGAGCAGGGGGAGCGGCCGATGCAGCGGCGAAATTTCTTCTCGAGCTGGCTGCGCGACGCCGACGCGTGACGCACCACGTCGTCGACACCGATGCCCGTGCACGCCCGCTGGCGGATGAAACTGAGCGCGGCCGTCACGTTGCGATCATCCACCGCTAGGATGTCCGTCGAGAGCCGCGTCACGACGTCGAGCGGCGCAATCCGCACCTCCATCGGGCCAGGCTTCTCGCCGCGGATCATCCGGTCGAGCACCTCCGCCGCGTGATAACCGCTCTGGTGCGAATTGAGCCCGACGCTCGAGAGCGGCGGATACGACAGCTCGCAGCGCATCGGGTCGTTGTTCACCCCGAGCACCGCCAGTTCCTCCGGCACGAGGAGGCCAACCTGCTGCGCCGCGTTCATCACCTGAAACGCGCGCACGTCGACGCACGCCATCAGCGCGACGGGTTTAGGCAGCCGCCGAAGCCACTCGGCGATCCGCCGCGTCTGGAGCGCGTTCCAGTTCGGGGTGATCACGCCGGGATAATCGACGTCGAACACGTCGCAGTCGTGCCCCGCCAGCCGCAGCGCCTCGACGAAGCCGTCGCGGCGCTCACACGACCACTCCTCGGTGCCGAAACCGCAGAAGGCGAAATGGCGGAAACCGCGGTCGAGAAAATGCTCCGCGCCCAGGTGTCCGATCACGACGTTGTCGGGACGGATCTTCGGCACGCCGGGGAAAGCGGGGGTATCGTTCAGATCGACCAGCGGGATCTTCAGCTCGGCGCATTGCGCGACCAGCGCCGGCGTCGTGTGGCGGCTGATCACGCCGGCCCACGACTCACCGCGCAGGAAGTCCTTGTTCCGTTCCGCGAGCGCCTCGTCGTCCAGGAAGGTGGACCACTGGCGATGCGAGCGCTCGTAATGCACCACGCCCTGCAGAATGCGGGCGGATTCCTCGAAGCGCATGAGGAATACCAGCAGGACCT
>DASZYH010000120.1:0-39968 GCA_035545515.1 Opitutaceae bacterium
CAATTCGTCCGACGGTCGGCCCCATCCTACCAAATTCGCCGCGCAGTCCAATCCCCGCGCCGCGGACTTGCTCACAGCGCTCCCTCTCCGCTTTTCCTGGGCTACAAGGGACCGCTGTGAACAAGTCCGGTTATCCCATACGGCCAGTCCCTTGGCCGCCAACACCCTCCGCCTTCCGTCATCTGCCGTCTGTCGTCCGCCCTCTGCCCTCCTCCCTCCGAATCGCCTTTTCCTCCACCGTGACCTTCACCTCGACCGACATCCCCGGGCCGAGTCGTTCGACCGGGTCGTTGGGCAGATCGTCGATGTCGATCTTCACCGGAACGCGCTGCACGACCTTGACCCAATTCCCGGCGGCGTTCTCGGCCGGGATGGGCGTGAAGGCCGAACCCGTCGCCGGTTGCACGCTGTCGACCTTGCCGTGCAGCTTCAGGTTGGGATACGCGTCGACCGTGATTTCGGCCGGCTGGCCGGGGCGGATCCGGGCGAGCTGGGTTTCCTTGAAGTCGGCCGTGACGTAGACGTCGTGCGGCACGATCGCGAGCAGGTCGGTGCCCGGCGAAACGTAGTCCCCCGGGGCCACGGTCTTGTCCGCAATCCTGCCGGCAACGGTCGCCTTCACCGCCGCGTAGGACAGCGACAACTTTGCTTCCGCGACCTGGGCGGCGGCGCTGCGGACGGCGGCGCGGGCGGCATCGATGTTGCGCGCCACAAGCGCGAGCTGGGCCTGGGCGGCGGCGACCGCCTTCTGCGCGGCCGTCACCTGCGCCGCCGTCGTTCGCTGCTGCGCCTGGGTGTGTTCGAGCTGCTGCGCGGAGGCGGCCGCCTCGTCACCGGCCCGGGCCACCTGCAGCCGATGCAGGTCGCTCGCGGCGTTGGCGGCATTGACGGATGCGGCGTTGAGCGACGCCTTTGCCTGGGCGACCTCGGCGGTGCGGATCGTCCGCTGCGCCTCGGCCTGCGCCACCTGGGCCTCGGCCTGGGCTTGGGCGGCGCGGGCTTGGTCGAGCCGGTTCTGGAAGTCGGCCGGATCGATCTCCAGCAGTACCTGGCCGGCGGTGACATCCTGATTGTCGTTCACCAGGACACGCGCCACGCGGCCGGCCACCTGGGGACTCACGCGCTCGGGCACGACGTCGATGAAGGCATCGTCGGTTTTCTCGTACTGGCGCGAATGCCGCCACCACAGGGAGCCGCCGACGACGATCACGATCAGGAAAAAGATGAGGAGGCCGACGGGAAGCGGCCGGCGGTACCAGGCTTTTTTGGGCGGCGCGCCGCCGTCGCGTCCCGGCGGGGGCGGCCGCGGCGATTCAGGGGGCCGCTCGCGCGGCTCCTGGCGCGGCGGCGCGGAGGTCGTCGCTTGCGACTCGTTGGATGGCTCAGCCATGACGTGCAAGTGCCCGGCGGGCACGACGCCCACCCCAGACCCCCAACCGATCCTGCGGTTGCATGCGGAGTTTCGCGTTTCGAGGCTGCCCGGGACGCCCGACGAAAACTCGCAAATTCCCGTTGACGCGCCGGAGTTCGCGCCCTTTGTTCGCCCTTCCTCTGTGGCTCGGTAGCTCAGTTGGTAGAGCAGAGGACTGAAAATCCTTGTGTCCCCGGTTCGATTCCGGGCTGAGCCACCATCCTTCGCTCCACCGTAAACGGTTGAGGCTACGGATGGCACGCCATCCAGCAGCAGCCGGGCGTGCAGACGACCTCCAATGCGAAGGATGCCCTCCGTAGGGTTGCCGAAGGAGGGCCAAACGACCGAATGCCGCCAAATGGACGCTCGCTCTTGCAGCTACAGACCCGGTTGTCTTTTCGCTCCACCGTAAACGGTTGAGACTACGGATGGCACGCCATCCAGCAGCAGCCGGGCGTGCAGACGACCTCCAATGCGAAGGAACCGCGCCCGTAGCGGAGAGCAATTGCTTGTTGTAGGCGCGGTGCCCCCACCGCGCGAGGCACAGTGGACGCTCCCTTCCGCGTGGGGGACCACTGCGCCCACAGCGGATCGGTTTCCCCGCCCCGTGTTCGACGGAATTCCTGTTTTTTGGGGTCGATTCCGGAAGTCCGAGACTTCCCCCAACCCGAAGCACTTGAGAAGTTGAACCTGACTCGCGCGCCCACGGTCACTTCGTCGCCCTTGATTCTTCATGAGACAACTCGCTTTTCGCGAAAATCGCGGATGCCGTTCAAATCTTCGCGACCCTCTACCCTCCCGCCTCACGGATGCCCGATCCCGACATCATTTTCTACACTGACGGCGCCTGTGAAACCAATCCGGGACCGGGAGGCTGGGCCGCGATTCTGACGTCCGGCAAACACCGGAAGGAAATTTCCGGCGGGGCCCGTCACACGACGAACAACCGGATGGAGCTCCGCGCCGTGATCGAGGCGTTGCAGACGCTGAAGAAACCGGGAAGCACGGTGAAGGTCGTGACCGACTCGCAGTATGTTGCCGCCGCCGTGACGGAACGCTGGATCGAAAAGTGGGCGGCGAAGGGCTTCCGGAAGGGCGACGGTTTTCGCGAGAATGCCGACCTTTGGATCGAGCTACGCGGACTCCTCGCGAGGCACGACGTGACGTTTGAGTGGATTCGCGGGCACGCGGGCCATCCCGAGAACGAAGCCTGCGACGTGATGGCCGTCGCCGCGCGCCGCCAAAAGGAGCTCGCACCCGACGAAGGTTTCGAGAACCCCGAGAAAGCCCGCGTCGCCCTGGGCCTCAGCCTGCTGTGACACGTCGCCGCTAGAGGTCGAGGTCGTAGATTTCGATCAAACCAATTCCAGGACCGTCGGGGGCCGAGAGTTGGACCGTATAGGCCCCCGGGTTGAGCACGAGGACTGTGGCGGAGTCCTGGCTGTAATCCGGCAGAGCGAATGCGCCTACTTGGTTGAAGAGCGGGACGAGAAGCGACTTGTCGTTGTACCAGCCGCCATCGACCGATTGGATGAGAGCACCAGACGTCTGATCAGCGATCGTCAGCTTGGTGGCTTTGAGTGCGCCCGAAACACCATATTGGGCAAGGGTCGGACCGATGCCGCGGATAAGAAGCCGCTTCGGCGCGTCGCCTTTGATCGAAAAACCAGCGAAGAGAGCGGCCTCGCCGCTTCCAACGTAATTGCGCGCGGAAAGATTGATCAACTGGGACGGCGAGGTGGCACTGGCATCGTAGAGCTCGACGAGCGCGATACCGTTTTCGCTGCCTTGGACCTGCGCGGTGTAGCCGGCGGCACCGACCTCGGTGACCAACGCCGCATCCCTGGACGTCGGGCTGAGCGCAAAGGCACCCACCGAGGTGAACGTGTCTGCCAGATGGGTCGTGCCTCCCCAATCCTCGTTCGAGGATGTTATCGTCCCTGCTGCGTCGCGAAGCGTGAGGTTCGGGTCGTGCTCCACGTGGTTGACACCGTAGGTGGCGAGGGACGGCCCGATGGCACGCACCAGCACCGACTTGTTTCCATTGGCAACGAAACCCGCAATGAGCGCATTGTCTCCGAACCCCGTGGTGGCGCGGGCGGAAAGATTCACCAATTTGGCTGCGTCGGTCGCACGGAAAATCCGATCGGTATACAACTCAGCAAGGTAAAGAGTGCCCCTGGAGTTGAAGGCAATTCCTGTGATAGTGCCTGCGCTGCCCGGCGAGCCATAGTTGTCTATGGCCGGAACGCCCGTTGGCAGAGGAAAACCAGGCAACGTCGTGACAACCCCGGCCGGCGTAATTTTCCGAACCGACCGCATCGAAGCCAGGTAAACGGCGCCATCCGGGCCGATCGTCAGGCCGAGCGGAATGTCAATCAAACCAGCTGCGCCTTTCGCCCCATCTGCAATGGTCGAGACGGTGCCGTCCGGCGTCACCTTTCGAATCGCGCCATTGCCGGTGTCCGAAACGTACACATTCCCGGCGTGATCGACCGCGATCCCGTTGCTGGGATGGCAAAACCGAGCGGCCGCACCGCTGCCGTCCGCGAATCCGGACAGGTTGGGCGTTCCGGCCAAAACGGAGGCGGATCCCGCGGCGGTAATTTTGTGCACGACGGAGCTGATCGCATCGAGCGCGTAGAGGTTGCCCGCGTCATCGAACGCGAGGCCGGAGACTCCTCCGCCATCGTTGATGACGGTGAACAGCGAGAGATCGCCGCTCGGTTGAATGATCCTGATGGCGTTGCTGTACCATTCGCCAACATAGACGGCCCCATTTGGTGCCACGGCAATGGCGTACGGGGTGTAAAGCCGACCGGGCGACGCATCGCTCATCCGCGGCCGCCCAGGTGTGCCCGCGATCGTTGTCACGACGCCATCGGGACTGACCTTCCGGATCGTATGACTACCGGCATCGGCGACGAACAAGTTGTCGCCCTTGTCGAACGCGATGCTCTGAGGCTCGGCGAAATGCGCCGTCGTCGCCGGTCCATCCGCCGAGAGCTGGTCGGCGGATGGACCCGCGTACGTCGTGACAACGCCAAACGGAGAAATCTTCCGAACATTCTGCACGCCGAAATCGCCAACGAAGACGTTGCCGGCGCGATCGGCGCCGATTCTGCCGCACAATTCAAAACACGCTTGATTGGCTACCGGGTCGACTCCAGCCAGGGGACACCACGCTACATATCCGTCGGAGAACCCGCTCCCTCCTCCGGCATACACGTTTATTCTGCCACCTTTGGTAACGTTGTAGACTTGGCCGCTACCCCAGCTACTCACATACATTGCGCCGGTGGAATCGAAACACACGCCGTATACCCCGCTTCCAACTTTCAGCACCGTGGTGACGACCCCTTCCGGTGTCACTTTTCGGACCACACCGATGTTGCCGTCGGTCACGTAGAGATTGCCGTCAGGACCGCAGGCAATTGCTCCGGGGAAATCGAATTTCGCTGCCCCGCCCGTGCCATCTGCATCGCCGGGGCCGGTGCCTCCCGCAATCGTCGTGACCTCGCCGGATGGCGTAATTTTGATGACGCGCGGAGCGAACATCGATTCGGTGCAGTAAAGCATGTGGTCGGACGCAACCACGATTCCTTCAGGATGAACGCCGGTGGCAAAGGTCGTCAGCGCACCCGTCGGCGACATTTTATAGATCAGCCCCCCGATCCGTGATCCGATATACAGCGTGCCGTCAGGTTCAACGGCGATGCAATTAGGTTGGTTGACTCCTGCTGCCAGGGTGGTGACGGTTCGGTCGGGCGCAATCTTCCTCACTGCCATGCCGGCCAAATCCGCCACATACACATATCCGAGCGGGTCGACGGCAAGGTCGGCAACGCCCCCGAACGTGGCGGCATTCCCATTCCCATCGGCGGCTCTCGGCAGCGCCCTCCCCGTCCATGGTCCATAAACGGTATGACCGGGCGTAAGGGGTGCCGCGCCGGCAATGGCGACGACAATGAGCAGTTTGGCAAATGACAAACGCATGGCTGGAAACAAAACATTAGGTGATCGCCACACGTCATGAAATGCGAATCGACGCGTCCGCCGGCTGGTGAGTATTTTTCGCCGGGGAATTATGCGCAATATTAGAATCGGCGCCTGCGCCGGACCACCATGTAACGGGTCTGTTCTCCACGATTTCATTGCCCCGTTCGCACAACCAACTTTTGTGTCGTCAAATACTCCGCATTATAGAGTCGGCCAACCGAAGCCACGCCTTGCTCCCGGCGGCTCGCGCTGGTGAATAGTCACCGATTCGTCGACCGCCGGTCGGTTTGGAACAAGGCGACCACGCTGTCCGTATCGAATCGCTCGTTTCCGCCGCCTGCACGCTTTCTCCAATGAAGATAATGAAATCCCTCGTGGTGGTGGCGATGTTCGCGCTGCTGGCTGGCCCGCGCGCTTTGGCCGGTGGGTTCGTTCGCGGCTCCGGCTGGTATGTCGATTATTCAAATTCGAGTTATGAATCGAAGGTCGGCGGGAGTGGCGCCGGTGGCATCACCCTCGGCGCGGACAATGCGCATGAACTCGGCGTTGAGGTCGCCCATGTGGCGTTCGCGGCGCGCGGTCCGTACACCTCGTTGTCGCCGACCAGTCGGCTGGGGCTCACCGGCGACGGCAACCTGACGCCCATGCTCGCCAGTTATCGCTTCTACTTCGGCACCGCGGCCGACCGCGTCCGCGTCTTAGTCGGCGGGCTCGCGGGGGCCGCGAAGGTGTCGAGCAGCTACCGCTTTGACGGTTCCGGCATCACATGGGTCGCCTCCGGTGACCAGTGGAGGGGAGCCTACGGTGCCATGATCGGCGTCGCCGTGCGGCTGACGCCCGATCTGCATCTCGATGCCGGTTACCGCTACCTGGACTGCGGCAGCGGCAACCTGCCCGGGGTAACGATCGCAAGCGGGTCGATCCACGCCGTCGGTGACATGATTTCGATCGACGCCCTGAAGCTCAACGTGGTCGAACTCGGTCTAACCCTGCGGTTCTGAAGAGTGAATTGGCGGCCAAGGGACTGGCCGCCCTACCGATGGATCGGAATTGGGTAGGGCCAGTCCCTTCCGCGCCGGTCCGGGGGAAGCGAAATCGGAAATACCTCGGCGCGCTTACATTTGCTGCTACGCGGGTGGGCAATCGGGGATCGATCGTTGGACGGTCCGCTCGCTGGCGCTCGCAGCCACGTACGACATACCAATTACGAACTACCAACTACCAACTACGAACCCCCGACTGCTAACCCCGCTCACGCTTTGACCAAACGGACAACCGTATTGCGGCGCGCGGGGAGGATGCGGTCGGGGCGCCAGCCGGCGCGGGCGACCAGCGTTTCAAAGGCCGAGGTGTCAAAATGCCGCACGGTAATCTGCATCATCCGCCGGTCCCGCAGGTTCTCCGGCGTGTTGGGCGAAATGGTCCCCGTGAACGTGAAATCGGACGGCGTCGTGTCGCGGAGGGCCGCGAGATTGGCCACGATTGCGTCGTCGGAACCATATTGAAAGAGTCCGCCTTCCGACGTTCCCGCGACCACCGCATCGGGTCCGATGGCGGCGAGCGTGTCGCCGAGGCCGGCGGCAGCGTTCCAATCGTACGGTCGGTACTCGAACCGGCAATCGAGTCCGCGCAGCGGACCACCATCGGCCTGCAGCGCCGCCAGCGCCCGCGCGCCGAAAGCCGGCGCTTCGCGGTGGGCGTCAAGGACGTGCAGCCGGATGAAGCGACCGTCGAGCTGCGTGGCGGGCCGTTGGCGCAACAGGAGGAGTGCGTTGATCGCGTCGATGGCGGGACCGCCGGCGATATCGATGAAATGGATGTCGCGCCCCGGGCGCGCGACCGCCGCGGATTCGAGCGCGTCGGCGACGACGTGCGCGACGCGTTGCAGGCGCAGACGGATGTCCAGCACCGCCGGACTGCCGGCGATCTGGCGATCGAGACGTTTCGCGTACCCGGCGCCAATATGCTGCGGACCGAGCTTCATCAGATACGTCGACATGGCGTCGAGGAATGTCCCCTGGCGCGCCGAGAGGCTGCCCAGGAGCACCGAATTCCGGCGCGCCGCCCAGAACATCAGTCGTCGCACCCACCTCGGCTTGTGCTCCCAGTCCTTGCGCTCACGGCTGTCGCGCTGCCAGGCCTCGCGGAGGCGCTCCTCCTTGTCCTCGACCGCGAACGTCGGATGTGTGACGTCGATCACCGGCAACTCGACGCCGTCTTCCGTGACGGCATAGAACACGCCTGGACGTCGATTGGGCTCCGGTACGCGAATCGGTGGGTGGTCCCGCTGCATGCATTGTAATTGCCCGGCCCGGTCGCACCTCGGCAACCGGTTTTTGTGTCTTCGGACAGCGACAGTTGGCCGCCATCGTCGGCGGCGAGCTCTCGCGCCGCGGCGGGGTGATTCGCAGATCGCGCAGCCGGGCTTCCAGACCGCGCGAGCAAGCTCGCGGCCTACGGGCGAACCGCGATCCCGGCGCGAGCAAGCTCGCGGCCTACACAACAACCGAGGCGACGGACGAATCAGGCGCCGAAGGGACTCGGCGCCCTACCTCAATCCCAGTCCGATCGGGCGGACAGCGTAGCCGCGTGTGATCCGCGGTGATGACACGTAGGCCGTCCGCTTGCGGACGCCATGGATCCCGGCGTTCCAAACCGCGCGAGCAAGCTCGCGGCCTACGGACGAACCGCGACCCTGGCGCGAGCAAGCTCGCGGCCTACGGACGAACCGCGAACGCGGCGCGAGCAAGCTCGCGGCCTACGGACGAACCTCGACCCCCGGTGTGAGCAAGCTCGCGGTCTACGGGTGAATTTCGATCACGGCGCGGCTGACGCGGAAATCCCGCCGCGGAGGCGTTTCAGAGGCGGCGAGAATTCGTGATCTGCAGCGTGACGGGGCCGAGGAGCCCGGAGGGACGCAGGGGGGTCTTGGGATCAACCGCGATGTTCGTGCGGCCGCGGCGCTGCTCGACCGGGAGGCGCGCGTCGCCCACCACGCGGTTGTGCCAGAGGTTCGCGACCGCAATCTCGAGCAGGTTTTCGCCGGGCACCAGCGCCGTCGTGAGGTCGACGCGCCAGGGCGCGGTCCAGGCGATGCCCAGATTTTTGCCGTTGAGCCGCACCTCGGCGATGTCCTTCACCGCACCGAGATCGAGTTGGACGCGGGCGCCGGCGGCCGCCGTGAGCGTGAAGCGCTTCACGTAGCGGGCCGTTCCCGAATAGTAACGGATGCCGTCCTCCGGCCGCTCGGTCCAATCCTGCAGCCGATCGAACTCCACATGCGCGGGTCCACCCCACTCCGGGTCAAAGTGCACCGCCCACGAACCCTCCAGCGGAACAACGCGTTCCGCCACCGGGAAATTGACCGCGAGGCCGCTGCCCGAATCCGGTCCCGGCGGCGGCGGCGGCGGCGGCGCGGTGACCGTCCGGCGAAACACCACGAAGTGCGACTGGAACGGCGCGAACGCCAGCGGAACGATGGTACGCCCCCCGCTGCGGCGCCACGCCGGCAGTTCGCGCTGCTCGCCGCTGACGGGATCCCAGATTTCCGGCGCACGACCGGTCATCCGAAACGCGCAATCGAGCGCCTCCGAACGATCGTTGCGGTTCACCACGAGGTACACGTCCGCCGCCTCGGTCTGCCGGTGGATGAAATCAAGCCAGGCGCGGCCGCCGTGCTCGAAATCCGGGCCGACGCCGTCGCCGGCGAGGATTTCCCGCAGCGGCACGCCCCAGAAAACCCTCCCCCGGCCGTAGGCGTGCTGGCGGACCGCGTGGCCGTCGCAGGGGCCCCAGACCTCCGCGGCGATCGCCCGCACGGCGTCGTCACATCCCGGATACTCGGCCAGCCCGGGAGCACGATCCGGGCGCGGGCCGACGAGGGTCGCTCCGGCCGCGACGAGCTCGCGCAGCTTCGCCGCCACCGCCACCGGCATCCGGTGGTTTTCGGGCAGCACCAGCAGCCGATAACCCAGGCCGTCCGGAAGGACGATCCGGCCGCCCTGCACGCCGAGGCGCGTGAGCAGCACCTCGGCATTGCAGACGTCGTAGTCGAACCCCGGGCCGAGCGAGGGATCGACGTGCTTGGGCACGGCGACGTTGGGCGCCCAGTCGCCGGCGTAATAGAGGACATCCGCCACAAACCGCCCCGCGCGGAGCAGAAACTGGCACCGGGCCAGGTAGTCGAGAAACGGCCCGACGTACGGCCACCAGGTCTGGTTGGCGTTGAAATGGGTGCCCGCATAGTACTCGTAACCCGGCAACCCGTCGGCCGCGCGCGTCGCGGTCGACTCGTGGATGATCAGCCGGTTGATGCCCTCGCAGAACGCCCGGTCCGCCGCCGGCTTCAGCGTCGCCGGACTGTCGAGCCAGTGGCGGTTGGTCGTGAACGACTCGGCCGAGGCCAGCGGGCGGCCGTAGATGTGCGCCGCCGAGGAGACCATCTTCGTCACCTTGTTCTGCCCGTCCTCGAGCCGCGAGACCCCGGAGCCGAGCTTCGGGTCCTCCCCGCCGGGCTCGTCGTGGCGGAGGCCCAGCCAGAATTCACCCATCGGCCGGTCGCTGCGGCCGAGGTTCATCAGCCCGTCCATGCACATCGTGCCGGAACGGCTGGGGCCGGCCGCCTCGTTCTGCACCTGGAGACCGTGCTGATGGCACAGTTCCGCGAAGCGTCCGTAGTGCCCGTCGGCCATGCAATCGGCCACCGTCCGCCGGTAGTCGTAGAGGAACCGGTCCGAGATCTCGGCGCTGCCAACGATGTAGCCGGCCAGCGCCGGCAGATACGGCACGGGATCGTAGCCGCGGTAATGCCGGAAGCGCCCGACGATCTCCTCCGTCCAGTTCGGAAAACCGTCCTCGAAGCTGTCGTCGCAAAAATAGCTCAGCCGGAGCCCCGCCTGCGCGGCGTCGTCGAGGAACAACCGTCCCAGGTGTTCGAACTGCAGGTCGACGGGCGCACTCGCCAGCCAGTCGACCGACAGCCCGTCGGCGGTGGGCGGCGGAATCATCAGCTTCGATCCGGTCATCCGATGGCCGGTCCGCACGATCGTCCACCGGCCCGGGGGGACGTCCCAGTCGAGCGTGCCGTCCGCCCGAAGCCGCGAGGTGAGATCGACGATCCGGTCGAGGTCGATCGGACGGTCGCCCGGCTCGTCGCGCCAGGGTGTGAGCGGCGGCGTCATCACCGCCGCGGCGCGGGCAAAATTGCTCGCGTCCTTCCGGTTCGTCTTGGCGGCGAGCAGCCGCTCCCGGGCGTCGTGCAGGCGCTCGCCGGCGGCGCCGTCGTCCGGAAACGCGACGACAGCCGTGTCGCGGTAATCGAGCTGGTCGAGGGGAAGATCGAGGTAGTCCTTGAATCCGGGCGGATTGAAGACCTTGTCGTAGCCGTCGTGGCCGCCGGGGAGCGGCAGCGGCTCCGTGAGTTTCCGGGGACCCTCGACGGTGAGCTTCGCCTGCAGGAACCACCGGCCCGAGTGCCGCGGCGGGATCCACGGACCGCCCATGCACCAGCCGCCGCTCAGGTTCATGCCGACGTCGATGCCCAGCCGCCGCGCCTCGCGGAGGGCGTGCTGGTTGAGCCGGCGCCAGGCCGGCGACAGGAACGGTGCCGGATCCGGGGTCGAATCGAGGGGACCGAGATTGCGCGAGTTGACGATCAGCACTTCGCCGAGGCCCTTCGCGGCGAACTCCTCGAGGTCACGCGTGATCCCGGCGGCGTCGACGTGCCCGCCGAACCACCACCAATAACACCCGGGGCGCGCGGCCGGCGGCACGTGGGCGAATCCGGCCGCCAGCGCATCGGCGGCCCCGGCTGCCGGCGGGCGGCCAGCCGCGAGCAGCCGCGGGGCGACGCCCCAGGCCACACCCGCGAGCGAACCGAGTTTGAGAAACTGACGACGATCGAGCGCCATGAGAAAAGCGAGTTTGCCGGGTCCCTCCCCCGTCGGATCAGACGACGCGAATGGTCTCGAGCCCCAGCAGTTGTCCGAATTTCAGGATCCGGGCCGAAAGGTGCCCCACCCCGACAGCGCAGTGGTGCGCGGGGCCGTGCGCGTTCCAGCGGTTGACGAACTCGCGCGCGCCGCAGGCGAACCGGTACCGGCTGTTGGTGTTGCCGATCTCGAGGATCGGGCCGGGCACGGATTCCGCCTCGGCGCAGAGCAGCGCCAGCCGGCCGTCGGCCGCCTCGATGACGGACAACAGCGTGACCGGCCCGTGCTTCACGGCCATCTCGACCGAAACACCGCGCCCCACCTTGCCATGGTACACGGTGAGGGGGCGGACCTTCGTCCGGCCCTCGGCGATCGCGATGTGGCCGGGGCCGTCGTGCCCCATGAGCACGACGTCGTCCTTGAAATCCATCGCGTAGTATTCCGTGAACGAGCCGCCGGCGCCAAAGAGGTCCATGATCTTCATCGCCTGGACATTCTTCACCTCGTATTCGCCGGCGACCGGAATGCCGCGCGCGGTCAGCAGCGAGCAACCCAGGATGATCGAGGCGACGGTCGCCTCGTTCTCCGCCACGCCGGTGCCCTGGTAGTAATACGCCAGCGAGCCGAGCCGGTACTTCTCGACGAGGGCGTCGAGCGCCAGGCTGGTCCGCGCCGCTTCGGCGAGGTCGGCCGCCGGGCAGTCCGCCTGGAGGTCGAAGACGCGGCGGAACTCCGCCAGCCGCTCCCGCACCGCCGGATCGGTCACCCCGCGCCGGAGGGCGGAGAGTTCGTCGACCTCGAGGTGCTCGATGTGGGTGCCGAACGTGGCGCACTGCAAGGTCGCATCGGACTGGATGTCGAGCATCCCGCTGTAGGTGTGACCCATCAACCCGAGGCGGTTGCCGTACATCGCGGCGGCCACGCGCGCCGCCTCGACCCATTCGTCGACCTCGCGCCAGCACGCGGCGTCGTCCTCCAGCACGCCCGTGATCTGGTGGAACCGGACGCCGGCGCGCTTGAACACGTTGGCGATCTCCGGCACCGGACACGCCGCGCAATGCGCGAGCCAGTCTCCGGTCATTCGCGTCCGGTCGCCCAGCCGGTTGAAGGCCGCGTAATCGATCGCGGCCGTGGGGGCGAGGTTCAGGACGATGACCGGCACGCGGGCGCGTTGCACGACGGGCAGCACCGTCGACGAAAGCGCATAGGTGGTGACGTGCAGGAAGATCACGTCCACGTCGGCCCGGCGCAGCGCGCGGCCCGCCTCGAACGCCCGTTCGGGGTTGTCGACCAGTCCGACGTTCACGACCTCGACCTGCGGCCGCGCGAGCCGGCCGGCGACGCGGGCCAGGTAACCCTCCAGGCGGGTCTTCAGGCCGTCGAACTGCGACCAATACGCCTCGAGGCCGATGCCGAACAATCCGATGCGCAGGACAGGATTTGCCATAAATCAGGAGCCGGGCGCGGTGGGGAGCCCCGCCGGAGAGACCGCGACGAAACGGCGCGTCACCCGGCCGTGGCGGGCGTGGCAGACGAAGAAGCCCTTCCCCAGGGTGCCGTCGTGATTCGGCCGCTTCAACGCGCAGCACTTGTCCGTCGTGACCGGGGCGCCGTGAAACTCACGCTCCGTGAAACCGTGAAAGTGGCCGTTGAACACGGCCTGGAGGTTGTGGTCGAGGAACCGCGCGAGCAAGGCGTCCGCGTTGCGGGGCCGGAACTGGACGCCGACGCCGAGCGGAAAATGCGTACACAACACCAGCGGCCGCGTGCGGTCGAGATGCGGCAGGCACGCGTCGACCCAGCGGAGCGTGCCCTCGGGAATGGACGTGTGCTGCCAGTGGGTGCCCTCGGTTGAATCGACGCAGACGAACTGCCAGCCACGGTGCTCGAAACGGTAGTTCAACCGGTCCGGAAAGACCGCCTCGTACGCCGCGCGGTCGCCGGCCGCGGTGTAGTCGTGATTGCCGATCATCGCGTACACCGGCGCGCCCAGGCCGCCGAAAACCCGCTTCACCGCCGAGAGATCGCGCTCCGCGCCGCGGTCCGACACGTCGCCGACGTGCAGGCAGAAGTCCGGCTGCTCCTCGCGCATCCGCCGGACGACGCGCTCGAGCCACACGGTGCAATCGTCGCTCAGGTGATGCGTGTCGTTCACCTGGAGGAAGGTGAAGCCGTCCTCCGGCGGCGTCTCTTCCGCGGCCCGCAGGGCGCCGGGCCAGAGGCCGAGCGCCAGCAGGGCCCCGGCGCCGAGTCCCGTCAGCGCCTCGCGGCGCGTCAGCCCGGCGGATTCGCGGCGCACCAGCCGGGTTCGCGCCGCCGCGCGGGTTTCGATCGGCTCGATGGGCGGTTCCATGGTTTCTCCGGTTTTCCTCTCAGGGCACCGCCGTGTCACCCGCCAGGCCCCAACTCGCGGAGACCGTCGATCCGTTCGACGATTTCAACAGGTACCACGTGCCGTTGGAGGGCCGCCAGACCGCGAAATCGGTCTTCCCATCGCCGTCGAAATCGGCGGCGACCGGCGAGTCGCCGGTGGCGCCGAACACCTGGGAAAACGACGCGCCCGTGCTCGATCGGATGACGTACCACTTCGCGGTCGCCGGCCGCCACTGGGCCAGGTCGGTTTTCCCGTCACCATCGTAATCGCCTGGAACGGGAACATCGCCGGGGATCCCCCACGCCGTCGCGGCATGCGTTCCCGTCGCCGAGTAGATCACATGCCAGTATTCGCCCGGGCGCCACGTCGAGTAGTCGGTCCGGCCGTCGCCATCGTAGTCGCCCGGTGTGGGCACGTCGCCGGCCGCGCCGTACGGCTGCGTCACCGTGACGCCCGTCGAGGACAGGATCACGTACCACGTGCCGTTGGACGGACGCCAGACCGCGAAATCCGCCCGGCGATCGCCGTCGAAATCTCCCGCGACCGGAATGTCCCCCGCCTGGCCAAAGACCCGCGTCGCGACCGTCCCGGTCGATGACTGCAGGACGGACCACGTCGCGGTTGCGGGGTCCCACGTCACCGCGTCGGCCCGGCCGTCGCCGTCGAAATCGCCGGGCACGGGGACGTCACCGACGGATCCGAGCACGGCGGAACCCGTCGCGCCGGTCGACACGTTCTTCCAATACCATTTGCCGGTGAGCGACCGCCACACCGAGTAGTCGGCGACGCCGTCCCCGTCGAAATCCGGCGCGAACACGCTCGGACCCGACGCCAGCGCGTCGAACACCTGCGCCTGCTTGAAGGCGATGCTGATGACGCGGCGTCCGTCGGTGCTCGACACGGACGAGGAGAAACCGAAGCACAGCTTGGGCTGGCCCGCGCCGTCGAGTCGGACCGCCATGCCCTCGGGCTCGCGGTAGATCTGGTCGCCGAAAGCGTCCGTGTGCGCCTGCTGGACGACCTGGCCGGTGTCCCAGTCCAGACAATACAGCTCGGCGTTGCCGGGCGGAGGGTTGGTGTCGGAGTACGCCGTGCCAGTGTAAAGGTACACATGGTTGCCGTACGTGCAGTCGCCCTCGAACGTGCCGAGTCCCGTCGGGATGGCGATGTCCCGCAGCGGCGTCGGCGTGCCGCCGGCCTTGACGTCGGCGAGCCGGAAGAGCGCGAGGCGAAACTGGTTCGACGCGGTGAGGTACCGCTCCAGCAGCAGCCCCTCGGCCAGGTTCACGCTCGGGGTGACCTGGGTGACCCCGGACACGGGGCTGTACTTCGTGATCGCGGAGTCGGTGTGGTCGAGTGTCACCCCGTTCGTGAAGAGAAAGCGGCCGAGCTTGGTGCCGCGTCCCGAGCCCTCCGAATTCGGCTGCGAATCGACCTCGGTCCACACGTACACCGCGGAGCCGACCGGCTCGATCCCGATCGACACGCCGTGGCCGAATCCCTCGAGGTCCATGTGGCCGAGGATCGTGTTCCCGTCGGAGCTCAGCCGCGTCAGCTCGAGGTCGCCGTTGGCCCAGTGCTCGGACCAGGTCCCGAGCGAATCCGAGCCCTCGACCTGCGCCACGTAGATGTCGCCGTTCGCATTGTTGAACGCGAACGACTGCATGACGTGGTACTGGTTGTAGAGGAATTTTCGCGTGAGGAGCGCGACCGCGTTGTCGGTCAGGTCCGTGCGGTAACCAGGCACCGCCGCGGCGGCGAGCGTGGCGGCGAGCGGAAACGCCAGCGCGGTGGTCCAGGCGCGGCGCGGCAGGGAATGGGGCAAGTTCATGTGGGAGGGGGGAAATGGCAGAGCCGTCCGCCGGGCGGGGGAGCGGCCCGGCGTCGGCTCGGTGGGCGGATCAGAACGAGAACGTCGAGGTGAGCTCCCAGGTGCGGGCCTCACCGACGCGCCAGGCGGCGTTGTCGTGGGTCTTCAGGTCGCCGACGGTCACGGGATTCGCGACGACGGGGATGAGCAGGTTCCGGTTCAGCACGTTCCGGATGTTCAACTGGAGCTTCCAGTTGATGCCGCGCCAGATCTTCCGCTGGTAGCTCAGCCAGCCGTCATAGGTCGTCTGCGACGGGCCCCAGAACGGGTGGTGAATATCGGTGACGAGGCCGAGGGTCGGATCGTCGATGACGGGATAGCCGATCGCCACGCGGTCCTGCCAGCGGACGGCACCGCCAATGCCCCACCCCTTGAGGCGCCCCTCGCGGGGGAAGGTGTAGTTGGTGATCAGGTTCGCCCGCCACTCGCGCAGCTCCGGCATGTACTGCCCGATCGAGAGCTTGGCGGTGTTGAGCGGATTGATGAGGTTGGTCTCGGCGTAGCTCTGCACCGTCCAGGCGCCGATCGTCTGGCCCCAGAGCTGCGGATTGCGCCACTGCTTCAGGCGGTCGTCGAGGAGCGCCTCGAACACGGCGCTCGTGTCGCCCTGCTCCGCCTGCTGCTTCGCGACGTTGAACGCGATCCGCCAGTTCCGGGTCGCGTTGAACACGCCCTCGAACTCGACGCCCTTCGAAACCGAACTCGTCACGTCGGCCTCACCGACCGGGGCGTGATACGTCAGGTCCCGCGTGCCGTCGGAGCGGACCGGCCCGATGGTGAAATTGTGGGCGGTGATGTACTGCTGGTAGAGGGCGGAGCGGTTGGCGCTGTCCGGGCCGACATAGCCGATCGCGTCGAGCGTCGCCTTGGGAATGTCGTTCAGGATCGAATCCTCGAGCACGGCAACGCGGCCGAGCGCCTGCGAGATCCGGCTGTCGGTCATGCTGTCCTGCAGCGTCTTGTACCAGGCGACGCGCAGGCTGAGGCGGTTGTGGAACGCATTGAGGCCGACCCCGAATTCCTTCGTGTCGCCGGACTGCGGGGCGATCTGCCCGCCGAGAATGTTGTGGCGGACGCCGGTGATCTGGAAGTTCTCCGACTGGTTGTAGTAGAAGGAAAGCCGCGGGGCGCCGGGCAGCCGCTGGAACCACTTCGCCGGCACGTGCAGGGCCAGGCCGTAGCTGAAGCTGTTGTTCCGGTTTTCCTCGCCCGGCACGCGCGGATTCGGCGTCAGGTATTCGGCGCCGGTCGCCGGGTCGACGGCGGTGTTGGGCGACGAGGAATTCCGCACGTCGTCGTGGCGCCAGCCGAGCGTGGATACGAGCGTGTCGTCCCACCAGTTGCCCTGCCAGACCTCGGCGAGGGAGATGGCCCGGTAGTGGTTGTTCACCACGTAGCTCGCGGTGTGGGCGTAATCCGGATACTGGTAGATCGGCCAGGTCTGCTGGACCCACTTGTAGCCGGTCCCCGAGTTGGCGACCCAGACCGATTGCGAGCCCGGGTACGTGATCGTGTTCTGCAGCCCCTGCAGATGGGCCCCGGCCGGGCTCGCGGCCGAGGCGAGGGAGGGCCCGAGGTAGAACACCGGCGAGATGCTGCGGTCGGCGAGCGAGTGGCCGCCGAGACCGGTGTTGAACGCGAGGTCGGACTCGGCGTCGCCGCCCGACAGGTAGAGCTGGTCGCGGTAGAACTGGCTGTACATGCCCGTGAGGTTCTGGACGCCGAGGATCCGGCCGAGGATTCCGAACTGGCGGCGGAAGTTGTGCTTCACGAACGCCGTGGCGCGGCCCGTCTCGAGCAGATTGCGGTCCCAGTTGAAGTAGCCGCTCGCGCTGATGAACGGTCGGCCGAAATTCGGGTTGGGCCGGCCGTCCGTCGTGGTCTCGTTCACCTCGATGTAGATGGCGTTGCCGCGGTAGCCCGACATCAGGCGGTGCACGCCCTGGATGCTCTTCTGGCGGTCGTACGTGAGCTCGATGCCGGCGTCGCCCTTGAGGAAGAGCTGCTCGAGCGTGGCGTTGGCGGTGTCGAAATCCAGCCAGGTGTTGTCGTTCGGACCGTCGAGGCTCTGCTTGCGGTAGTCGAAGATCGAGCGGTCGGTGATCTGCTTGCTGACCTGGAAGCCGGCGAGCGGATCGATGTGCCCCGGGACGAAGAGCGAAACCTCCTTGGTGCTGCGCGGCCCGAGGTGGCGGTACTTCACCCCGTTGGCGAGCGAGACGTACCCGACGTAGGCGTCGTTGGGCGAGGTGGCGCCCGCGCCGTCGTAGATGAAGCCGGCGTTCTGCGACCAGTTGCCGGCGAGCCCGTCGAGGTTGTTGTTGCGCAGGTAGGTCGTGACCGACCCGCCCCCGTTCGGAAGATTGCCGGAATAGATCTGGGTGGCGCGCGCCGGCTGGCCGAATTCCCACCAGCTCGACATCCAGTCGAGCGGCGGGTCGAGCCGCGGCAGCGACTGGTCGAGGTGCCCGTGCTCGCCGTTGACGCGAAGGGTGGTCGACTTGAACGGCTTGAACGTGACGGCGGCGTAGAGCCGCTGCTGGTCGCGATGGGCGAACTCCTGCTCGAACTCCCGGCGGTCGTCGAGCGCCGCCACCCGGATCGCGAGGGTGTCCTTGAAGAGCACGCGGTCGAGGTCGATGGACTCGCGGCGGCTGCCGTAGCTGCCGGCGCGGAACTGCACCTGGCCGGCGTTGCGGAAGCGGGGGGTCACGAGCGAGTTCTCGATGATGCCGGCCGGACTGCCGAAGCCGAAGAGGATCGCGTTCGCGCCCCGGTTGATCGTGACCGTCTGCGTGTTGTAGGCATCAAGCGGCACGTGCGGCGCGCTGGCGAAGAAGTTCCGGGTCTCGTCGGCCGCAGCGAGCCCGCGCAACCGGGTCTGGGGGCTGGCGTCCTCGCGCTGCGGCTCGTACTCCTGGCTGTAGGTCGTCGCGCTCGACCCGGAGAAATTCCCCCCGACCCCGACCACCTCGGTGCCGGTGGTGTACACGAGCAGGTCGGCCGTGCCGGTCGCGCCGACGTCGTCGAGAAAATCCTTCGTGATGACGCTGATGGAGGCGGCGACGTCCCGGAGCGGGGTGCGCAACCGGGTGCCCGCGAGGGTGTCGCTCGCGAGGTAGCCGGTATCGTGCTCGCCGCTGACGACGAACGGGCTGAGTGTGACCGTGTCGTCGGCGGCCGGGGCGGCGGGGGGCACGGTCTGCGCGAAGGAGACCGTGAGGCCGGCGAGCGCGCCGCACACGAGAAGGCGGATGATCTTCATGGGGTGTTTGGGTCGGGTGAAGGTTGGAACGGGGAGGCCGCCAGCGTGGCGGTCGGGCCGGGTTTTCACTCCCGCGGCCGGTCGCAAATTGGCGCGGTGCACGGGAGTGAATATTTATTCTGCATTGACATTCCTGTTTTTGCCGGCGTCGGTTGCGCGAGTCAAGACTTCGCCTGTGACAATCCGGCAACACTCCCCCGCCCCCCGCCCCGCCCACGCCGAGGCCTTCCTCGGCTGGCGCGCCGCGCGCGCCGCCGCCTCCCTTGACTCGCGCCGCGCCCCGGCGTTGAAGATATCCATGGCGAATGATTATTCAGATGAACAACTCCGGCTGGTCGCGCGCCTGTATTACCTCGACGGACTCGGGCAGAGCGAGGTGGCGCGCTTCGCGAAGGTCTCCCAGGCCAAGGTCTCCCGCCTCCTCGCGCTCGCGCGCGAGCGCGGCATCGTCCGGATCACCGTCGCGGACTACGAGCCGCGCCGCCCCGAGCTCGAGGACCAGCTCCGCGCGCGCTACGGGCTGGCCCACGCCGTGGTCATCAAGGCCACCGAGGGCCTCGACGGCCCCGACCTGCGCCGGGCCGTCGGCCACTTCGGCGCCGGGCCGATCGACGCGCTGATCGAGCCGGGCAGCACCGTCGCCGTCGCGGGCGGCCGCACCATCCACGAGCTCGCGCATCACCTTCCCGCCGTCGCGGCCAAGTCGCTCACGGTCGTGCAGGCGATGGGCAGCGTCGACTCGAGCGTCAGCGTCTTCGACGCCCAGGAGGTCGGCCGGCTGATCGCCCAGCGCCTCGGCGGCACCTTCCTCGCCCTCAACACCCCCGCCTTCATTCCCGAGAAGCGGACCCGCGACGCGCTCCTGGCGCTGCCCCAGGTCCGCAACGTCCACGAGAACCTCGCCCGGGCGGGCGTGGCGCTCGTCGGCCTCGGCACGCTCACCAACTCCGTCTTCGTCGAGCGCGGCACGCTCGACGCCGCCATGACCCGCGAGCTGCAGCGGGCCGGCGCCGTCGGGGAGGTCTGCGGGCGGTTCATCGACGCCCGCGGTCACGAATGCGCCACGAGCTGGCGCGACCGCGTCATCAGCGTCGAGATCGAGCAGCTCCGGCGCATTCCGCACGTCGTCGGCGTGGTCTCCGGCAACGACCGCACCGAGGCCATCGTCGCCGCGATCAAGGGCGGGCTCCTGAAGGCCCTCGTGATCGACGAGATCGGCGCCGCCGCCCTCCTCGCCGCCCCGCCCGAGCCTCCGGCCAAGCCCTCCCGCAAAAAAACCCAGAAATGAACCTCCGCCTCGCCCTCGGCCTCTGCGCCGCCTGCCCCGTCCTCCCGTCCCGCGCCACCGTCAGCGACTGGATTCTCCCGGACCACGTCCCGTTCTCCCAGGTCATCGTCCAGAGCCACCGGGGCGCCGGCGTCCTGGCGGAGGAGAACACCGTCCACGCGTTCCGGCTCGGCTGGAGCCTGGGCACCTACGCGGAATCGGATCTCCGGACAACCCGGGACGGCGTCATCGTCACTTTCCACGACGACAACTTCAGCCGCGTCGTGCAGGGGGTCTCCCCCGCCCTCGCCCGCCAGGGCGTGAAGGACCTCACCTACGCCGAGCTGATGAAACTCGACGTGGGCGCCTGGAAGGGCGACCAGTTCGTGGGCCGGCATGTCTCGAAGCTCAGCGATGCCTTCGCCGCGATGACCGGTCATCCCGGGCGGCACCTCTACCTCGACATCAAGAATGTCGATTTCGCGTCACTGGCGGCGGAAGTGCACGCGGCGCACGTTGAAGCGCAGATCGTGCTGGCCTCGCCGAAACCGGCCGAGATTCGCGCCTGGAAGCAGCTCGTGCCGGAGTCGGACACGCTGCTCTGGATGCGCGGCGGCGACCGGGTGCTCCGCGCGCGGATCGACGCGCTGCGGAAGACCGGCTTCGCCGGGATCACCCAGTTCCAGATCCACGTGTTCCCGAACCGGACGCTCGACGAGGCCATGCGCACGGCGGGCACCACCGCGAAGAAGCTGGGCATCTCGGCGGCGGCCGCGCGGGCCAGCGCCGACCCGTTCACGCCGTCCAGCGCCTTCCTCGCCGAACTCGGCCGGGAGCTCCGCGCCCGCCACATCCTGTTCCAGGTGCTGCCCTACACCGACGACCCGGGCGTCTATGCGCCGCTGCTTGACCTGGGCGTCATGTCGTTCGCGACGGATCACCCGGACATCACGATGCGCGAGATCAAGGCGTACTACGAGCGCCACCACGCCCCGACCCGCTGAGCCGCCCGCGGCTCCCCGTTTTCTATGACCGATGCCGACTCCCCGTGCCCGCCGAACCGCGCCCCGCGCGGCTCCGCCGGAGCACCGTTCCCCTCTTCCGCCACCCGCCGCGCGCCGGCGCCGGCCTCGCCGGCCGCGGTCGCGGACGCCCTGGCGGCGGCCCGCGAAACGCGGGCGCTCGAAACCGGCTCCGGTGCGCTCGACCGCACGATGGCCGTGTTTCGGCGGGAGTTTCCGGAACGGACGGCCTTGGTCGTGGCGGATCCGACCACGTGGGCCGTCGCGGGTGAGCGCGTCTTCTCGCAGCTCCGGGCGGCGCAGCTCGCGCCGGCGGAACCGCACCTCCTGTCCGCGCCCGGCCTCCATGCCGAGTCCCGCTTTGTCGACGAGCTCGAAGCCGTGTTTCGGCGGTCGGACGCGATCCCCGTCGCCGTCGGTTCGGGGACGATCAACGATCTCGTCAAGCTGGCCGCCCACCGGGTGGGCCGCCCCTATTTGTGCGTCGCGACGGCCGCCTCGATGGACGGCTACACCGCGTTCGGCGCGTCCATCACCCACCACGGCTCGAAACAGACGTTCGACTGCCCCGCGCCGCGGGGCGTGATCGCGGACCTCGACGTGATCCGCCGCGCCCCGGC
This sequence comes from Opitutaceae bacterium, assembly GCA_035545515.1. GTDB lineage: Bacteria > Verrucomicrobiota > Verrucomicrobiia > Opitutales > Opitutaceae > ER46. Next base: position 21,759 of record DASZYH010000120.1, read on the forward strand.
GGCCATGACCGCATCGGGCTATGCCGACCTGCTCGCGAAGGTGACGGCCGGCGCCGACTGGATCCTCGCCGACGCGCTGGGGGTCGAGCCGATCGATGCCCGCGCGTGGTCGATCGTGCAGGGCGGGCTGCGCGGGGCGCTCGCGGATCCCGCGGGGGCGCGCGCCGGCGCTCCGGCCGCGATCGGCCGCCTGATCGAGGGACTGCTCCTCGGCGGCTTCGCCATGCAGTGGTCGAAGTCCAGCCGTCCGGCCTCGGGCGCGGAACACCAGTTCAGCCACCTGTGGGACATGGAGCACCACGTGCACCACGGCGCCGCGCCGTCCCACGGGTTCAAGGTCGGAATCGCGACGCTCGCCGTCACCGCGCTCTACGAGGAGATCCTCCGCCAGCCGCTCGAGCGCCTGGACGTGGCGCGCTGCTGCGAACGGTGGCCGACGCTGGCCGGCCAGGAGACGGCCGTGGCGCGCTTGTTCGCGGGGACGGAGTTCACCGATCGCGCGCTCGAGGAGACCCGCGTGAAGTACATCGACGCGCCGGCGCTCGCGCGGCAGCTCGAACGACTCAAGCAGGTCTGGCCGGAACTGCGCGAACGCCTCGAGGCCCAGCTCCTGCCGGCGGCCGAACTGCGCGACCGCCTCGCGCGCGTCGGCGCCCCCGTCGCGCCGGAGGACATCGGGCTGACGCCCGCCCGCGTGCGCGCCAGCTTCGTCCGCGCCTATCATATCCGCCGCCGGTTCACGGTGCTCGACCTGGCGGTGCGCACCGGCCTGCTCGAGCCGGCGCTCGACGCGATGACCGCGCCGGCGGCTCCGGCCGCCGCACCCTGATTTTCCCATGCCCGAAACCACCGCTCAGCCCATGTCCGACGCCGCCGCGTCGCCGGAGGCGCTCCCGCGCTTCCGTTACTGGCAAACCCGCACGCTCGCCGCCAGCATGGTCGGCTACGCCGCGTTCTACTTCGTCCGCAAGAACCTCAGCATCGCCATGCCGGCGATGGAACACGACCTGGGGATCAGCAAGGCCGACCTCGGATTGTTCCTGACCCTGCACGGTCTGCTGTACGGGGTCTCGAAATTCGTGAACGGCTTCTGGGGCGACCGGGCCAACGCCCGCGTGTTCATGGTCGTCGGGTTGCTGCTGTCCGCCGCCGCGAACGTCGCCTTCGGCTTCAGCTCCGCCGTGTTCGTGCTCGGCGTGATCTGGATGCTCAACGGCTGGGTCCAGGGGATGGGTTTTCCGCCGTGCGCCCGGCTGATGACGCACTGGTTTCCGCCGCAGAAGCTGGCGACCAAGATGTCGATCTGGAACACCTCCCATTCCATCGGCGCCGGACTCGTGGTCGTGTCCTGCGGCTACATCGTCCTGCTCGGCTGGCGCTGGGTGTTCTGGATTCCGGCGCTCACGGTCGTGCTGATCGCCGGCGTGCTGTGGCTGACGATGCGCGACACGCCGACGTCGGTCGGGCTGCCGGAACTCCCCGTCACGAAGAAGCCGGCGAACGGCCACCGGACCGACTCCGATTCCGCGGAGTACAAGCGCGCGCGGCGGAAGCTGGTGTTCGGAAACCCGACGATCTGGCTCGTGGCCGGCGCCAATTTCTTCGTCTACACGCTCCGCTATGGCGTGCTCGACTGGGGTCCCACCCTGCTGCACGAGGCCAAGGGCATGTCGATCCAGCACGCCGGCTGGATGGTCGCGGCCTTCGAGGTGTCGGGACTGCTCGGGATGCTCGCCGCAGGCTGGCTGACCGACCGGTGGTTCAAGGGCCGCGGCGTGCGGATGTGCGTGATCTGCATGGCGCTCGCCAGCGTCTTCCTCTTCCTGTTCTGGAAATGGCCCTCGCCGCCGACCTGGCTGGCAACCTGCCTGCTCGGCGCGTCGGGCTTCTTCATCTACGGACCGCAGGCCCTCGTCGGCATCATCGCCGCCAACTTGGCGACAAACCGGGCCGCCGCCACGGCCGTGGGCCTGACGGGGCTGTTTGGCTACGCGAGCAGCATCGTCTCGGGCTGGGGCCTCGGCCGGCTGGTCGAGCTGCATGGCTGGGATGCCGGCCTCGGCATGCTGATCGGCGTCGGCGCCATCGGCACGTTCCTGTTCCTCCTCGCGTGGCCGGCCAAGGCGCACGGCTACGAGGACCTGGCCTGACATGATGGCGACCGACGCACTTTCCCCGGCGCTCGCGGAACGACTGCATCGCATCCGCCATGTCGCGCTGGACATGGATGGCACGATCTACAAGGGGGGAACGCTCTTCCCCTGCACACCGCCGTTCCTGGACCGGCTGCGCGCCCTGGGCATCGGATATTCGTTCCTCACGAACAACCCGTCGAAGAGCGTGGCCGACTACCTGGCCCACCTGCGGAAGATCGGCGTCGAAGCCGGCGCGGACCAGCTCTACACCTCCGCGCTGGCCACGATCGACCACCTCCGCGCGCACCGGCCCGAGTTGCGCCGGCTGTTCGTGCTGGGGACGCCGAGCATGCTGCAGGAGTTCGCGGCGGCGGGTTTCGGCCTGGCGGCCGACGACCCGGCGGACGAACCCGATGCGGTCGTCGCGGGTTTCGACCTCACGCTGACGTATCCTCGGCTCTGCCGGGCGGCGTGGTGGATCGCCCGCGGCAAGCCGTTCATCGCGACCAATCCCGACCGCGTCTGCCCGACCGACCAGCCCAACGTCCTCGTCGACTGCGGCTCGATCTGCGCCGCGCTGGAAACGGCGGTCGGCCGGGGGCCCGACCTGGTGTTCGGCAAACCCGATCCGTCGATGCTTGACGGCATCCGCCGCCGCCACGGCCTGCGTCCCGACCAGATCGCGATGGTGGGAGACCGGATCTACACCGACGTGATGATGGCGGTCCGCGCCCGGGCCCTCGCCGTGCTCGTGCTCACCGGCGAGGCGACGGCTGGTGACGCGGCAAACGCGAAACCGGCGCCCGACCTGGTTGTCCCCAGCATCGCCGAGCTCGGCGACCTGCTCGGCGCCTCCCGCGGATCCCCTGAACTTCCATGACGGCAACCTCGGCAAGTTCCCGTACCGAAACACGCCGGCTCCTGGCGGACGAGCCGTTCGACCTGCTGGTGATCGGCGGGGGAATCGTGGGCAGCGGCGTCGCACGCGACGCCGCCATGCGCGGACTGCGCACGGCGCTGGTCGAGCAATCGGACTTCGCCTCCGGCACGAGCAGCCGGTCGAGCCGGCTGCTGCACGGCGGGTTGCGCTACCTCGAGCAGGGGCGCGTCGGGCTGGTGCACGAGGCCAGCATCGAGAAAAAGACGGTGCAGAAGATCGCGCCGCATCTCGCCCAGCCGCTCGGCTTCGTGTTTCCCGCCTACGCGGGGACGGGCCGGGCGCTCTGGCAGCTTCGCATCGGCGTGAAACTGTACGACCTGCTCTGCGGCGGGCGGAATTTCCGGCCCTCGCGGGGTTTCAGCCGCACGGAAACGCTCCGGCTGCTGCCAGCACTCCGTCCCGATGCGCTGGCGGGGTCGGTGCGTTACTTCGACGCCCTGACCAACGACGCGCGGCTGGTCATCGACACGTTGCGCTCGGCCGCGAGGCACGGGGCGGCGCTGCTGAACTACGCGCGCCTTCACGACGCCACCCCGGCGGGCGACGGGTGGACCGCGCAGGTCGGCGACCTGGTCTCCGGCGAACGCATGGCGGTCCGGGCGCGGACGATCGTGAACGCGACCGGCCCCTGGGCCGACCAGGTGCCGCACAGCGCGGTCAGGCTCCGGCTGAGCAAGGGCATCCACCTGGTCATCGACCGGTCGCGCCTGCCCGTCTCGAGCGCGGTCGTCGTGACCGAGGGCCGGCGGATCCTGTTCGTGCTCCCGTGGGGTGACCGCGTCATCCTCGGCACCACCGACACGGACTACCGGGCGGCCCCCGAAGCCGTCACGGTGGAGCGCGCCGACGTGGATTACGTGCTGCGCGCGGTGAACGAGTTTTTCCCCAGCGTGCGCCTGCTGGAACGCGACGTCGTCAGCACCTGGGCCGGCGTCCGCCCGCTCATCGCCAATCCCGACGGTTCACCGTCGGATATCTCGCGGGCGCACGAGATCCGCTCGCCAGAGCCCGGCTGGTGGGACGTCGCCGGCGGCAAGCTGACCACGTACCGGCTCATGGCGGAGCAGACGGTGGACGCGATCGCCCGGCACCTCGGCCGCGGCCGGCTTCGTTGCCGCACCGCCACCGAAACGCTGCTCGCCGACGAGGATGGATTCAGCGGGATCACGCCGCCGCCACGCACCCGGGAAGCGGTCGCGCATTACGTGCGGAACGAATGGGCCCTGCACCTGGACGATGTCCTGATCCGCCGCACGAGCTGGCACTACTATCATCACGACCGCGACGCGCAGGCGGAAGAGGTGGCCGCGTGGATGGCCGAAATCGCCGGCTGGCCGGCCGAGCGAAAGGCGGGAGAGCTTTCGCACTACCACGCCGGCTCCGGCGACGCGCGATCATCGGTCGCCGCGGTGGTCTCCAGCGGTTCAACGTGATTTGCGGCCGCCGGCAGGGCGCGGATGGCGCGTCGAAGGAACTCTGCGAAGGTGGAATGCCTGCGCGGCGATACGTGCGCCGCCATTCGATCCATCAGCGATGGCGCCGAAGGGACTCGGCGGCCTACCCCAATCCCGGTCCGATCGGGCGGACACCGTACCCGCGCGTGATCCGCGGTGATGACACGTAGGCCGTCCGCTTGCGGACGCCATGGATCCCGGCGTTTCAAACCGCGCGAGCAAGCTCGCGGCCTACGGACGAACCTCGATCCCGGCGCGAGCAAGCTCGCGGCCTACATAACAACCGAGCCTACGGACGAATCAGGCGCCGAAGGGACTCGGCGCCCTACCCCAATCCCGGTCCGATCGGGCGGACAGCGTAGCCGCGCGTGATCCGCGGTGATGACACGTAGGCCGTCCGCTTGCGGACGCCATGGATCCCGGCGTTCCAAGCCGCGCGTCCGTTTTCAGTCGAGATTCAGGTACGCTTCCGGGGTGAAGCGCGGCTCGCACACGCAGAGGAAAACCAGGTCGCCGGTGCCGGTATTGGTGACGCGTTGGCTCACATCCGCCGGTATGCTCACGACCGAGGACGGGCCCACGTCAACGGCGACGCCGCCGACCTCGACCCGTCCGGTGCCCTCGATCACGACATACCGCTCGGCGACGCCATGCAGCGCATGACGCTGCGTGGTCACACCCGGCAAAACGCGCGCCCGCGCCACGGAGCAACCCGGATCGTCCGGGCTGTTGTGCAGCTCGGTGATATAGCAACGTTCCGCCGTGAAATACTCACTCGAGGAATTCACCATCGGGCCCTCGGTTCGGTTCGCGCGTTTATAGGAATACTGACGGCCAACGCGAGTACGGAGATGACCTGCGGATCGGGCACTTCGTCGACGGGAGCGTTGGGACGTCGGCCGATTGGGGAGTTGGTAATTTCGAGAGTTCGTTCAGTCGCGTCTGGGGACAACGAGTTCATACCGCAGCCTGGTCCGGCTACTTGGCTCGCTCCTTTCACTACTGACTCAGGCAAGTCCCGTACTTGCCACTTGGTTCGCGCCGACGCGGCCTCTAGCTTCGCCGGCCATGAAGGCGGTTTCCCTGATGATCGCGCTGGTGATTCTGAGTCTCGCGCCGGCGCTGCGCGCACAGGACGAGTTCCCCGACGAGCGGCTGCCGTTCAATTCGCCGGACGCGAAAAAACTCGTCGCCGAGGTGAGGTCCGGCGACGCGGCCGGCGCGCTGAAGCAGGCACAGGCGCTGGCCAAACATCAGCCCGACAATCTCGAGGCGGTGATGATCGCGGGATTGCTGCACGCGGACGCGGGGGACTATCCCGAGGCGCTGGCGGCGTTCGAGCGGGGCGTTCGCGGCCAGCCCTCGGACCTTCCCTTCCTCGTCGTCGCGGCGCGCCTTCACGCCACGCGCGCCGAACTCGGTCCGGGTGGCGCGTACGTGCCGGGTGGCGTCCGCTACAATCCCGACCGCAGCACCGCGCCGGAGCGGCTGGCATTTCAGCGCCACGAGTACCTCGCCGCGGCGGCATGCCTCGAGAAGGCGATCGCGCTCCGACCCGTCCGCACGGCCTATCAGATCCGGCGCGTCACGTTTCTCCTTCAGGGCGACTCCGCCCAGGCGGCGTTCGACGCGACGGACGCCTACTTAAAGAATCTGCCGGATTCGCCCGAGCTGTGGCTGGCTCGGGCGAAAGCCGCCGCCGCGATCGGCCGCTGGACCGATGCCACCGCCGCCGCCAACCGCGAGCTGGCGTTGCGCCCCGGCGCCGCCGAGGCGTACGAGGTCCTGGCCCGGGTGGCCGACCACGAGGGCAACGCTGCCGCGGCGGACGACCATCGCCGTCGCGCCCGGTTCTACGCGTATCTCCGTCCGGAATTCGCGGTTGCGTACACGCCCGAAAACGCCGCCGCGGTGGAAAGTGTCGCGGCGTTCCTGTCCCCCGAGGAGCGGACCGAGGCGGCGACCAGGGAGGTGAGTGCGCGGGCCCGCGCCACGATCGACCGGCTGATCGCGACCCGGACCGAAGACTCCACCCGGCTGCTCGCCACGATCTGCTGGCACCACGCGTTTCACGGGTCGGTCGAGGACGGAATCTACGCGGAACTCGAGGCGCGCCGGGCCGAGCCGACCCTTCGGGCGTTGTTCACGGACGCCCAGTCGCTCTGCACGGTCGGAAGCTGCGCGCTGGGCCTCGCCCGGCTCCACAGCGAGGCGGGGTTCCGCCTCATCGTCGACCGGCTGCCGGCCGACCGGAACACGTTCGCGATGAACATCCCGGAAGCGCTCGCAATTTATCACCGGCCGGAAACGGTTCCGCTCCTGGCGTTCACGCTGCGCGATGCGATCACGAGCCTGGAAAAGGAAAAGGATCCGGTCGCGAACCTCATGACGAGCATGGGCACGAGCATGCTGGCGAGCCGCTGCATCTGGGCACTCGCGACGTTCCCGGAGCCGGCCGCCACGACCGCCCTTGAAGAAGCCAGCCAGCACGAACGCTACCGCGCCGAGGCGCTCGCCGCGCTCCTCAACCAGACCTCCCGCGCGGAGTACGGCACCCGGCTCATCGCGGAGTTGAAGCGATCACCCGCCGAGGCGGAATGGATTGGGCACCACCTGCGGCCGACGCACCCGGCCGAGGCCGACGCCGCGGATGCGATCGCCGCCGCCTACAAGGCAAACCGGAAGCGCAACAAGTAAAGCGGTGGATTCGCTGCCGGCAGGGCATGACCTGCCCGCCGAAGGGTTGGTGAACGTGGCGCCCGACGGATCGGTGCGTTCGCCACCATTCGGCCCATCGGACGTGGCGCCGAAGGGACTCGGCGCCCTACCGGAAGCCCAATCGCGCCCGGAGAGCGCGACCCGGTCGCCGTGCTCGCGCGAATGGCTATTCGAGGTTTTCCGCGTCGGGTTTTTCGGGGTCGGCGAGGCAGTAGCCGCGGCCGTGCACGCGCCGGAGCCAGCGCGGCTTCGCCCCGTCATCCCCCAGCTTCTGCCGGAGCCGCCACACGTGGGTATCAATCGTGCGCGTCGTCGGAAATCGCGTGTAGCCCCAAACCACGTCGAGGATCGTGGTGCGGGACACGGGTTGGCCGAGATTTTGCGCCAGGAGTTCGAGCAGCGCGAATTCGGTTTTCGACAACGTGACGGGCCGGCCTTCGCGCGAGACGATCTTGTCGCCAAAATCGATCCGCACCGCGCCGAAATTCAGCACCTGCGTCTTCTGGCGGTTGCGTTCGTGGCGCCGAACGAGCGCGTGTATCCGCGCGAACAGCTCGCGCAGCTCGAACGGCTTGGTCAGGTAGTCATCGGCGCCGACGTTCAGGCCGAAGACCTTCTCATCCAGCGCCGCCCGGCCCGTCAGCATCAGGATCGGCGCGCCAAACTGGACCCGCCGCAGTTCGCGGCAGACGGCAAACCCGTCCAGGCGGGGAAGGTCGACGTCCAGAACGACCAGATCGGGCCGTTCCTGGAGCGCGGCGTCCAGCCCGACCTTCCCGTCGCCGGCTTCGATCACCCGGTAGCCCTCCCGCTCCAGCGCCATGCGGATGGTGTAGGCAAGTGGAGCGTCGTCTTCCACCAGGAGAATGCGCGGCAAAGGCGTGGTCATGCGGCCAGCCGCCGATCGTGCCGGCCGGCCCCTCCGCATCAAGCCGCGCCCGTGCAGGATTGTGTAAATATCCGGGCGGCAAGGGAGTGGGCCGCTGCTCCGGGCCCGGGATGCGACCGCCAAAGCCGGCCGCGGGCATTTGTGACAGAACCGTGACAAGCCGGACGACGCATTCCGGCATACTCGCGCCGTCAGATGAAAACCCGCCCACCAACGCCCCGTCCGTATCCGTGCTCCCCGAGCGCGGGCGTGCCGGCAGTACCGGGTCGGTCCATGCCATAGTTCCAACACCGGATCCCTACCCCGATGAGCCCGCACGATACTGATCAGAATCTTCGCATTCTCGTGATCGACGACGCCCGCGCGATCCACGAGGACTTCCAGAAAATCCTGGGGTACCCGGCCGACCATCCGGCCGACTCCGCCCTCGACCGCGTCACCGCCGAGCTCTTCGGCGACACGGCCGTGACCTCGCGCCAGGCGCGATTCGAGGTCGATTCGGCCTTCCAGGGACAGGAGGGGCTCGAACTTATCAGCCGGGCGGTCAAGGAAGGCCGCCCCTACGCCATGGTGTTCGTCGACGTGCGGATGCCGCCGGGCTGGGACGGCATCGAGACGATCGAACGCGTGTGGCATTCGCATCCCGAAACCCAGTTCGTGGTCTGCACCGCATACTCCGACTATTCGTGGGACCAGATGATCGCGAAGCTCGGGCACTCCGACCGGCTCCTGATCCTGAAGAAACCATTCGACACGATCGAGGTGCTGCAGCTCGCCACCGCCCTGACCGAGAAATGGCGGTTGATGCAGCAGGAACGGCACCGCGTCGACGAGCTCGAACAGATGGTGCGGCGGCGCACCGGCGAACTCGAGGCGACCCTCGAACAGTTGAAGTCGAGTCTCCGCGAGCGCGACCGCACCGACACCGAGCTGCGGAAGAGCGAGGAACTGTTCCGGACGCTCAGCGGCTCGGCGCCGATCGGCATCTGGCTCGCCGACATCGGCGGCCACTGCCTGTACTGCAATGCAAAGTAGGAATCGATCTCCGGCATCGACCGCCGCGCCACGCTGGGCGACCGCTGGCAGGCGGCCGTGCACCCGGCCGATCGCGAGTCGGTCATCGCGGAGTGGCGTGAGACCGCCGCCACCCCCAAATCCTTCCGCCGCGAGTTCCGCCTGGGCGACACCGACGGACAGGAACGATGGGTGATGGTGCAAAGCGCACCCATCCAGGCGGCGGGGCAGGGCCTCACCGGACACGTGGTCATCTTCGAGGACGTCACCGACCGCCGCCGCGCGGAGGAAAACCTGCGCAAGGCGAAGGAGGCGGCGGAGTCGGCGGCCCTGGCGAAGAGCGAGTTCCTCGCGCACATGAGCCACGAGATCCGCACGCCCATGAACGGCGTGATCGGCATGAGCAGCCTCCTGCTGGACACCAAGCTGGATTCCGGCCAGCGCGATTCGGCGGAGGCGATCCGCGACAGCGCCCTCCACCTGCTGACCATCATCAACGACATCCTCGACTTTTCGAAGATCGAGGCGCGGAAGCTCACGCTCGAACACCGCGAATTCAATCTTCGGCAGGTCATCGAAAGCACGCTCGACCTGCTCGCACCGCACGCCCGGACCAAGGGGCTGGAACTGGCGTCGGCGCTAATCGCCGCGGACGTGCCGATCCGCCTGCGGGGCGACTCGGGACGCCTCCGGCAGATTCTCACGAACCTCGTGGGCAACGCCGTCAAGTTCACGTCGACCGGCGGCGTTCGCGTGCGGGTGGCGACCGAGGGCGACGCGACACCGGCCGTAAAGGTGCGCGTCGAGGTCGAAGACACCGGGATCGGCATCGATCCGGCGGGCCGGGAACGACTCTTCCATGCGTTCACCCAGGCGGATCCCTCGACGACGCGGCGGTTTGGCGGCACCGGTCTCGGGCTCGCGATCAGCAAGCAGCTCGTGGCAATGATGGGCGGAGACATCGGCGTGCGAAGCGAGCCGGGGCGCGGGTCGACCTTCTGGTTCACGGCGGTGTTTGACCGCGAGCCGGACGCCGCCCCGGGTGCGACGCCGCAACTCCACCTTGGCGGCTCGCCCCGAATCCTGGTGGTGGCGGACGATGCCGAGTCGCGCGACACCCTGCGGCACGAAATCGCGCGGTTCGCCGCGAGCGTCGAGACGGCGGCGACGACGGCGGACGCGTGGCCACTGCTCCGGGCGGCGGTGGCGGATCGAAATCCCTTTCGCGTCGTCGTCACCGATCTGCATGAGCAGGACGCGGAAGGAGCCACGCTCGCCGCCGAATTGTCGGCGGATGCCCGGTTTGCCGGCACCAAAACCCTGGGGCTCACCACGGGGCTGCATTCCCACGCCAACGGAGCCAGCCCTTGCCGGTTCGACGCGTTCCTGCTGAAGCCGGCCCGCCTCGCGCGTCTGTTCAACGCGCTCGATCTCCTCTGCCGGAATTCGCCCGCGATTCCCGCGCCCGTCCCGGTGCCCACGTCCCTGCCCGCGCCACGGCCGGTGGTGGCGGCCGAACTTTCGCTCCTGCCCGCCGCCAACGCGGCGCTGCCGCGATTCGCCCGCGCGCGCATCCTCCTCGCGGAGGACAACGCGGTCAACCGGCAGGTCGCGTTGGGACTGCTCCGCCGGTTGGGCTGCACCGCCAAATGCGTCGGCAACGGCCGCGAGGCCCTCGCCGAACTCGCCCGGGAGAGCTACGACCTCATCATGATGGACTGCTCCATGCCGGAAATGGACGGCTACGAGGCGACCCGCGCCATTCGGGAGTGGGAACGGGATCCGCAGCGCCAGCGGCTCTGGAACGCCCCGATCTACATCGTGGCCATGACGGCGAACGCGATGATCGGCGACGAACGGAAGTGTCTCGATGCCGGGATGAATTATTATCTGGCGAAACCGGTGCTGCTCGCCGACGTGCGCACGGCGCTGGAAAAATGGCGTCCCGCGCTCGCATCAATCCGCGGCGCGGCGTGACGTGGCCGAACCAGCCTGATGGAGACATCGGTCTCCACCTGTCCTGCCGTAGGCCGTCCGCTTGCGGACGCCACGGGGCCCGAACCTTCCGAACCGCGCGAGCAAGCTCGCGGCCTACGTCGAACCAAGGCTACGGCAGGTGGTAGTTCCATTCGTAGGCCGTCCGCTTGCGGACGCCATCGGGCCGAACCTTCCAAACCGCGCGAGCAAGCTCGCGGCCTACACCGCGCGAGCAAGCTCGCGGCCTACATTCGGACCAAGGCTTCGGCATGTCGTAGTTCCATTCGCAGGCGCGGTGCCTGCCCGCCGAAGCGCTTGGGCGAAGGAGGGATCTCACCGCGGGCGCAGGGCGGCACGCTCCAGGGCGGCGGAGAGCTCCTCCATGACAATCGGCTTGCTGATGTAGTCGTCCATCCCGGCGGCCAGGCAGATCTCGCGGTCGCCGGGCATGGCATTCGCCGTCAGCGCGATCAGCCACGGACGCTCGCGCCGGTCCGGCCAGCGACGACAAATCTCACGCGACGCCTCCAACCCGTCCATCTGCGGCATCTGCACGTCCATCACCGCGATGTCGTAGCGCTGCCGCTCCAGCGCCAGCACCGCGGCGGCACCGTCCGCGACGACATCCGCCCGGAACCCGAGCTTGCCCAGGATGAGCAGCGCGACCTTCTGGTTGACGAGGTTGTCCTCGGCGAGCAGCACCCGCTCCGGTCGGGTGGGCGCCGGCAGGGCCTCCGCGGCGTAGGCGCGAACCACTCCCGGTGCGGCACCCTCGGACACAATGCCCGGCACGCCGGCGGTGAGTCCACGGTGCAGGAGGATCGAGAAGTAGAACGTGGACCCCTTTCCCACCTCGCTCTCCACCCACATGCTGCCACCCATGAGCTCGGCGAGCCGGCGGCTGATCACGAGACCGAGCCCGGTGCCGCCGAAGCGGCGCGAGGTGGAGGCGTCGACCTGCGAGAACGACTGGAACAGCCGCGGCACCGCCTCCGGCGGGATCCCGATCCCGGTGTCGCGAACCGCAAAATGCACCTCCACGCGACCGGTGCTCCGCATTTCGGCGCGGACGGAGATCGCGACTTCACCCTGGTCGGTGAACTTGACGGCGTTCGCGATGAGATTGACGAGGATCTGCCGAACCCGCGCGGGGTCGCCGCGCACGACGTCGGGAACGCCGTCGGCAATCTCATACCGCAGCTTGAGTCCCTTTTCCGCCGCCTTGGGCGCCAGGAGGTCCAGCGCACCCTCGAGGCACTGCTGCAGGATGAACTCCGTATCCTCGAGATCGAGGCGGCCCGACTCGATCTTCGAGAAGTCGAGGATGTCGTTGATGATCGTGAGCAGCGCGTCGCCGCTGAACCGGATCGTCTCGACGTAGTCGCGCTGTTCCTCGGTGAGCGCCGTGTCGAGCAGGAGGGACGTCATGCCGATCACGCCGTTCATCGGCGTGCGGATTTCGTGGCTCATCATCGCGAGGAACTGGCTCTTGGCCCGGTTCGCCGACTCCGCCGACTCCTTCGCCGACTGCAGCTCACCGGCCTGGCGCTTGAGGGGCGTCAGGTCCACGAGCGTCGAGACCTCCTGGTATCCGCCGCCTGGATTCCGGAACCGGTGGATGGTCAGCTCGGCCCAGACCTCGCGACCACCGGGACGACGGTAGCGCCGTTCCATCGAGAAATGGTCGATTTCGCCGCGTTCGAGCCGCTCGTACTGGATCTGTTGCTGCGTCCAGCTCGCGGGATCGGACAGCCGGCGCAGGCTCCCGGGGTCCGTCATCTGCTCGCGGGTCAGTCCCGTGATCGCAAGGTGCGCGTCGTTCGTCAGCCGGCGCTGCGAACCATCCGGACCAACCCAGCGCCAGAAGATCCCGATGGGCGCCGTGTCGAAGATGAAGCGCAGCTCCGCCTCCTTCTGCGTCAGGACCTCCTGGATGTGCTTCCGGTCCGTCACGTCGAGCTGGAGGGTCATGTAGCCCTGGACGCGGCCGGCGGAGTCCTTGATCGGCTGGATGTCGAGCTCGACCCAGCGCCGCCCGCCGTTCTTCGCGTAGTTGACGATCTCGCCGCGGAACGGTTCGCCGGCGGCGCACGCGGCATCGATCGCCTTCATCGTCGCGCGGTTGGTGTCGGGACCGACGAAGAACTCGCCCGGCCGCCGGCCTCTCACCTCGTCGAATTCATAACCGAAGAACTGCGTGAAGCTCTCATTCACCCACTCGATGCGCCAGTCGGCGTCGGTGATCACGACGGCGCTGGCGGTATGGCTCGCCACGAGGGCGAGCTTTCGCGCCTCCGCCTCGGTGCGGGCGAGATCCGCGGTCATGCTGCGGTTGCGCGCGAGGACGCGCCGCCGGGACTCCAGCAGCATCCAGGTGAAACCCGCGGCGCCCAGGCTGACGAGGATGCCGCCGCCGACCACCAGCCACGCGGGAATTCCGGTGCGACGCGCGTCAAACTGCGACGTGGTGGCCATCTCGACGACCCACGAATGACCGTACACCGGAAACGTGAGCGACGCGGTGAAGGCGGGACGCCCGGCGGTCGAAGGGTCCGGAGTGACGGATGAAAACACCGGCGTCGACGCGTGGGCGGATGTGCCGTCGAGCACGGTCAGGTGCAGCTGGCCTTCGCTGATCGCCGCCACGCCCTCGAGGAGAAGATCGAGCCGGATGGAGGCGTAGACCCAGCCCCGCAGCGCGTTCGTGCGCTCGTTCGGGTCGGACAAAGGCGCACCGGGACGGTACACCGGGAGGAACAGGAGGCTGCCGGGCACCTTGCCCGCGCCCTCGATCACCGCGATGGTCTTGGTCATCACCGGCAGACCGGTGCGCATCGCCTCCTCCGCGGCTTCCCGACGGGTCACCCCTGAACCGATGTCCTTGCCGAGCGCGACCTGGTTCCGGGAGAGCGGCTCGATCGCGGTGACGATATAGGCGGGATCCTCCGCCCCCTTGGTCTCGACGTGAAAGTCGGGGACTCCCGGCGCGCGAACGCGCGCCTGCAACTGCGGCAGCTCGGCCCGAGGCACGCGCTCGGCCCAGCCCAGCCCGACAATGCCACGGTCCAGGAATCCGGCCATGCTTTCGGAGTACTCGCGCCATTGCGCGCTCGACAGAACGCCCTGCGCCGGGATCAGCGTCCGCGCCCCGGCGAGTGCCTGTTCGACCGGCCGGAACCGTCCGTCGATCTCCAGGAGCATCCGCTCGCGCAGGCGCGCGAACCGCGCCTGTTCCTGCCGGACCGAATCCCGCCGCACGAAGAATCCAGCCGCGAGCGAGAGCGCCACCCCGATGCCGAGCACGACCCACGGCAGGGGATTCGCACTTTCATGCTGCAACGGTGCTGATTTCGTCGCCGGACCGCCCATGGGCTTCGTAGGCAAAGTCAAAGGTCCCGCATTGGCGATATTAATGCGGGCCGTCGAGCGACCATTCCCCCCCGGAATTCCCGCTCACAGCCGATGAATCATCCAGTCCGCCGCGGAGGCCTCCGCCGGCTGTGCCAGCAGTTGCCGAAGCCGCGTTGCCTGCGCCGCCGTCCGCTCGCGCCGCGCGGGATCCTCGAGGCACGCCCGGAGTTCCGCCGCGAGCGCCTCGGGCGTCGCCGCGCCCTGGATATACTCCGGATACATCGACTCGCCGAGCAGCAGGTTGGCGATGCCGATGTGCTTCACCTTCACGAGGAGCCGGCCCAGCGCGTAGGTCAGAGGATCCGTGCGATAGGTCACGGCACCCGGAATCCCCGCCAGGGCGCAGTGCATCGACATCGTGCCGCTGGTCGTCAGCGCCGCCGCCGCACCGACGGGCTGCCCGCTGTCACCGGTCCGGATACATGTCACGCCGGGCGGCAGCGGGGTCCGCTGGATCACCGCGAGCACCTCGTCGCTGGGATAAAGCACCACGGCCGGACGGACGCCGCCAAGCCGCTGGTAGGCCCCGACCAGCACGGGGAACACGCGCGTCACGACACCCTTGCGGCTGCCCGGCAGCAGCAGGACCGGCCCGGCGGGATCGGAGCGCACCGGCGCGGCGTAGTCCGGCGCGACGAAGGGATGGCCGACAAACGTGACCGGCAGCCCCGCGTCCGCGTAAACCTCCGGTTCGAAGGGAAAGATGGCTGCCAGCGCGTCGAGGTGCCGGGCCATCGCGAACCGGCGCTTCGCACGCGACGCCCAGACCTGCGGGCTGATGTAGTACAACGTCCGGGTCGGCCCCCCGGCCTTGGCCGAGAGTCCGCGATCAAACAGGGCGCGGGCAATCCGGAGATTCAGCCCCGAGGAATCGACGAAGCAGACCGCCCGCGGCCGGTGAACGCCGATCCAACGGACGACCTCCGCGATGAATTGCCGGTAGAACGAGAGCTTCCGGACGACGGCGAAACCCATCGTCGAAGACGCGGTGAGGTCGAAAAGCAACTGTGCCCCGGCCGCGGCAAGCCGGGGCCCTCCGACCGCGGCGATGGCGGTCGCCGGGCGTTTCGCCCGCAGTTCGCGGACGACCCGCGCGGCGTGTTCGTCGCCGGAATGTTCGCCGGCGATCACCAGCAGGTCCACGGTGCCGGTGGCGGGCGGCGGAAGCTGCGGAGCGGCGCTCATGGATGCACCAACAGGAGGAAACCGGCGGGCGAACGGGTCATTTCGCCGCGGCGCGGATCTGGTCCGTGATCGCAATCGCGACCTCGAGGGCGCTTTTCCCGAGGGCGGCGCCGACTTTCGGCTGTTTCGCCTTCGCCACACTTTCGACGAAGTGCGCCAGTTCGAGCGCGAGGGGCTCGCCCTTCTCGATCGGGATTTCCTTCACCGGGATCGACGCCTGATCCCCCGGCTTCACCAGGCCGATCTTCATCTTCATCGCGTACGCGATGATGTCGCTCTTCTTCACCAGGTGCCCGGACTGGTTCATGAAATCGAGCGAGAGGTAGGCGTCGGATTGGAAGATCCGGATCTCCCGGGCCTTCTTCAGGCTCATCCGGCTCGCGCTGAGGTTCGCGACACAGCCGTTCTGGAACAGGATCCGCGCGTTCGCGATGTCCTCGGTCTTGGACAGGACCGACACGCCGACGCTGTCGATCCGGACGATCGGCGACTTGACGAGCGCGAGCACGATGCCGATGTCGTGGATCATCAGGTCGAGGACCACGCCGACCTCGGTGCCGCGCGGCTGGTAGGGCGCGAGACGCTCCGCCGTGATGTACCGCGGGTCGTCGATTTCCTTTTCGAGGAAACTCATCACCGGGTTGAAATGCTCGATATGACCGACCTGGACGAGGCAGCCATGCTCGCGGGCGGCCGCCAGCACGCGTTCGGCCTCCTCGAGCGAGGCGCAGAGCGGCTTCTCGATCAGGAGATGGCAGCGGCGGGCGAGCAGCGGCAGCGCGACCTGCTCATGCCGGTCGGTGGGAACGACGATCGACACGGCATCGCAGGCCTCGCCCAGCTCCTCGATCGTGGCGAACCGCCGGCAGTTGTGCCGCGCGCAGATCTCCGCCGCGCGCGCGTCGTTGGTCTCGAAGATCCCCGCCAGCTCGGCGCCGGGAAGCGACGCATAGATCCGCGCGTGGTGCTGCCCCAGCGAGCCGACACCCGCCACGCCACATTGAATCCTGGTCGAAGCCATGTGCCGCGACCGTACGTAGCCCCCTGCCCGACCGCCAACACAAATTGGGTCGGCGGCGCGGAGAACCGAAACCAATCGCGCCGCCTCGAAAGTGTCTATCGCTCCGCGCGGTTCTGTTTCCGTCTCGTTTTCCCTTCGGTAGCGGCGCAGTCGCCCCTTCAGCCCCTCCCCACTCCGCATTCCGCAATCCGCATTCCGCAATCCGCAATCAGAACAATTCCGTCTGCTGGGTCACGGGCATGGTGGCCGCGGCGGAGGGGGCGACAGAATAGCGCTTGCGGGCCTCGACGCCGGTCGAGCGCATCTCGTATTCGTCGAGCAGCCGGTACAATTCCTCGGGCACGGGCGTGCGCCACTCCGGCTTCACCGCCGGGAGCGCCAGGTTCAACGTCGTCAGCTTCAGGTTCGTCCGCAGCCGCGCCGCGTTCGCCACGACCGCCTCGCGGAAACGCTCGGGCTTCAGCTCCGTGGCCTTCTCGAGGACACACTCCAAGCTGCCGCCGCATTCTGCGAGCCACTTGGCGGCCGTCTTCGGTCCGACGCCGTCGAGCCCCGGAATGTTGTCCGACGTGTCGCCCACCAGCGCGAGGTAATGCGCGATCTGCACGGGCGGGACACCGAATTTTTCCTGCACGCCGGCGGCATCGAGCAGCCGCCAGCCGAGCTTCGGGTTCGCCGACGGCGGCGGGAGCATGATCTTGATCCGGTCGTCGACGATCTGCGCGAAATCCTTGTCGCTGCTGACGATGACCACCTCGTGACCGGCCTTCCGGAGGTTCACCGCCTCGGACGCGAGCAGGTCATCGCTCTCGACGCCACGCTGCTCGATGCCCGCCAGGCCCATCGCCCGGGTCAGCGCCTTGATCGGATCGATCTGCTGCCGCAGCGGATCCGGCATTGGTTTCCGCTGCGCCTTGTACTCGGCATGCAGGGCGATCCGGTCCTCGGATTCGCCGAGGTCAAAGAAGACGAGCGTGGCGTCGGGCTTTTCCTGGTCCATCAGCTTCCAGAGCGACTTGACCCAGCCATGGAGCGCCCCGGTGGGAAAACCCTTCGAGGACGTCAGTTCCGGCAGCGCGTGAAAGCAGCGGTAGGCCAGATTGAAACCGTCGATCAGGAGCCATTTGGACATGCGGGGAAAAGAAACCCGCCCCCAACGCCCAGCAAGTAACAAGTGCGAGAGTCGGGCTGGACTCGCGAATCAAGACGCTGAAGCCCGATGGGGACATCGGGCTCCACCAAATGAATCGTTCCGAATTGCCGGGGCGATTTCGCGGGTCAGCAGTGCGAAGAGGAACTCAGAAGGCGCGGCATCAAGATGGTTTGATGTAGATGACATGAGGCCGACAGGAGGCACGTGATGTGCCAACCTGTCGGCTGACATGAATACAAACACATCTGAGCTAGAGCTTGGACGTGCTGCCGTTAGCGCGGCAGTGACTATTAAGTTCGGATTGGACTGGCAT
>DASZYH010000121.1:0-63865 GCA_035545515.1 Opitutaceae bacterium
CATCGCTGCGTTTGTTCGTCATGTGTGTTCCAAGGCATATGGCCTCGGAAGTGTCACCCATGCGGTGAGGAAAAGTGTCACCTATCCGCTGAGGAGAAAGTGTCACCCATGCGGTGAGCACATGCCACTCCGCTCCCAGCCGCGGCGGGGTCAGGCGACCGCGCCCTACATCGAACCAAGGCGCGGAAGGGACTCCGCGCCCTACCGGCGGCTACGCATTCAAGTTCAACCGCTCCAGCCGGTCGCGGCACTCCTGGTTCGTCCCGACGAGGCCGTTCCGAATCAGATCTCGTAATCGGCCGGCAGGTCCGCCGGGCCCGGGGCGGCCGCCGCCTCGGTCGCCACATCCTGCTTGCGACCGTAAAACAACCGGACATCGGCCTGCCGCGTCCGCAACAGATCGGTCGCGCGCTTGAGCGCCCGCTTCGTGCTCATCGTGAGATTGAGCTCCGCCGGAAAGACGTTCTCCGGGCCGATCTTCGCCAGGAGGCCACTGTTCTTCATCACCCGCGTCACCTCGGTGTTGCAGCCGCTCAGAATCAGATGGCGGCCGTTCTTCTGTAGGTAGTCGTGAAGATTGTCCAACGCCATGACCGTGGAGGCGTCGAGATGGCGCGCGTTCTTCATTCGGAGAATGAATACCTGGATCCTGGCGTCCTCCGTCAGGTGACGGACCTGTTCGAGGAAAACGTCAGCCGCGCCGAAGAAGAGCGTCCCTTCGACGTGGATGATCGAAATCTGCGGATTCGTGCGCTTCGACGGGTCCGAAACCTCGCCCAAATGCCCGCTCTCATTGAACGTGTACTCAACCAGTGAGGGCGCGCTGGTCTTCTGGAGAAACAGCACCAGGGCCGCGGCGACACCGATGTAAATCGCGTTTTCGAGCCGCAGGAAAAGCGCGGCCCCGAGCGTGACCGCGAACACGACGGCGTCGGATCGCGTCGAACGGCATGCAATCCGGATCTGCGGCCGGTTGATAAGCTTGTAACCCACGCGCATCAAGTGCGCGGCCAGCGCGGCGATGGGGATGTAATTGAAGACCGGCGTCAGAAAAAAGAGGATCAGAAGCACGACGACGCTACTGAGCATCGAGGAGAGCTGCGAGGCCGCGCCGCTCTGGTAATTGACCGCCGACCGGGTGAACGAGGACGATGCCGGAGGCACGCCGAAGAGTCCCGCCGCGATATTACCGGCCCCCATGCCAAGGAGCTCCTGGTTCGGCTCGAGGTGCTGGCCGCTCTTGGCCGCGAGCGACTTCGTAATGGCCGTGGCCTCGAGCATGCCGATGATCGCGATGGCAATGGCCGTGGTCGCAAGGTGCGGGATGAGCTCCATCTGCTCGTGCCACGGTGGCAGTGACGTCAGCGTCGGAATCGTCGCCGCCAGCGCACCTTCGTTCTGCACCATGAGGAACGGCACCGCATGCAGACCGAACACATGGTAGCGATTGACCAGTTCGGTGAAGATGCGGGCGCCGATTCCGAGCACGGCGAGGCCCACCAGCGCCTCGGGCCAGGTTTTCCGCCACCGCTGGATCCCCTCGAAGATCGCGAGCGTGAGCGCGCCAATTGCGATCGCCCACCACGAGATGTTGATCGACCGCAACGCCGCGATCACCTCTCCAATCACGGTCAGGAATTTCTGGCCCGCCGGCACGTGGAAGCCCAGCAGGTTGGGCATCTGGCTGGTGATCAGCAGAATTCCGATCGCCGCCGTGTACCCTATGACCACGGATCGCGAGATGAACTTCGTGACCTCGCCAAAATTCAGCAAGCCGGCCACGAATTGCGTGACGCCGATCAGAAGCGCCAGGTAGGCGGCCAGCGCCAACGGGTGAAGTCCGAGCGACACGTCCGCGGCGATCGTCGCCGCCGTGATGAGGGAGACCGACGTCGTCGGGCCGAAAACGTGGTAGTGCGACGAGAAGAAAAGCGCGCTGAAGAACCCGCCGACAACAACGGTCATGATGACCGTCATGGGCGGCAGGCCGAGAATGAGCGCGAAGCCGATCGCCTGCGGAACCGAGACGAGCGTCAGGGTCGCGCCGGCCAGCAGATCGCGGCGGAGTTTTTCCCACGAATAGTTGCGAAACTCCGCGACGAAAGGAAAACGAACGCGAAACATCTTCGCGCCCATTGCCGAAGCTTCGGAAAGCGTTTCCCGAAAGGTCTCAGTCGTGCTGCTCACGCGCCAGGGGAAGCCGACATCTCGGTCTCGCGTTGGGAATTGGCACGGCCGCCGCAAACCCGTGTGGGTGGTCGGTCGCGGAAGGAGCTGTGGGCACTCACGGACGTGTATTCAGAGCGCATTCATCCGCTGCTCGTCAATACCTTCGACCGTTATGAATCTGCGAATTCCGACTCGCGAAGGTTGACAACGGGAAGCGACCCGTTTCTCCCCGAGTGAACCGGCTACTGCGAAAGTGCGAGCGTGTTCCCGTCGATCGAAACACTCGAAAGCTTCTTCCACGCCGCCGCGACGTCCGCGGGCACCGGATGCGTCTCCAGTGCCTTGCTGCGAAGGTAGCTGCCCACGAAAGGCAACCGCTGGACGGGGCAGGAACCCAGATAAAGCTCCGACGGCTCATATACGAAAACCCCGCCCTTCTTCTCGAAGCCGCCCCGGGCTTGCACGATGATCGGTTCGGTCAGGCCGGCGACATTGAGGACCATGGGCAGTCCAACCTGCAGTACGCCGTGTTGAATCCGGAAGTTTGGCGTTCCCGGCGAGAGCATCTCTGTCCCCGCAGGCGCCGGCTTCTTGCCGCCAGGGGCGGTGCCGGCGGCGAGCGAAAGCATCAGTGAATTGAGATCGTCTTCCGTCACTTGCACCGACTGCCCGTCGACGAAAGCCTTTTGCTTGGCGAGCGCCCGATCCCGCGAGCCCGCCTGCGATCCCTGGATGTAGTAGACCACGCCGGTCGCAGGCTCCTTCGGAGGCTCGTTGACCTTGTCCACCGGTTTCAAAATGAGCAGCACCGCGCCGAGAACCACGCCGAGGATGAGGCTGAGCACGGCCCCCAGGATGACTTCGGTCCAACTTGGGCCATGGATGGCGCGATCGACTTTGCTGCTCATGGAATTTACGGGGTTCCGGATGACTTAGTGTTCCCGCCGCTGGCTGTCGACTTCGATTCGGAAGCCTTTGGCGCAGCTCCGCTCTCCTTGCTCCCGCTGCTCCCGCTCTTCTTGTAGTCGGTGATATAGAATCCAGACCCCTTGAAGATGAGTCCGGCGCCGGTGCCGAGGAGGCGTTTGACGCCCGACTTCCCACACTTGGGACATTTCTTCAGCGGCTCGTCCTTCATCGACTGGAATTGCTCGAAGGTGTGGCCGCACTTTGGACAAGCGTACTCGTAAGTAGGCATGTTGGGAAAAGGGCCGGGTTTATGGCGAGTCGGCAAGCGCTTGGCGAGTTTCGAATGGGTTCGTCCGTCGCCCGCGGCGCCACTGAACGGAGCGCATCGTTGGCGCTCGGCAGGTTGCGGCACCTCCGCGCCCCCCCACCCGTCCGCGCGTTTTGCCGGCGGACGCGCCGGCCCGAAGCCAGACCCAATCCGACGATCGACCCGGACGCGGAAGTCAATTGACGTGATGGCCTGATTCGTGATCAGCATCGCCACTCGGACTTTGCACCACCCAGTACCCAATCAGGCCGGCCACCGCGTTGACCGTCATGGATTTTTCAAACGAACTGAAGCGTTACGTTGCGCACGTTGAAAACGGGCTCGACCGGCACGTCCCCTCCGCGAGCACCCGGCCCGGCCGGCTGCATGCGGCCATGCGGTACAGCCTCGAAGCCGGCGGCAAGCGGCTCCGCCCGGTCCTGCTCCTGGCCACGGCCGATCTGTTCCAGGCCGCGCGGTCCGACCAAACCGCCGGCGCGACGGACGCCACCGGCACGACGACGCGCCCCGACGCGTTGCCGGCCGCTGTCGCGATCGAATGCGTCCACACGTACTCGTTGATCCACGACGATCTGCCCTGCATGGACAACGACGACCTGCGGCGCGGCCGCCCGACGGCACACAAGGCGTTTGACGAGGCGACGGCGTTGCTGGCGGGTGACGCGCTGCTCACGCACGCGTTCGCACTGCTGGCGACCTCGTACGCCGCCGACGCTTCGCTGGCACGAGCCCTGATCGAAGAACTTGCCGAAGCGTCGGGAAGCCGGCGTCTGATCGGCGGTCAGATGCAGGATCTGCTGGCCGAAAAGCAGGCGAACGCCACACCGGACGAACTCGACTTCATCCATCTGAACAAGACGGCCGCGATGATCGAAGCGGCGCTGGTCATGGGCGGGAGGGTTGGGGGCGCCGATGCGACTGCCATCCGGACCCTCCGGGAGGCGGGGCGACGGACGGGACTCGCGTTCCAAATCATCGACGACGTTCTGGACGCGACGGCGGACACGGAGACGCTGGGCAAGACCGCCGGCAAGGACGCCCGGGCCGACAAGACGACTTACGTGAAGCTCCACGGTCTGGACGCGTCGCGACGCATGGCGCGCGAGCATTCCGAAACGGCGGTTCGGCTCGTCCGCTCGCTGCCGGGTGAAACCGGGTTCCTCGCCGCGTTGATCGAGTCGATGGCGACGAGGGCGCGGTGACGCACCCTGGATCGGGTCCGTGCTCTCCGACGCTCAGGCGCCGAGGGAGAGCTTGAATTCGACGGACTCGCGGAGGGCTTCCCAACTGGCGTCGATGATGTTGTCGCTCACGCCAACGGTCCCCCAGATCCTGCTGCCATCGCCGCTTTCGATGAGAACGCGCGTCCGTGCGGCGGCCCCGACGTTACCCTCGAGGATCCTCACCTTGTAATCGCGCAGTTCCATGTCGCGAAGCTGGGGATAGTGCTTCTCCAGCGCGAGCCGAAGGGCCTTGTCGAGGGCGCCCACCGGACCGGTCTCTTCGGCAACGGTGTGCATCCACTGGCCGCCCACCTGCAGCTTGACCGTCGCCTCGGCCCAGAGCTGGCCGCTGTGCCGCTCGATGATCACGCGATAGCTCTCGACTTCGAAAAACGTCTTCCGCTGGCCAAGGTGTTTGGCGACGAGCAGCTTGAACGAGGCATCCGCCGCCTCGTACTCGTAGCCGCGAAATTCGCGCTCCTTCAGCTCGTCGATCAGCGGCTTCATTTCCGGCCGTTTCTCGTCCAGCTCGATGCCAAGTTCCTTCGCCTTGAGCGTGAGGCTGCTCCGTCCCGCCATGTCCGAAACGAGCACCCGCGTGCGGTTGCCCACCAGGGCGGGATCGATGTGCTCGTAGCTGCGGGCGACCTTCTGCGCCGCGTTGGCGTGCAGCCCGCCCTTGTGCGCAAACGCGGACTGCCCGACGAACGGGGCCTTCGGATCGGGGCGAAGGTTCGCCAGCTCGTCGAAGAACAACGAAAGATCGCGGACCTGCCGGAGATTCGACCCGCAGTGGGCGGTGCATCCCATCTTCAGCAGCAGATTCGGCAGGACCGTCGTGAGGTTCGCGTTGCCAACGCGCTCCCCGTAGCCGTTGATCGTGCCCTGCACCAGGGTCGCGCCGGCTGCCACGCCGCCGAGCGTCAGGGCAACGCCCAACCCGCTGTCGTTGTGGCAGTGCACCCCCACCCGCTCCGCGCCAAATTCCTTCACAACTCGCGCGACAATCTGTTTGAAATCATCCACAAGTGTCCCGCCATTCGTGTCGCACAGCGTCAGGTTGCTGGCGCCGCCGCGCGCCGCCGCAGCCAGCGTTCGCAGGGCGTACTCGGGGTCGGATCGGTACCCGTCGAAAAAGTGCTCGGCGTCGTACACGACTTCCCGGCCCTGCGCCACGAGGTACCGGGTGGAGTCTTCGATCATCGCCAGATTCTCCTCCCGGGTCGTGCGCAGGATCTCGGTGACGTGCAGGGTCCACGTCTTGCCGACAATGGTCAGGACGGGCATGCCGCTGTCGAGCAGGGTCCGAAGTTGCGCATCCTCCTCCGCCTTGGCGCCGGCGCGCCGGGTCGAGCCGAACGCCGCGAGGCGGGCGTGCTTCAACTGGAGCTTCCGCGCCTCCTGGAAAAACGTGATGTCGCGCGGATTCGATCCCGGGAAACCACCCTCGATGTAATCGACGCCAAACTGGTCCAGTTTCTCCGCAATGAGCAGTTTGTCGGTGACCGAAAAGCTGATGCCTTCGCCCTGGGTGCCATCACGCAGGGTCGTGTCGTAGATTTTGATCACGGAGCTCATTGCGAACGGGTGAGCGTTGCGAAGCGCCTGTCGACTGGCAAGGGAAGGTTTTCACCGCGGCACGGCCGCCCGCATTGGCGATGAACGCCGGTCGACCGGGACTTCGATCCGCACGGCTTCGCGCGATTCGCGCTTCGAGGCAAGCGCGGGGCCCGTCGCTACCTGGCCGCGGTCCCGGCGCCCACCACCGCGTGATGATCGATGAAGGCCCTGACCTCGCGCGGATCGGCTTTCAGCCGGTGCTTGACGATCGGTTTCGCCTTGAGCGCCTCGAGACTTGGGTGGGTCGGCTCCACGCCGATCGCCGCCTGGATCGTGTCCGGGAACTTCGCGGGACTCGCCGTCGAAAGCACCACACTGACGCGCGTGGAATCGAGCTCCTTGAACGCACAGGCGGTGTGCGGGTCGACCACGTATCCGTGCTGACGATAAACGCGCTGGATGATCCCGGGAATCTCCGCATCGCTGCACCGTGACGCCGTGAAGGTGTCGCGGTCAAAGTGGTCGAAGGTGTAGCCGCCGGTCCGTTTGAACGTGTCCATCACCTGCCGGACCCGCTCCGGATCCCGCCCCACGGCGAAATAGATGAACCGCTCGAAATTCGACGCCACCTGGATGTCCATCGACGGGGCGAGGCTGGGATGAACTTCGCCGACGCGATATTCGCCCGTCGTGAACAGCCGGTAGAGGATGTCGTTCTGATTCGTCGCGACGCGGAAGCCGCGAATGGGCACACCCATCTTCTGGAGCATCCAACCCGCGAGAACATTGCCGAAATTTCCGGTCGGCACGACAAACTCGACATTTCCGCGCTCGGATTCCGGCAGCCTGAGCCAGGCGTGGAGGTAGTACACGCATTGCGCCAGCACCCGCGCGAGATTGATCGAGTTGACGGCAGACAGCCGGTGTCCGATCCGAAACTTCTGGTCCGCGAAGATCTCCTTCAGGGCCGACTGCGCGTCATCAAACGTACCGTCGATCGCCAAGGCGAAGACGTTGTCCGCGCCCGTGCAGGTCATCTGCCGTTCCTGCAGCGGTGAAACCCGGCCGTCCGGATAGAGGATGAAGATCGCGGTTCCCGGACGCCCGAGCAGTCCGTGAATCGCAGCGGCGCCGGTGTCGCCCGAGGTTGCGCCGAGAACATTGATCGTCTCCTGGCGGACCTGGCATTGATGCGCGTACAGGTTGCCCAGCAGCTGCAGCGCAAAATCCTTGAATGCGAGCGTTGGCCCGTGAAAGAGCTCCAGCACGTGGAGGTTCGGGCCGAGTCGCTTGAGCGGCGCGATGGCCGGATCGGAGAAACGCGTGTAGCTCGCGGCCACGATCGCCCGGAGCGTGTCGGCCGGGATGTCCGTCGCGAACACGCGCATGAACTCAAAACAGAGTTCGGGATAGCCCAAGCGCTCGAACGCCCCGAGCCGGCCGCTGAAATCCGGCAGCGTTTCCGGCAGAAACAGGCCGCCGTCGGGAGCGAGACCGGTGGCGACCGCGTCCGAAAATCCGAGCGGCGGCGTCTGGCCGCGGGTCGAGATGAAGCGCATGGGGGAAACAGGCCGGCGCGGGTTCCGAGGATGCCCCGGGAACGCTCAGGCTTGGTCGAGATTGAACGCCTGGTGGGCCACCCGGGCGGCCTCATCCGCCTTGTCGAGCGCGATCGCCACCGAGATCTTGATCTCGGAGGTGCTGATCAGCTCGATGTTCACCCCCGCCTCGGCGAGGCTCTGGAACAGGGTTGCCGCCACGCCGCTGTGGCTCCGCATGCCGACGCCCACGACGGAAAGTTTCGCGATTTGCTCGTGGACCGCCACCTGCCCGCCACCGATCTCCTGCAATACCGGCTCGAGCGCCTTCACGGCCTTGCCCATCTCCGATTGCGGCACCGTGAACGTCAGGTTGGCGACACCGGCCCGGCCGACATTCTGCACGATCATGTCGACGTTGACGTGCGCATCGGCGAGCGCGCGAAAAACGCGGGCGGCCGAGCCGGGCTTGTCGGTGATGTTGCTGACGACGACCTTGGCCTGGTCCTTGTCGACGGCCACGCCGCGGACGAGGACTCGTTCCATGGAGGCGACTTCTGCTTTCACGATGGTTCCTGGGTTGTGATTGAAGGAGGAGCGGACTTCGAAAACGACGTTGTATTTGGCGGCGAACTCCACCGACCGGGACTGCATGACCTTGCTGCCGGACGAGGCGAGCTCGAGCATCTCGTCGTAGCTGATCTCGTCGAGTTTCCGGGCGGTCTTCACGACACGCGGATCCGCGGTGTAGACGCCGTCGACGTCGGTGTAGATCTCGCACTTGTCGGCCTTGATCGCCGCGGCGAGGGCGATCGCCGTCAGATCCGATCCGCCACGACCGAGCGTGGTGGTCTGTCCCTCATCGTTCACGCCCTGAAAGCCGGCGACAATGATCACATGGCCGGCCCGGAGATCCTTCTCCAGCGCCCGGGCATTGATGTCCTTGATCTTCGCCTTGGTGTGAACGGTATCCGTCGTGATCCCGGCCTGGGCCCCCGTGTAGCTGATCGCCTTCACGCCGATCCCGTGCAGGGCCATCGCCGTCAGCGCAATCGTCTCCTGTTCGCCGATCGCCAGGAGCTGGTCGAGCTCACGCTCGGCCGGGTTGGGGTTCACGGCCTTCGCCCGGGCAATGAGCTCGTTGGTGACACCCGCGCGGGCGGACACGACGACGACAAGCTCGTTGCCTTCATCGCGGATCGCCTTGATCCGTTCCGCGACCTTCTTGATGCGCTCGACGTCACCGACCGAGGTGCCGCCATATTTTTGAACGATTCGAGCCATGGCTGGAGAAAAGAATGAAAGGAAGGGAGGGCGTGGTGGTCCGGCGCGGCCGGGTCATTCGAAATCGCCGATTCGGAGGAGCACCGGCGATTCGAGTACGCTGGCCAGCCTGCGCAACTTGCGCAGCGTCGCCCCCATCGCCCGCTCGTTGCTCTCGTGCGTGGTGAGGACCAACGAGGCCGCCCCGGCGCGTTCCGCCGGATTCTGGATGACGCTCGCGATGCTGATGTGGTGCTTCGCCATGACCGACGCGACGCGCGCGAGCACGCCGGGCTCATCCTTGACGGTGAGGCGCAGGTAGTACCGGCAGCGCACATTCTCGGGCGGGGCGAGACGGCAGCCGTTCCGGAGGGCGGTCGTCGGTTCGCCGATCAGGTGCGCCCCCTTGCCGTGCTTCAACAGCGACGCCGCATCGGCGATGTCGCTGATCACCGCGCTCGCAGTGGCATCCTGGCCGGCGCCACGACCGCTGTAGAAGGTGGTTCCAACGACATCACCCGTCACCGAGACCGCGTTGAAAACCCCGCTGATGTTCGCGATCACGTTGCCCTCGGGCAACAGCGTGGGATGAACCCGCACCGAAAGCTCGTCGCGCCCGAAGTCACGCGTGATGATGGCGAGCAGCTTGATCCCAAAGCCGAGCACGGACGCGTTCTTGAAATCCGCCGGCGTCAACCGGGAGATTCCCTCGACGATCATCTGATCGGTCTTCACCCAGACACCATGCGCCAGCCAGGCCAGGACCGACGCCTTGTGGGCGGTGTCCCAGCCGTCGACATCGAGCGATTCGTCCGCCTCGGCGTAGCCCAGGCGTTTCGCTTCCGCGAGCACCTGCGCATAGGGCGCATCCTGCTCCTCCATCTGGGTGAGGATGTAGTTGCAGGTGCCGTTGAGGATCCCGTAGATGCGCGGGAAACGATTGGCGACCAGCCCTTCGCGCAGCGCCTTGATGATGGGAATGCCTCCGGCCACCGAGGCCTCGAAAAAGAAATGCCCCCCGTGGCGCTGCGCCACGGACATGATCTCGGCCCCGTGCTCGCAGATCAGCGCCTTGTTCGCGGAGACGACGATCTTGCCATTGCGCAGCGCCGCAAGCGTGACCTGGCGCGCCAGCTTGGTGCCGCCCATCAGTTCACAAACGATGTGAATCGACGGATCGCTCGCGATCGCGAGCGGATCATCGGTCAGCTTCGAACGGGGAATTTTGACGCCCCGGGCCTTCCCGAGGTCGCGCACGGCCCCGCGCGCCAGATTGATGCTCACCCCGATGCGCGCCTCCAGGTCCGCCCGGTTCGCGGTGATGTGCTTCCAGACGCCCTGGCCCACCGTGCCCAGGCCGCAAATGCCGATGTTCACTGCCGTGGATTCGCTCATGATTTCGGTGCGGCCGGTTTATGGCCAATCTTGTGTTCGGTGCCTGCCACGAGACGCGCCAGGTTCGTGCGGTGTCGAACCAGGACGAGGAGCGCGATCAGCGCCGACGCAACCACCAGCACGCCCGAGCGGTGCAGGAGGAAGGCCGAGACCGGCAGCGAAATCGCCGCCAACATCGAGGCGACCGAAACATACCGGCTGATGACCGCGGCCAGCAGCCACACGGCCAGCGCAATCAGGGCTCCCACCGGGAAAAGGACGGCGAAACCACCGGCGCCGGTGGCCACGCCCTTGCCGCCCCGAAAACCGGTGAAGCACGAGAAACTGTGCCCGAGCAGCGCTCCCACGAGCCCGCAGATCGCGGCTCCCTCCGCCCAGTTCACCGTCAAAAGCACCTTGCCGGAGTCGAGGGGTGTGACCGATTCAATCACTTCGTGACGGGTCCAGAAATACGCGACGGGCAGGGCCACCGCCAATGCCCCCTTGAGTGCATCCAGCGCGAAGACCAGATTACCCGGCCCGCGGCCAAGCACGCGCCGGACATTGGTGGCGCCCGGGTTTTTCGACCCCACCTCGAAGATGTTCACTCCGCGCGCGCGCGCGACGACATACCCGAACGGCAGCGAGCCCAGCAGGTATCCCGTGACGGCGGCGAGCAGGAGGATCGTGGTGAACATCGGTCGGGGTTGGCGGGGCGATCGTCGCTCGCCGAGCCGGAGGGCTCACCGGGACGCTTCGCCCCACCCGTTGGTCAGAGCTGGACGAACTTCGCCATCTTGATCGCCGGGTTGCTCTTGATTTCCTTCCGCGCGGCCTCACTCGGTTCGCTGTCCACGCGCACGACCATGTAGGCCGTGCCGCCGGGCGTGAGCCGGGAGAGGGACATGTCGGCGATGTTGACCTTGTCCTTGCCGAGCAGCGTGCCGACCGTGCCGACCATGCCGGGCTGGTCGACATTCTCGAGGACGAGCAGCTTGCCGTCCGCCAGCACCTCGACCTCGCGGCCATTGATGTTGACGATCCGGGGTTCGTTGCCCTTCCCGATCAGGGTGCCGGCCGCCGAGAACACCTTGCCGTCGCCATTCGCGGCCTCGACCTGGATCAAGTCCGTGTAGCCGCAGTCGTTGGTCGACTTCACGACCTGGGCCCGGACGCCGAGACGCTCCAAACGGGCGGGGGCATTCACGAAGTTCACCTCTTCGCCGCTGATCCGGCGCAGGAAGCCGCGCTCGATCGAGCGGGTGACCGCGTTGACATCGAGGTCCAGCAGCTTGCCCCAATAGGTGATCGTAAGGTTTGAGATCTGTTGCGGCGCGATCTGCTGCACGAGGGTGCCGAGCTTCGTGCCGAGATCGATGTACGGCCCGAGGACCTTCATGGTCGCGGCATCGATCGAGGGAACGTTGACCGCATTGCGGATCACCCCGCCGTTCAGCACGTCGGCGATCTGTTCGGCAATCTCGATGCCGACCGACTCCTGCGCCTCGGCGGTTGACGCCCCGAGGTGAGGCGTCAGGACCACATTGGGAAGCGAACGCAATGGGCTGTCCTTCGCGAGCGGCTCGTCCTCGTAAACGTCGAGACCGGCCGCCGCGACCTTGCCGGATTTCAGCGCCTCGATCAGCGCTGCTTCCTTGATAATGCCGCCCCGCGCGCAGTTGAAGAGACGAACGCCCTTCTTGCACTTCTCGAGCGCCGCCTCGTCGATCATGTACTTGGTGTCGTCGGTGAGCGGCATGTGGACCGTGATGTAGTCCGCCTGCCTGAGCAGCTCATCGAGGGTGACACCCTCAACCTGCATCGCCTTGGCCCGGCTCGGGGCAAGGTACGGGTCGAAGGCGAGCACGCGCATGCCAAAGGCCTGCGCGCGCTTGGCGACTTCGCTTCCGATTCGGCCCAGGCCGACGATGCCGAGGGTCTTTCGGAACAGCTCGATGCCCGAGAAGCTCTTGCGGTCCCACTGTCCGGCCTTCATCGACGCCGCAGCCTGCGGCACAGGGCGCGCACCGCACAGCAGATGCGTGAACGTGAGTTCCGCGGTAGCGATCGTGTTTCCGGAAGGCGTGTTCATCACGATCACGCCCCGCTCGGTGGCAGCCTCGACATCGACATTGTCGACGCCGACACCCGCCCGCCCGACGACCTTGAGCTGCGGGGCGGCGGCCATCACCGCGGCGGTGATCTTCGTCTCCGACCGGACGGCAATCGCGTGGACGTCCTTGACCAGTTCGAGGACTTTTTCCGGGGAAGAGCCATATGCTTCAACGACTTCGAAGCCCGGCTGCTGGCGCAGATAGGCGACTCCCTTGGGTGAGATCTTGTCGGCGACGAGGACTTTCATGGACAAAATGCCCACGAGGGAAATCTCGGCGCCAGCCGCAAGCAAGGAAAAGCTGAAGTATGACGAATGCACCGCCCGGTTGAAAAATCGACGGCGGTGTAATCCGCACCACCCTCATCCCGAGGCAAAGCCGCCGGGCATGCGCGGCGGGGCTTTACTCGCGCCGATCGTTAGGTTGCCCGCTACCGGGACAAGAAGCACGGCTTCACCCTCCGACGCACAGCCGCCCCAAGATTGCGTCCGCCAGTCGGTATGTCCATGGTGCCGGGCACTTACGCCGCACCATCTGCGCTGGAGTTCGTTCCCCGGACCGCGAATTCGGCCGTGACCAGCGGCGCAACCTCAACCCGGTCGGTTCGTCCTCCTGCCCTGTGGCCGCCGGTCCGCGGCCACTTTCCAGCTTCATGATACCAGCGTCACGTCGCCTCCAGCGGTGGCGATCGCATTGCCGAATCGCCGCCGTCGTTCTGCTCATCGCCGCATTTTCCTCCTGCTCGAAATCCCCTTCCCGCAGGGGCGGAGGCGCTGGCGCGCCCGTCCTGGTGGGTTATGCGCGCCACAAGGTTGTCCCTTTGGTCATCGATGCAGTCGGCACCGTCGAACCGATCCGGTCGGCCACGGTGCGCGCGCAGATCACCGGATCGCTGTTGAAGATCGCCATCCACGAGGGGCAAGACGTGACCGCGGGGGATCTCCTGTTTGAAATCGATTCCCGCCCGTTCGCGGCCGCCCTGCAGTCGGCGCTCGCCGATGAACAGCGGATCATGGTCCAGCGAGACAGCGCGCAAGCCCAGCTTGCCCGTTACAAGGCGCTGAACGTAGGCACGATGGTTTCGCAGGATCAGTTCCAGCAAATCGAGGACAATGCGCGCGCGCTGCAGGCCCAGGCCACCGCCGCCGAGGCCGCCGTCGCCAACGCGCGCCTCCAGCTCGAGTATTGTTCGATCCGCGCGCCGATTGGCGGGCGAACCGGCAATTTGAACGTGCACGAAGGCGACTTGATCCGCGCCAACGACGGCGGGGCCCTGGTGACGATCAACCAGCTCAGCCCGATCTACGTCACGTTCGGAATTCCGCAGCAGGAGCTTCCGCTCGTGAACCGGTATCGCGCCCAAGGCACGCTGAGTGTGCAGGCTGCGCTCGTCTCCGGTGAGGACCACCCGGCCCGTGGGGACCTCACGTTCGTGGACAACACGGTCGATTCCACCACCGGCACCATCAAGCTGAAGGCCACCTTCCTCAATTCCGGGCGCGGCTTGTGGCCCGGGCAGTTCGCCAACGTCACGCTCACGCTTGCCGCTCCGGAAGTTCTCACGGTCCCCGCGAGCGCCGTGCAATCCAACCAGAACGGCAACCACGTGTTCGTCGTGAAGTCCGATAAGACCGCGGAATTCCGCCCGGTTGTCGTAGAGCGGACGTTTGACGACAACGCGGTCATCACGAGTGGAGTGACGGCGGGAGAAGCGGTCGTCACGGACGGCCAGCTTCGCGTGGTTCCCGGCCAACCCGTCCAGATCAAGGCACCGGACTTCTTCACCAACCCTGCGGCACAATCAGACATGTCGGGGAAAAACCCCGTGTCGGCCCCGGACGACAAGGCGCGCCGGCAGGGAACATGAGCTCCGCCCGCAACGCCAAACCGACAAGTCCGGACTCCGCGCGAGCCCGCGATGCGCTCACGGAGGGAACAGTCGCATGAACCTGCCCGAACTCTTCATTCGCCGGCCGGTCATGACCACGCTCGTCACGGCGGCAATCACCGTGTTCGGGGCGATGGCGTATCGCTCGCTCCCCGTCAGCGATCTTCCGACCGTCGACTTTCCGACCATTCAAATCCGGGCCGATCTGCCCGGCGCCAGCCCGGAAACCATGGCGTCGTCCGTGGCGACTCCGATCGAGCGCCAGTTGGCAACGATCGCCGGGATCGATTCGATGACGTCGAGCAGCACGCTCGGCGAGACGCAGATTACGCTCCAATTCAATCTCGACCGTGACATCGACGGAGCGGCGCAGGACGTGCAGTCGGCGCTGTCGGCCGTACAACGCCGGCTTCCGCAGGACATGCCTGATCCGCCCTCGTTTCGGAAAAGCAATCCGGCCGACGACCCGATCCTGCTCCTCGCCCTGAGTTCCGACACCCTGCCGCTGCCGGAAGTCGACGAGTACGCCGAAAACCTGCTTGCCCAGCGCATCTCCATGGTGGACGGCGTGGCGCAAGTCGCGGTCTGGGGCGCGGCGAAATACGCCGTGCGGGTCAAGGTCCACCCCCAGGCTCTCGCGTCCCGCGGCATCGGCATGGATGAGGTCCGGGCGGCCCTGAACTCGAGCAACGTCAACATGCCATCCGGGACGCTGGATGGGAGGGACAAGTCGACCACCCTCATGGCGACCGGTCAGCTGAACACGGCCGACGGTTTTCGGAAGGTGATCGTCACCTACCGCAACGGCGCCGCGGTCCGCCTCGAAGATGTCGCCCATGTCGTCGACAGCATCCAGAACGACAAGGCGGCCGGCTGGTACAACGGGAAGCGCTCGATCATCCTGTTCGTGCAGCGCCAGCCCGGCACGAACACGATCAAGGTCGTCGATGGCGTGAAGGATCTCCTGCCCGCATTCCGCGCCCAGCTTCCCGCCGGCATCCACCTCGACGTGCTCATCGATCGTTCGCTCGCCATCAGGGAATCCGTCGCCGACGTGAAATTCACACTCGTGCTGGCAATCGCGCTCGTCGTGCTGGTGATCTTCCTGTTCCTCCGCTCGCTGCCGGCAACAGTGATTCCGAGCATCGCCATGCCCATCGCGGTCATCGGCACGTTCGCGGTGATGTTCTTCTTCGGATTCAGCATCGACAACCTGTCGCTGCTCGCCCTGACGCTCTCGGTCGGTTTCGTCGTGGATGACGCCATCGTCATGCTCGAAAACATCATCCGGCATGTCGAACACGGCGAACCGGTCATGACGGCGGCCCTCCGGGGTTCCCGGGAGATCGGTTTCACGATCGTCTCGATGACGATTTCACTCGTGGCCGTTTTCATCCCGGTGCTGTTCATGGGCGGGGTGCTCGGGCGGCTGTTGCATGAGTTCGCCGTGACCATCAGCGCGGCCATCCTGGTCTCCGGGTTCGTTTCGCTGACGCTCACTCCGATGCTTTGCAGCCGGTTCCTCCGGCCGATTGTACCTGGCGCCCATCATGGCCGTTTTTACCAGGTGATGGAGCGCATTTTCCAATCCGGTCTGCGCCTGTACGAACGAACGCTTGGCGTCACGATGGAGCACCGCCGGATCACGATGGGAATCGCCGGACTGATGCTCGTTCTCACCGGAGTCCTGCTGGTCGCCGTGCCGAAGGGTTTCATTCCGACGGAAGATACCGGTCGGATCGTGGTCGGCATCGAGGCGGCCCAGGACGCTTCCTTCGACGCCATGATGCGGTACCAGCGCGCCGCCATGACTATCGTCGCGAGGAATCCCTATATTTCCGGCTACTCGTCGAACGTGAGCAACGAGAACACGAGCCGCATCATGGTCACCCTGAAACCGCGCCGCGAGCGGCCCTCCGCCGACCAGATCGTCCAGATGCTGCGCCGGGACCTGGCGTCGATTCCCGGGACGAAGGTGTTTCCGCAGGTCCCCCCGAGCATTCGCATTGGCGGACGCATGTCGTCGTCGGTATTCCAATACACGATCTACGGACCGGACCTGCAGCAGTTGCGGGAAGTGGTCCCCGCGTTCACGAGCCGCGTCGCGCGGGTGCCGGGCGTGGTCGATGTCACGACCGATCTCCAGATCAACAGCCCGCAACTCATCGTGGACATCGACCGCGACAAGGCCTCCGCCCTCGGCGTCACGCCGCAGCAAATCGAGGACGTGCTCTACAGCGCATTCGGGTCGCGCCAGGTTTCGACGATCTACACCCCCACCAACCAGTACTACGTCATTCTTGAACTCGAGGACCGGTACCAGCGGGATCCGCGCGCTCTGGCGCTGCTCCATCTGCGCAGCAAGAACGGGAATCTCATTCCGCTCAGCGCGGTGACGAGAACCCGGACGGATGTCGGTCCTTTGAGCGTGAGCCACCTTGGCCAGGTGCCCGCCGTCACGGTGACCTTCAATCTCGCGCCCGGCGTCTCGCTCAGCCAGGTGACGGCATCGATCGATCAGATCGCCCGCCAGGACCTGCCTCCGACCGTCAGCGGCACATTTCAGGGAACGGCAGCGGCATTCACGAGTTCGCTCCAGGGACTCGGCGTCATGCTGCTCGTCGCCGTCCTGACCATCTACCTGGTCCTCGGCGTGCTGTACGAGGACTTCATCCATCCGATCACCATTCTTTCCGGGTTGCCGGCGGCGACCTTCGGCGCGCTGACCACGCTGCTCCTGTTTCGGCAGGAGCTGAACATCTACGGGTACGTCGGCCTGATCATGCTCATCGGAATCGTGAAGAAGAATGCCATCATGATGATCGACTTCGCGCTCGCGGCCCGCCGCGACCGCGGCCGTCCGGCCCGCGAGGCGATTGTCGAGGCCTGTCTCGTCCGTTTCCGCCCGATCATGATGACGACGCTGTCGGCGCTGGCCGGCACGATGCCGATCGCCCTCGGGTGGGGCGCGGGCGCCGATGCCCGGCGGACGCTCGGGCTCGCCGTGGTCGGTGGGCTCGTCGTGTCGCAGCTGCTCACGCTCTATATCACGCCGGTCTTCTATCTGTATATGGAACGGTTCGCCCGGTACGTGACGCCCAGGCCGGTGCCGCGCCTCGAGACCGATCCTGGGGCGGTCCTCGCCAAGTGACGAAGTCCTGAGTTTCCGATTTTCGATTCTCGATCGTCGGACTCGGCGAGGTCACGATGGACACTCGCGGCAACTTCTGGGGCGTTGGACCATGCTTCTAGTCGGCGGCCGTTCCGACTGTGGCATTGCGCGGAAGGAGCCGGCCGGTTTTGGGTGGGTCATGGAAAACGTCGACTCACCCGCCGCGCGGTTGGCGCAGCAAATCGAGTTCATCGCTGAATGCGACAAGCTGAAGGATATCTTCCGGCAGACTCAGCTGACGCAGAGCCGGCGGGCCGAAAACGACGCCGAACATTCGTGGCATCTCTGCCTGTGCGTGATCGTGCTGGCGGAACACGCCAACGAACGGCACCTCGACGTCCTGCGCGTTCTCAAAATGGTGATCATTCACGACCTGGTTGAAATCGACGCCGGCGACACGTTCGCCTACGACACGGCGGCGATGGTGAATCAGCACGAGCGGGAAGCGGTCGCGGCCGAGCGCATCTTCGGCATGCTGCCCCCGGATCAGGCGCGCGCTTTTCGCGCTTTGTGGGACGAATTTGAAGAGCGCAAAACCCCGGAAGCGAAATTCGCCGCTGCCGTCGACCGTTTCCAACCGATGCTGCTCAACTGCCGAACGGAGGGTGGCGGCTGGAAGAAGCACGGCATCACCCACGACCGCGTCACCGCCCGGAACAAGCATGTCGCTGACGGTTCCCGCGGCCTCTGGACATATGTGGACCAGATGCTGGAACAGGCGGTAGCCCGGGGGCATCTGGCCCCGGCACCGCACGGTTAGTAGCCTGAATTGTAATGGCGAAACGGCATTGGCCCAGGTGCACGGTTAATGCATTAACCGCTTACTGTTAGAATCTTGTGTATTAATAACGAGCGAGTGAAATTGTGACGCGACGTGAGACGGACTCACTCATGTCGGGCAATAATATGCTGGATTCGAGTTAGTTATGATGACATCTGTCGCCATCCAGCTGCATCATGTCCCACACCACTTTTCGGCAATGCTGGATTGTCGGTTTGAGCGCGCTCGCGATTTCTGCGTCAGCCCAAACCGCAGTCCAGTGGCAGGTCACCGCAGATTCGAATTGGTTCTCGGCCTCGAACTGGTCGACAGCGAGCGTTCCGACGAACACGAAAGCAGCCGTCTCGGCGAGCGGCCCCGCGTATCTGGTCTCGACCAGTGGGGCATCGAGCAACGTCAACCTCGCGAGCTTGGATGTCAGCTCGAGTTCGGCCCACGTCCTTTTTGATTTTAGCTCGAGCTACAATTTGTATCTCGGGTCGGATATCTCGTCCTGGTCGGCCGGAGAGGTGGAATTCCGCAACAGCGGAGGAATCTATGGCAACGGCCCGACAAACACGGTGGTGAACATCGGCAGCGGGGCCACCGTGCTGTTCAGCACCGTCGCCAATACGCGGAACCTCTACAACCTGACCGTGGCAAATGCGGGCACGATCGACGTCACCAGCGGCGCGCTGGCGATCGGAAACTCGAACCTCACGAATCAGTCCGGTGGTGTTCTGAACGCGGACGGTGCGGAGATTGACTTCAATGGCAGCACCACGTTGTCGAACGGAGGAACGCTCGAAGCGACCGGCAGCTCCGGGATCCTGAGATTTAATGCGACCCTCAGCAGCGGAAACCTTGGCAATGTGACGCTGACGTCGGGTGGCCATGCTTATCTCGCCGGAACGTTGAACAACGCCACCGGGCTGGCGAAACCGAACGGCGGAAGTTATGAGCTCGTCGGCGGCACGATCAACGGTG
The DNA here is from genome assembly GCA_035545515.1 of Opitutaceae bacterium. Classification (GTDB taxonomy): domain Bacteria; phylum Verrucomicrobiota; class Verrucomicrobiia; order Opitutales; family Opitutaceae; genus ER46. The sequence goes on from DASZYH010000121.1 coordinate 19,286, forward strand.
GACCGACGGCAACCGGGGCGTTGATCTTCACAACCAGCGGAGGGACGCTGAATGGGGTGTCCGTCGCCGACGACCTGGTTCTTCCGACAAACGGGTCGGTGACGCTCACGGGCGGCACGGCATTCAGCGGAGGCAATCTGACTCTCGACAATTCGGCCCATCTGCACTGGCAGCAGTCCGGATCTTTGGCTGGAAAGACGATCACGTTTGGTGCGGGGGCTGGGATTGATGTGTCCGGCGCAAACAACACGCTCACGCTCGCCAACACGACCACCGCCTCGGGTGATGTGCAGCTTACGACCGATGGCAGCGCCGGTTCCGCGATCACCAACCAGGGCACAATCACGCACTCCACCGGCTACGGCCAAATTTTCGCGCCCAGTCTCCTGAACTCCGGCAACATCACGGTGAACGGCGGTGCCACCCTGACCCTCGGGTCGTATTACAACGGCTATACGACGACCAACGGCGCCAGTGGCAACATCACCGCCGATGGCAGCGGGAGCGTCCTCAATATCTACGGCATCATCAACCAGGGCACCCTCACTGCCTCCAACTCCGGCCAGCTCTCGTTCCAGACCGGATACGGCGCCGCCCAGACCACCGCCAATCTCGGCAACATCCAGATCGCTTCGGGCGGTCACGTTTACCTCGCCGGTACGCTCGACAATACCGGCGCTACGCTCACCGCGCCCACCGGCGGCAAATACGAACTGCAAAGCGGGACCATCGACAACGGCTCCATTGCGTCGGGTGCACTCACCTTCACCAGCGGCGGGGGCACGCTGAACAATGTCACGATCTTCGATAACCTGAGTACGCCCGCCAATACCTCCGTCACCCTGACCGGCAACACCACCTTCGATTCCTCGGTGACAACGCTGACGCTCGGCAGCAACTCCCACGTCAACTGGCAGCAAGTCGGGACCCTTGCCGGCAAGGCCCTCTCGTTCGGCTCAGGCTCATATGTAACTATCGCCGGCACGAACAACGCGCTGACGTTGGGAAACACCACGACCGCCACTGGCGATGTTCAGATCACCAGCGACGGCAGCGCGGGCTCGGCGATCACCAATCAGGGCACGATCACGCACACCTCCGGCTACGGCCAGCTCGCGGCCGCCAGTCTCCTGAACTCCGGCAACATCACGGTGAACGGCGGCGCCACCTTGTCGCTTGGCTCGTACTACACTGGGTACGTCACGACCAATGCGGCCGGCGGCAACGTCACCGCCGATGGCAGCGGGAGCGTTCTCAATATCTACGGCATCGTCAACCAGGGCACCCTCACCGCCTCCAACTCCGGCCAGCTCTCGTTTCAGACCGGGTACGGCGCCGCCCAGACCACCGCCAATCTCGGCAACATCCAGATCGCTTCGGGCGGTCACGTTTACCTCGCCGGTACGCTCGACAATACCGGCGCGACGCTCACCGCGCCCACCGGCGGCAAATATGAACTGCAAAGCGGGACCATCGACAACGGCTCCATTGCGTCGGGTGCACTCACCTTCACCAGCGGCGGGGGCACGCTGAACAATGTCACGATCTTCGACAACCTGAGCACGCCCGCCAATACCTCGGTCATCCTGACCGGCAACACCACCTTCGATTCCTCGGTGACAACGCTGACGCTCGGCAGCAACTCCCACATCAACTGGCAGCAAGCCGGGACCCTTGCCGGCAAGGCTCTCTCCTTCGGCTCCGGGTCGTACGTGTATGTCGTCGGCACCAACAACGCGGTGACGTTGGGAAACACCACGACCGCGACTGGCGATATTCAGATCACCAGCGACGGCAGCGCGGGCTCGGCGATCACCAACCAGGGCACGATCACGCATACCACCGGCTACGGCCAGCTCGCGGCCGCCAGTCTCCTGAACTCCGGCAACATCACGGTGAACGGCGGGGCCACTTTGACCCTCGGGTCGTATTATACCGGGAATGCCACGACCAATGCCGCTGCCGGCAACATCGCCGCCGATGGCAGCGGGAGCGTCCTCAACCTCTACGGCATCGTCAACCTGGGCACCCTCACTGCCTCCAACTCCGGCCAACTCGCGTTTCAGACGGGGTACGGGGCCGCCCAGACCACCGCCAATCTCGGCAACATCCAGATCGCCTCGGGTGGCCACGTTTACCTCGCCGGCACGCTCGACAATACCGGCGCCACGCTCACCGCGCCCACCGGCGGCAAATTCGAACTGCAAGGCGGGACGATCAACAACGGCTCCATCGCGTCGGGTGCGCTCACCTTCACCGGCAGCGGCGGGACCCTCAACCACGTCACGATCTTCGACAACGTAACGACGCCTGCCAACAGCGCCGTCACCTTGACCGGCAATACCACGTTCGATCCTTCGGTGACAACGTTGACGCTCGGCAACAACTCCCATGTCACCTCAAACCAGGTCGGGACGCTTACAGGCAAAACGCTCTCGTTCGGCTCCGGTTCGTACGTGAGCATCGTCGGCACGAACAACTCGCTGACGCTGGGAAATACCACGACCGTGACCGGTGACGTTCAGATCACCACCGATGGCAGCACCGGCACCGCGATCACCAACCAGGGCACGATCACGCACACGACCGGATCGGGCCAGCTCTCCGCGCCAACCTTCCTGAACTCCGGCAACATCACGGTGAACGGCGGCGCCACCTTGTCGCTTGGCTCTTACTACACTGGGTACGTCACGACCAATGGGGTGGGCGGCAACGTCACCGCCGATGGTAGCGGGAGCACCCTCTATATTTACGGCATGGTCAACCAGGGCACCCTCACCGCCTCCAACTCCGGCCAGCTCTCGTTTCAGACGGGGTACGGCAACGCCCAGACCACCGCCAATCTCGGCAACATCCAGATCGCCTCGGGTGGCCACGTCTACCTCGCCGGTACGCTCGACAACACCAGCGCGACGCTCACCGCGCCCACCGGCGGCAAATACGAACTGCAGGGCGGGACGATCAACAACGGCTCCATTGCGTCGGGTGCACTCACCTTCACCGGCAGCGGTGGGAGCCTCAACCATGTCACGATCTTCGATAATCTCACCGTCCCCTCCAGCACGGGCGTCACCCTGGCGGGAAATTCAAACTTCGATTCCACGGTGTCGACGCTGACGCTTGGATCCTACGCCTGGATCGGCTGGGCGCAGCTGGGCACTCTGGTAAACAAATCCCTGGTGTTCGGCCCGAGTTCCTACCTCGAGATTCATGGAGCGAACAACGCGCTGACCCTGGATTCCGGTTCGACCGCTACTGGCTCGGTGGAAATCTTCTCGGACGGCAGCGCCAACGCCCTCTTCGTCAACCAGGGAAACATCACGCACTCGACCGGCACCGGGTATATCGGCGCATACGGGGTGACGAACTCCGGCAACATCACCGTGTCAGGCGGCACGCTGACGCTCGGCAGCAACTCCGGAAACACGACACTCACCACCCTGAGCGGGTCGGCGATCCATGTCACCGGTGGCACCTTGATTTTCAACCGACCGACCGCCACGCCGGTCGTCAACAACGGTCTCCTCGATGTCCAAGCCGGAACCGTGTACACCGGTCCTCACCTCACGAACGGATCGACCGGCGTGGTGACCGGCAATGGGGCCGTCAATGGAACATTTGAACTGGCCGGCGGAACGATTTCGCCCGGCAACAACGGCATTGGGACCCTGACGTTCGCCACTACGTCGTTTGCCGTCACCCAGCCTGCGACGTTTCTCGTCGATGTGGGCGGCACCTCTTCCGACCAACTGGTGTTCGTGAACCCGACGAGCACCGTCAATATCGGCAGCGGGCTTCTGACGCTGAGCCTGAACCTGCTGAGCGCGCCGACCGCAAACACCACGTTCAACCTGATCAGCATCTCATCGGGAGGAAGCGGAATTTCCGGAAGTTTTGCCGGTTTGCCAAACAGCGGAGGGACTCTGACCGCCAACTTTGGCGCCACTCCGTACACGTTTGCGGTGAATTACCAGTCCAACCTGATCACGCTGGCCTACAACCCGGTGGTGGTACCCGAGCCTCCGGCCGTCGTATTGATCTCGTTCGGGCTGATTGCCGTGGGTTGCGTCTGGCGGCGCAGACGCTGCCAAACGGCGTAGGCCACGTGAAGGCAGGGAGCGGTCGCCCCTTGCGCTCGCGGTTCGGACTGTCCGCCCGAACTCGCCGAACCGGCTCATGCGGCGTTGCGTCCCGCACGGGAACCGCCCTCCCCCATGCGTATTTCCCTGACGTTCCTGTTGCTGGCGTGCCTCGTAATTCCCCTTTCGGCCGCCGAGCCCTCCGCGCGAGAGGGTCTGCGTTCCGACTGGATCGATCCGACGACCGGTCACCGCATCATCCGGCTTTCACCCGACGAGGGTGGCTCCAGTCTCTACTTTCACCAGCACAGCTATACGCCGCAGGGCGACAAAATCGTCATCAACACCCGTGCCGGCGTGATGACGGTCGATCTGACGAATCTCGGCAACGGACCCATCAAGCGCGAGCTGGTCGGTCCCGGCGTCCGCGGGTTGATCGCCACGGCGTGGCGCACGCGGGAAGCCTACTACCGACGGTGGGGCGACAACACGATCTACGCCGTGAACCTGGACACGAAGGCAACGCGCAAGGTCGTGACGCTGCCGTCGAACGTTCGCGCCGGTGCCATCGCGATCAATTGTGACGAGACGCTGGTGGTCGGCATCGCACCGGATCCCGACGGCAAGCCGGAACCGCGGCTGCCGCCGAGCGGAAAACTCGCGCCGGCCGCACCCGGCAGCCTCGAGCCCCGCTGGGCGGAAGGACTTCCGATGATGATCTACACGGTCAACATCAAGACGGGAGCATTCAATGTCATCCATCGCGAACACGACTGGACCAACCATCTCCAGTGCTCGCCGACGGACCCGCAGCAGATCCTGTTCTGCCACGAGGGTCCATGGCAGTACAACGATCGCACCTGGACGATCCGGGCCGACGGATCCGGGCTCCGACTGCTGCACGAGCGGACGATGAACATGGAAATCGAGGGGCACGAATTTTTCAGCCAGGACGGCAGGACGGTGTGGTACGATCTGCAGACGCCCGAGAGCGGCGTGTTTTGGCTGGGCGGGGTCGACCTGGCCACCGGCCACCGCACCTGGTACCACGTCGAGCGGAACGAATGGTCGGTGCACTACAACGTATCACCCGATGGAAAGCTCTTCGCCGGAGATGGCGGGGGACCAACCAGCGTGGCGGCGCGGCTGCCGGACGGGACTCCCCTGCCCGGCGGGAATGGCCAATGGATCTACCTGTTTCGTTCCACCATGGTCCGCGGCAGCTCGTTTCGCGACAAGAAGGACCTCATCGACGTTGGCTACTTCAAGGCAGAACGTCTCGTCGACCTGTCCCACCACAACTACAGCAAGCGGGGTGGCGTGGAACCGAATCTGACCTTTACGCCGGACGGAAAGTGGATCGTCTTCAGCGGCAACTTCGACACGAACCCCGGCAATGGCCAACGGGCCACGACCCACGTCTACGCGGTCGAAATTGCCAAGCCGGCGACGCCAACCCAGCGTCCTTAGCCCGCCACGTGCTCCCCACCCCAACCACTCCCGCATGAGACCACCCCTCCACCTGATCGCGTTCTTGACTTTGATCGTGTCGCCGATGGCCACCCGCGCGACGGATCAACCGGCAACCGAATGGATCGATCCGGCCACAGGACACCGGGTCGTCCAGCTTTCCCGCGAGCCGGGCACCGCCAGTCTCTATTTCAACCAGAACGCCTACACGGCCGATGGCACCCGGTTGATCGTGACGACGCCGCACGGCATCTCGACGATCAACCTGTCCACGCGGGAGATCACGCCGATCGTGGAGGGGCGGGTGCGCGTGATCATGGCCGGCCGAAAGAGCGGCGATGTTTACTACACGAAACGAGGCGACACCGGAGTGGTGGTCTACGCCACCAATGTGGATACAAGGGCAACGCGTGAGATCGCGAAGCTCCCGCGCGGTGAAATCTCATCGATCAATGCCGACGAGACGCTGATGCTCGGCCTGATCGCCGAGCGGCCGCCATCGCCATCCGGCTCCCGGCCGGAGCACCATGCCGGTCCGGACATGGCCAATACGGCGGCGGCGCAGCCGAACGCCGCCGGCGCCAACCCGACCTTCCAGGCGAACTACCGCGCCACGCGCGCGGACGGGACACCAATGACCTTCGCCGAGGCCAAGGACCTGGCCCTCCACAACCGCCTGATGGCAATCCGCCGCGGCCCGCCTCAGACCATCTTCACCCTCAACATCAAGACCGGCGAAATCAGGAATATCGTCCAGCAGCGGGAGTGGCTCGGCCACCTGCAATTCTCGCCCACCGATCCGAACCAGATCATGTTCTGCCACGAAGGCACGTGGCACGAGGTGGATCGGATCTGGCTGGTGCGCACGGATGGCACGGGGCTCACGGACGTCCATCGTCGGACGATGAACATGGAAATCGCCGGCCATGAATTCTTCGGACCGAACGGCCGCACGATCTGGTACGACCTCCAGACGCCGCGCGGGGTCGACTTCTGGCTGGCCGGGTACGAGATCGCGAGCAGGCGGCGCACCTGGTACCATCTCACCCGGAACGAGTGGTCCGTCCATTACAACGTCTCGCCCGACGGCAAGCTGTTCTGTGGCGACGGCGGTGACGACGAGATGGTCGCGCACGCCAAGGACGGAAAATGGATCTACCTGTTCCGCCCGGAGCGGGTGCCGGATGTCGCCGGCGTCAGAAATCCCGAATCCGCCAGCCTCATCGATGCCGGCGTCTTTCGCGCCGAACGATTGGTGAACATGGCCAGGCACAATTATCGCCTGGAACCCAATGTCTCGTTCACGCCCGACATGAAATGGATCGTCTTTCGCTCGAACATGAGCGGCGCGGTCCAGACGTACGCCGTCGAAGTGGCCCGCGCCAAATAGGGCCGCCTCTGCATTCTGCCTCCATGAACCCCATGAAATCCGTACTCGCAGTCCTCCTCGCGGCCACGTGCGTGCCCGCTCTCTGCCTCGCGACACCGCTCGATGACATCAAGGCCGCCGCCAAGAAACTCGCGGACGCCCCCACCTACGGCTGGACGGCGACGACTGAAAATGCTGGTGGCGGTGGATTCGGAGCCGGAACCGCCACGGGCGTAACGGAGAAGGATGGGTACACGGTCCTGACCCGCGAATTCAACGGCAACACGTTCCAAAGCGCCCGCAAGGGCGACAAGGTTGTGCTGCAGAATCGCGATGGCGATTGGGTCACACGCGAGGACATGATGCAGCAGTTCGGCGCCACCGGTGCCTCGCCCCGGTCGGGTTTCTTCGGTGTGCCCACGCCCGCAGAGCAGGTCGTGGACCTCGCCACCGGGGCCAAGGATTTGAAAGTGGCCGACGGAGCAATTACCGGCGACCTTGCCGAGAAAAGCGCCGCGGAATTGCTGCGCTTCGGCCGCAACGCTCCGAAGAGCGCCACCGCCTCGGTCAAGATCTGGCTGAAGGACGGCGCGCTGGCCAAATACGAATTGCACCTGAAGGGAACGATCACGGGCCGGGATGGCGAAGATCGGGAGGTGGACCGGACGACGACGACCGAGGTAAAGGACGTCGGGTCGGCAAAAGTCCAGGTCCCGGAGGAAGCCAAAAAACTACTGGGAAGCTGACGCAGCTCCTGCTGTCCGGTTCGATCCTCATGGCGCCGTCGGTTCCCACCGCCGGCGCCGATTATTTTCGCGCTGGAACGTCGACGGTTCAGCGTGTCAGTCTGGCGGTGTAACGTGCGGCGCGGCAGACCACGATCGGTGGTTTCGGGTAGGGCGGCCAGTCCCTTGGCCGCCTCGGTTTGGTCGAAAATCGATTGGGTGTTCGTTCCGAGGCGCGGAAGGGACTCCGCGCCCTACCGAGAACTGCGCCGCACCTGCCCGCCGTAGCGCTCGCGCGAAGGAGGGTCCCTTCCGCTCCACGGTTCGATGTAGGGCGGGGTCGCCTGACCCCGCCGCGGCTGGGAGCGGAGTCCCTCCCTACCACCTGCGGCATCGAGCCGGCGAACAGCTCCTATCTTTGTTCACCTGCTCCCGTCCTACCCTTCTCGAACCCACAGACCGCATCCGAGCGGCGGGACGAAAAGCTCCGGCTGGACCGGCAGGACCGCGCCATGAACATCCGACCAATAGAATCGGGCGTGATCGGCCAGCGGATCCCAGGAACCGGGGAGACCCGCGATCTCGGCATCGATTGGAATCGTGACTTCGTTGAGCGTCGGATTGACCGCGAACAACAGCCGGCACGGGCCCTGCGAGAAGTCCGCGTTGTACACCGCCGCCAACGCGGGTGAGCCGCTCGCATGAAAGAACTGAAGGAACCCCTCGCTCGGCCTCGTCCAGTGGCGAAGCAGTCTTCCCAGGTCGCCCCGCCGAAACGCGATCCAATCGGCAAAATACGCGTGCGTCCCAAGGTAGCGGTACAGACGCCGGTAATCGAGGGCGTTCAGGTCGCCACGCTGGTACGTGTTGTTGACGCCCCGCTTTGAACGCAGGAAGTCCTGGCCGGCCGAAACCATCGGGATTCCGAGCGACATGAAAAGCAGGGCGGCCATCAGACGGGTGCGCCGTCGGTCGTTCGCCGTCGGCGTCGTGCCATCGTTGCCGGGGTTCTCCGTGATCACGTCGACCCAGGTCCGGTCGTCGTGTGATTCCGTATAGTTGACGGTCTGCGCCGGCCACTTGGCGAAGTACCAGGGTGATCCGCGGAGAAAATACTCCATCCGCTCGCCCGCGCCATTGCCCAGGACGTAGTCCCGCAGGAAATTTCGATAGCCATCGTTCCACGACGACCAGCCGGTGTCACGCAGCGCACCGGCAATATGCCCGCGAAAGCTCCATGGCTCGGCGATGAGGATAACGTCCGGTTTGATCCGTTTCAGCGCCGCTTCGGTTTCACGCAGCACCTCCACCCCGAGCAGTTCCGCCAGGTCGAAGCGGAACCCGTCGACACCGTAGGTTTCGAGGTAATGCGTGCAGCTGTCCACGATCAGCCGCCGCACCATCGCGGACCGCGCGCGCAAATCGTTGCCGCAACCACTCCAATTCGTCAGCGCGCCGTTCGCATCCTGGTCGAAATAGTACAGCCGGTCGATGGACATCAGGTGCGCCGGCACGCCGACGTGGTTGAAGACCACGTCGAGAATCACGGCCATGCCCCGGCGGTGGAATGCCGCCACCAGCTCCTGGAGCTCGCGAATGCCCGAGGCATGTTCGGGATCCGCCGCATAGCTGCTCTCGGGCGCGAAGTAGCTGTTCGGCATGTACCCCCAGTGGTACTCGTCCCGCGTGGCGTTATCGAATTCGTGGATCGGCTGAAGTTCGACCGCATTCACGCCCAGGTAACTGAGGTAGAAATCGGGACTTTCCACCCACGCCTTGAGGCCGGTGAATCCACGTCGCTGATCGGACGACGCCTTGACCGGGGCCCCGAGCGTCAAGTCCCGCACGTGAGTCTCGGCTATCACCAAGTCGTGCCAGGCCGGCGTGTGGAATCCGCGATCGCCCCGGGCGAGAGTCTGCCGGTCCACGATGATGCCGGGACCGGCCCGGCCCACGGTCGCCAGCGCATACGGGTCCAGGATTCGAACCGTCGGATCAAACCCGGCTTCGCGGCGTCCATCGACCGAATACCAGTAGTACCAGCCATGCAGGTTCTGATCGAGGACCACCTCCCAGACTCCCGCCTCCCCATCCGCGTCATTCCGCCGCGCCAGCGAGAACTGGTGGGCCGGCTCCTTGGGTCCCGGCCGCGACGCCAGGTTGAGGATGACGGCCCGAGCCCGGGGGGCGAACAACCGAAACACCGTATCGCCACCGCGAACCAGCGCCCCCAGTTCGAGACGGGTCTTCAACTCGTAGAAGAAACTCCCCGGCACAACCGGAACGGTCGGAGCGCCCACGTTCGCGATCGGATCCGCCCATGCGACCGTCCACGCCTCGGAAAGATCGAGCGAAACGCCGAGCGTGAACCGCCACAGATGCCAGCCGGTTCGCGCCGGATCGAGCGCCCGATTGAGGTTTCCATCCCGATCGCGAACGAGGTTCGACGCGTCGGCGGGTGGCGTAAGCCACTGGTTTTCCGCGGTGACAAATTTGAACTGCAACCCGGGCTGACTGAGGAAGCGCGGGGCGTCTCCCGTCCAGATCAGGACGCGCTCGCCATCGAGGTCCGCGGGCTTGAGTTGCCACTGTTCGCTGCCGATCGCGGCCGCCCAACCGTTGAAATTCCCGGCCAGGTAAACGCGATCCAGGCCCGGGTCGATGTCGCAGCCGTGCTCGAGCGGCAGCACAAACGAGATTTGACCGGCCGCATTGAGATAATACCCGTACGCCCGCCCCGCCGGCAGTCCCGGCGCCGGTGCCAGGCCGCCCAGCGCGGGACAATGGCGCCCCAGCGTGAACCTGGGCCGGCCCCGTCCCGTCCAGTCGCGGTCGAGCTCGATGATCCCGGACGAAGGCGACTCGAGCCAGGCTCGGACGATGCGGTGAGTTGGTTCTGCCATGCGGATCCATCAGCATTTCCGGCGCCGGTCAGGCGACAAGCGGGAAACGCCCTGGACCGCTCCCCTGAACACGTTACCGATCCTCACGTCCGGACAGTGCCGCCGTGACCGCCGCGCGGCGCCGCGCCGGCTCGACGACTGCGGCAAGCTCGGAGGGCCTCGGATATTTCACCAGGTGGCCCTGGGCTCCCAGCCGGACGACCCGCTCGACGTCACTCGGCTCGTCCGAAGTGCTCAGCACGATCACGGTCATCCGCTCCAGCAGTCGGCGTTCCTGCAGCCACTCCAACAGCTCAAACCCGTCCATCCGCGGCATCTTGAGATCGAGGAACATCAACCACAGCCTCGGCTGGTCGGCCGACGCTGCGGTTTGCGACCGCTCAAACCAGTGCACGAAGTCGAGCCCGTCGGCGAGATGCAGGACGGGATCAGTGATGCCTGCCGCCTTCAGCCGCCGTTCGAGGAAAAATACGTCGGTGGGATTGTCATCCGTGACCAAAATCGGGCCCAGGGGAACGTCGATGTTCATGGTGGGAGGGGACGGCGAGAGCACCGGTCGACGTCCCGAACCATCCCAGCCGTTCCGCCGGTTTGGAATCCCCGAGATTACCGGATTTCCGGTATTCATGGGCTCCGCTCCAGCTCGTTTGACAACGCGGCAACCGCGCGTGTCAGCTCTAGCCCGGTGGGCACCGCACGTCCCAGAATCCTCGTGGCCATGTCCGGCGGAGTCGACAGCTCCGTCGCCGCCCTGCTGCTCCAGCGTCAGGGCTGCGACATCGTGGGCGCGTACATGAAAAACTGGATCAATGAGGATAACGTCATCGGTCACTGCCCGTGGATGCAGGACATCGAGGACGCTCGCGCGGTTTGCGACCGGCTTGGAATCGAATTCCGGGTCGTGAACCTGATGCGCGAATACCGCGAAATTGTCGTCCAGTATCTTCTCGACGGCTACGCGCGCGGACTCACGCCGAATCCGGACATCATGTGCAACCGCGAGATCAAGTTCGGCGTGTTTCGCGCGTGGGCCCGGAGCCATGGTTTCGATGCGGTGGCCACGGGGCACTACGCCCGGCGGCTCCCGATCACGGACAGTGGCGGACCGGGGATTGCCGCGACGCCCTCCGCCGCCGCGGCGACCGCGCCCCGGACGCCGCCTGCGTTCGCGCTGTGGGAGGGCGCGGACAAAAACAAGGACCAGTCGTACTTCCTTGCGCTGCTGAACCAGGAGCAGCTGCGGGATGCGCTTTTCCCGATTGGCGACCTCGCGAAACCCGATCTCCGGCAGCTCGCGCGCGAGGCCGGTTTGCCGAATGCGGAAAAAAAAGACAGCCAGGGCATCTGCTTCATCGGTGAGGTGAAAATGTCGGACTTCCTGCGCGCCTACGTCCCGGACGCACCGGGGCCGGTCATTCGCGCGACGGACGGCAGGGAACTCGGCCGGCATCGCGGGCTGCATTTCTTCACGCTCGGACAGCGGAAGGGCATCGGCATTCCTTCGAACACGGACAACAAGGCCTACGTCGTCGTCGGCAAGCGGGCGAGCGATCGTGCCTTGCTGGTCGCATTCGACGCTCCGGACGCCCCGGGACTCTTTCAATCCCAGGTCCGAATCCACGGTCTAAGCTGGATTGGTGAGCCGGTGACGAGCGTGGCCGCGCTCGAGGCGCGGGTGCGTTACCGCGATCCGCGCGTCCCCATCGCGTTCGCACCGGAGGGGGATGGCACGGCGCTCGTCCAATTCCGCGACCCGCAGCGCGGCCTCGCCAGCGGTCAGATCCTCGCGCTGTACCACGGCGAGCAACTCCTGGGCGGCGGGGTGTACGTGTGACCTTCGCCCGGGGCGCTTTCTCACCGCGCCAGTTCGAATTGGATCCGCTGCCGTACCCGGCAACCGGGACTCCCCTTGGGCGCCGAGCGCCACCACGGAGAGCGTTGTCCCGGTGCGCCGCCGGTCGGCTCCCGGCCGCCGGCTTCTAGCGATGGAGGGCCGCCACGACCAGGCCGGCGGCAAAGGCGAGGAAGACTGCGCCGAGCGTCCGGTCGATCCAATGTCCGTACTCGATGAACGGGCGCCGAACCCGCTCCTGCGCGAACAGGAACGAAACCAGAATGAACCACGCCGCGGTCGCGCACGCCATCCACAGTCCGTAGCCCGCCTGGATCAGGCGCGGCGTGTGCGGATCGATGACCACCGTGAACAACGCCAGAAAAAACAACGTGGCCTTGGGATTGCCGAGCGCATTGGTGAGGAAGCCGGTGGCGAACGCCCCGTGGGGCCGCGGTGACACCTTCGCGTCGGTCACGCCGGCGATGTTGCCCTCCCGGGGCCTGGCCCGAAGCGCCTGGATCCCGATGAACGCGAGGTACGCGGCGGCAACGTATCTCACGACGGCAAACCAGAACGTGGAGCTCACGATCAACAACCCGATTCCCAGCAGCGAGTACGTGATGTGCAGCAGGATTCCCGTGCCAATTCCAACGCTGGTCCAGATGGCGGTCCGGCGGCCGTGATGCAGGCTCTGTCGGACGACCAGCGCAAAATCGGGACCGGGGCTGGCGACCGCCAGAAGGTGCGCCAGCGCCACTTTTCCAAACTCGATCCAATACGGGTTCATCGTGCAGCCGGCGGCAGCGACTCACGACCTCCCCGCCGGCGCTGGTCAGACGCCGATCCGGCCACCAGTGGGTTGCCGGGGCGGTCGGCCGTCGGGGCAACCGTTGCTGTCACCAGAGTCGCGGTTGCGGCGGCGATCACAGGGCGGAGCGCTTGAACCCGGAATCGGCCAGCATGCGATCGAGGGCCTTGGAATCGATGTACCCCTGGATATCACGGTTTCCGGGATAGCGCTTCGGCAGCTTCGCCAGGAGCGCTCGCGCGTCATCCACGCGGCCCAGCAGCGCCAGCACCTGCACTTGCTGCAAAGCGGGTTCGGCCTGGGTCCGATCCGCGTCGGCATCGTCCTCAAACGCGTCGAGGGCTCGCTTGTACGCGGTCCGGGCGCCGTCGCGCTGCCCGAGCCTCATCCGGGTCGTGCCCAGCGCCAGCCAGTACTGCGCTGAATCGGGACACAGCCCCGTCGCCTGGACCAGCAGCCCCTCAGCGCGGCCGTATTCGCGAACGGTGACCGCGAACATCGCCTCCGAGGCGAGATTGTCGGCCTTCTTGCGATCGAGCGAACTGATCGCCTTTTTCCCGCAGCCCGTCCCGGCCAGCATCACGACACCGAGGAGGAGGCAATATCCCGGCAGCTTCATGCCCGACCATTTCGCTTCTTTCTCCACCGGTCGTCAACCGATTGCGAATCCCGCCGCGACGCCTCCGTCGCCCGGATGTCCCCGGTTCGATTCGTCCCGCTCAGAGGTCGGGCGGCACCGTTGCGATCGCCTCTTCAATCGTCGTCACGCCGTCCTTCACCTTTATTAGGCTGTCCTGGTGCAGGGTCTTCATCCCGCCGCGCATCGAGATCTTCTTCAATTCGGCCGCTTCCAGTCCCTTGTTGATGCCTTCGACGAGTTCGTCGTTCGTGATCATCAGCTCGTGAATGCCGACCCGGCCCTTGTAGCCGCTGCCGCCGCACTTCGGACAGCCCTTCGGGTTCGCCTTGAAAATCTGGCCACTCCAGCCGATCGCCTTCTCCAAAATCTCCTTTTCCCGGCCCGTCGGCTCGATCGGCATCCGGCACTGCTTGCACACCCGGCGCATGAGGCGCTGGGCGCAGACGCAAAGCAGGGACGAGGAGATCATGAACGATTCGATGCCCATGTCCGTGAGCCGCCCGATCGTCGTTGGCGCATCGTTCGTATGGAGCGTCGAAAGCAGCAGATGGCCCGTCAGCGCCGCCTCGACGGCGATGCCCGCGGTCTCCTTGTCACGAATTTCGCCGACGAGAATGATGTCCGGATCCTGCCGGAGGAACGCGCGCAACGCGGTCGCAAACGTCAGTCCGATCTGCCGGTGCATCTGCATCTGATTGATCCCGGGCAGCGTGTACTCGATCGGATCCTCGGCGGTGCGGATGACGACGTCGGACGTATTCACCTCGTTCAGGGCCGAATAGAGCGTCATCGACTTGCCGGAGCCGGTCGGCCCGCAATGCAGGATCATACCGTAGGGCTGGCGGATGCACTCGCGATAGCGCGCGAGGTTCTCCTCGCTGAATCCAAGCGCAGGCAGGGGCAACGTCGTTTTCTGCTTGTCGAGGATACGCATGACCACGCCTTCGCCGTGGTTCAACGGGGCCGTCGAAACACGGAGATCGATGTCGAGATCCTTTTTCGTGAACTGCTTGAACACGATGCGCCCATCCTGCGGCAACCGTCGCTCGGCGATGTCGAGATTGCACATGATCTTGAGCCGGGCGACGAGCGCCGGACCGACCTTCTTCGGCAACCGGAGCTTTTCCAGGCAAACGCCGTCGATGCGGTACCGGACGACGATTTCCTTCTCCTGCGGCTCGACGTGAATGTCGCTCGTGCCGCTGAAATAGGCTTCCTCGATCATCCGGTTCGCGAGCTGGATGATCGGCCCCGACTCCTCGCTCACGTCCTCGTCCGGCAGCTCCGCTTCCTTTTCGGTGCCGAATTCCGCGCCGATTTGATGAACGACGTCGTCGAAACCCGCCGCCTGCTCCTTTTTTCCGAACTTCTCCTTGATGTCCTTCTCGCGCGCCAGGAGCCGGACGACCGCCTTGCCGGTCATCTCCTGGATCTTGGTCGGCAGCGTCACTTCAAACGGATTGGCGAACGCGACGAGCAGCATTTCGCCGACCTGGCCGACCGGAAGCACGAGGTTCTGCTCGCAAAAGTCCTGCGGAATCCGCTCGTACGTTTTCGGCGTGATCCGGTATCGCGCGACGTTGTACGGCGAGAGCCCGACCGCCCGCGCCTTCGCGACCAGGCACTGGAACGCGGTCACCCTGAATTCCTCCTGGAGCAGTTTGTCGAGCGCGTCGCCCGTCACCTCTTCCGGCCGTCCGACGAGCGCCGTCCGCTGCTCCTCCGTCAGCCGTCCCATGTCGACGAGCTTGGTGACGATCTGAAGCTGGAATTTCCCGAGTGGCATGCGATCAGGATGCCGCGGCGGCGGCGGGGGCCGCGACCGGGCGGGCACCCGCGAGAACTTCCAGATATTCGGCGATGTTCTCGAGCGTCGTTCCGAACCACAGGATCGGGCCGCCCAGCTGCTTTTCCCAGTGGCTCCGCACCGCCGGACTCAGGTAGTAGGCCGAGGCCACGAACCAGAAATCCTCCTCCCGGTCGAACGGAACGGTCCATGTTGCCCAGGCGGCGCCGAGGTCGGTCGCTTTCTTGATCTCGTCGGAAATGTCGTACGCCTGCAGGTCGACCAGCCCGATCCCCTCGGTCTCGACCACGTGGTGCAGCACATCGTCCTCCTTCACCACCTTCATGTCGTACGCCAGGATGCCAAGAATCGTGGTTTGTCGCGGCTGATCGGCCGAGGCCAGTTCGATCAGTTTCTCGTTGGCGGTTTCGAGCTCCTCGATCTTCACGAGGTTATGCTCCACCAACGCCGCACCCAGCAGCCGGTTCGCACGCATCATCAACGGACGGTGTTCCTTGGACATACCCGCGGCGATCTTGGGTCAGACGGCAACCGGCTGCGACGCTTTTTCTCGTCCCCGAAATTTGGTCACGCGTTTTAACAACTCTTTTTTCAGCCGCTCCAGGCCCTCCCCCTCGAGACAGGAGATTTCGAGCACGTCCACGGTCCGGTGTCGGCGCTTGAATTTGGCGAGGTTCGCGTCCGCCTCGGCGACATCCATTTTGTTGGCGACGACGAGGCGCGGCTTTTCGAGCAGGGCCTTGTCGTAGAGCCCGAGCTCATTGACGAGGTGCTTGTAGTCGTCGCGCGGATCGCGGCCGTCGGTGGCGGCCATGTCGATCAGGAAGACGAGCACCGCGCAGCGCTCGATGTGCCGCAGGAACCGGTGCCCCAGCCCCTTGTTGTCGTGCGCTCCCTCGATCAATCCCGGCACGTCGGCCAGCAGGAGCCGCCGGTGTCCCTTCACCACGTCCGGGTAATCGATCACCCCGATCTGCGGATGCAGCGTCGTGAACGGATACGCCGCGGTTTTCGGCCGGGCGTTGGTGATCCGGCCCATCAGCGATGATTTCCCCGCGTTGGGAAATCCGACGAGGCCCACGTCGGCGATGCTCTTCAGGACCAGCCGGTAGGTTCCACGCTCGCCTTCCTGCCCGGCGTTTGCCCGGCGCGGCGCCCGGTTCGTCGACGTCTTGAAATGCGTGTTCCCCCAGCCGCCATTGCCCCCTTTGCAGAGGACGATCTGCTGGCCGTCCTCGATCACCTCGGCGACCGGCTTCTCCGTCGCAAGATCGATCACCACGGTTCCGAGCGGCATCTTCAGGATGCAGGCCTTGCCGTCGCGACCACTGCAATCCGATCCCTGGCCGTGTTCGCCGCGCTCTCCATGCCAGTGCGGCTGGAACTTGTAGTCCACCAGATTGTTGGTGTTGATGTCCCCGAGGAGGACAACATCACCGCCGCGGCCGCCGTCGCCGCCATTCGGTCCGCCCCAGGGCTCGAACTTTTCCCGGCGAAAGCTGACGCATCCGCGTCCACCATCGCCCGCCGCCAACTTGACTGTGCACTCGTCGACAAACATGGGCGCCACGATGCAGATGCCGCGGGTTTTGCCAAGGGCGGCCGCGGCAGCGCCCAGATTCGGCTCCGCCTCGAGCGCCCGGAACAACTTCCGTCTCGACCGCGGCGCCGGAACATGCTCAAGCGCGCGGTCTTGCTGGCTGAGCTCCGGTTACTTGCGCAGCGCGTGCGCCTTCGCCACTTCCACGTATTTCTCGGCCCAGCGCCGCAGGCCGGCCCTCTCCGCCTCGGTCAATTGCCGGACGACCTTGGCCGGTGAGCCCAGGATCATCGATCCCGGCGGCGCGACAAATCGCTGGGTGACGAGCGCGTTCGCCCCGACGATGCACTGGTTGCCGATTTGCGCGCCGTCGAGAATCGTCGCGCCCATCCCGATCAGACACTCGTCGCCGATCTCACAGGCATGGATGATCGCCGCGTGGCCGATGGTGGTGAACCGTCCGACGCGCACGCCGTAGTCGTCGGCCAGGTGAACGATGGTGCCGTCCTGCACATTCGAACCTTCGCCGATCGCGATCGAGTTGATGTCGCCCCGCAGCACGCATCCGTACCAGACGCTGCTCGACGCGCCGAGCCGGACGTCGCCAATCACGGTGGCGTTGGACGCGACAAAGGCTGCGGCCGACACGTCAGGCGTGCGGCCAAGATGTTTCGCGAGACGTTCAGCAATGGTCATCACCCGTCAAACTGCCAATCCGCCCCACAGACATCACGGCAAATCGCGATTCACCGAGACCCGAAAAATCGCGAAAAAACCCGCTCCTGCGCGCCTCATCGTCCCGTTCTGCTTCAGAATGCACGTCTCGGGTCGGCGGGGGGGGCGCGCGGGGCGGGCGCTACTCTTTCTCGTAGGGGACGCCGATCGCCCGGGGTGGCGAGGCTTTGCCGACGAATCCGGCCAGCAACAGGACGGTTAGGATGTATGGCAGCGCGAGGATGAATTGAACCGGCACCACACCAACCACGGGCAGCGGCACGCCCTGCAGACGGCTGGCGAGCGCATCGGAAAACGCGAACAGCAGGCAGGCGCCGAACGTCGGCCACGGCCGCCATTTGCCGAAGATGAGCGCGGCCAGCGCGAGGTACCCCTTCCCTGCCGTCATGTCGCGGATGAACCCCGAGCTCGCCGCGGTCGACAGGTAGCTGCCGGCCGCGCCGCACAAGACCCCGGAAACCAGCACCGCCCGATACCGCAGCCACACCACCGAAATTCCGGCGGTGTCGACCGCGTCCGGGTTTTCCCCGACCGCCCGCACCCGCAGACCGAACCGCGTCCGAAACAACACCCACGCCGCCACCGGCACGAGCAGCGCCGCCAGATACACGATGATGTTCTGGCCGCTCAACACCTCGGCATAGATCAACCCGGGCACCGGATGCGCCCTCGCGACGTGCTCCCAGGGCCAGGTGATGCCCAGAAACCGCTGGCCGGGGGCCTCGAGTTGCGGCGTCTGCCCCCCCAGGTCAAACCACGCCAGTCCGAGCGTGGGAGCCAGACCCGAGACCATGATCGTGATCGCCATGCCGGCGACGACCTGGTTGCCGCGGTGCGTGATGCAGGTGAACCCGATCACCAGCGCCAGCGCCGTGCTCGCGGCGATCCCCGCCAACAGGCCCAGCCAAGCGGAGCCGGACACTGCGGCCACCGCGGCGGACGCAAACGCCGCGCCGAGCATCTTGCCTTCGATTCCGAGGTCGATGACTCCGGCACGCTCGGAGAACATCGCGCCCAGCGCCGCGAGCAGAAGCGGCGTGGCAAGCCGCACGGTCGCGGCGACAAGGAGCACGATTGAGGTGTACGTCTCCATCGCGTCAGTTGCCCGGCCGCTCCCTGCCGCGGCCGAGAATCCAGGCCAGCGGTCGCGCAAACACCTGATCAAGCGCGCCGCACAGCAGAATCACCAGGCCCTGGATAACCACGACCATGTCCCGATTGACCTTCGGCATGTCAAACGAGAGCTGCGATCCGCCCTGCGCGAGCGCCCCGAAAAGCAGGGCGGCGAGGAAGATCCCCACCGGGTGATTGCGTCCCATCAGGCACACCGCGATGCCCACGAACCCCGCGCCGGCGGGAAAATCGAGCAGGATGCGATGCTGAGCGCCGAGCAGCTCGTTCAACCCGAGACTTCCGGCCAGCGCACCGGAAATGAGCATCGCGCCGATGATCACGCGATCCGGCGCGATTCCCGCGTACACCGCGGCCCGGGGGTTCTCGCCCGCGACCCGCAGCGCATACCCCCAGCGGGTGCGCCACAAGAAGAACCACACGCCAACGGACGCGACTACCGCGAGAATGAAGGCGAAATTCAGCGGCGTGGTGGCGAAACCCTTTCCCCACCGACCCAGCCACGCCGTCGCCGGCGGCATGAAGGCATTCGCGCCAAATTCCCGGGTTTCCGGCGACTGCTGGTCCGGCTTGATCAGGAGATTGACCAGCAGGTACGTCATCAATGCCGACGCGATGAAGTTGAACATGATCGTCGTGATCACGATGTGACTGCCCCGCCGGGCCTGCAGCCAGGCCGGGATGAACGCCCACGCGGCGCCAAAGACGGCGCCGGCGACGCACGCCAGCGGGAGCACGAGCCACGGCGAATGGTTGCCCAGCCACAACGCCACCAATCCGACCCCGAGTCCGCCGACATAGGCCTGGCCCTCCGCGCCGATGTTGAACAGACCGGCATGATACGCGACCGCGACGGCGAGCCCGGTGAAAACGTAGTTGGTGGCGTAGTACAGCATATAGCCGATTCCGTCGGGCGTGCCCACCGAACCGGCAAGCATCAGCTTGAGCGCCGCCCAGGGACTCTCGCCGATCAGTCGGACGATCCCGGCCGAAATCAGCAGTGCCACGAGGAGGTTCGCGGCCGGGAGAACGGCAAGGCTGGCCCAGCGGGGAAGCATGCGGCCGGCTCTCACTCGCCCCCTCCCGGCTGCAAGCCCGCCATGAGCAACCCGAGCTTTTCCTCGGTCGCATCCGACGGGGCAAGCTCACCGACAATCCCGCCGGCGTGCATGACCAGGATCCGGTCGGAGAGCGCCAGGATTTCCTCGAGTTCCACCGAAACGACCAGGACTGCCTTGCCGGCATCGCGGAGTGCGATCAGCCGCCGGTGAATGAACTCGATCGCGCCGATATCAACGCCCCGGGTCGGCTGTCCGACCACGAGCACGGCGGGATCGGCCTCGATTTCGCGCGCCAGCACCAGTTTCTGCTGGTTGCCGCCCGAAAACATCGTGATGCGCAGCTGCGGCAGCGGCGGCCGAACGTCGTGTTCGACCATCGTCCGTTCGCATGCCGCCCGGATCGCGCGGCGCACCAGGATGCCAGCCCGCTGGAACGGCCGCCGATCCTGATACCCGAGGATCCGGTTATCCTCGGCCGAATACGTGCCGACCACGCCTGACCGCAACCGGTCCTCGGGAACATGCGCCAGACCCAACCGGCGGCGCGCACGCGCATCGAGCCCGCTGGCCGCCACCTCCCGTTTCCCCAGGGTGATCGTTCCGCGTCGCGGCGTCCGCATGCCCGCGATCGCCTCGAGCAGTTCCGATTGTCCGTTGCCCGACACGCCGGCGATGCCCACGATCTCGCCGGCACGGACATCGAAACTCAGGTCGCGCACGCGAACGACTCCCCGCGCATCGAGGACCTCCAGGTTGCGCACGGACAGGAGCGGTTCGCGCGGCGCAGCCGGCGCCTTGGCGAGGTCCAGCAACACCGGCCGGCCGACCATCTTTTCGGCCAATTCACGGGGCGACGTCCCGGACGTGGACAGGTTCGCGACAACGGCTCCCTGGCGCATGACGGTCACGCGGTCGGTGACCGCCATGATCTCGCGCAGTTTGTGCGTCACGAGAATAATGGCGGACCCCTGCTCCCGCAGCCGCCGCAGCATCCGGAAAAGCGCGTCGGTTTCCTGCGGCGTCAGCACGGCGGTCGGCTCGTCGAGAATGAGAATTTCGGCCCCCCGGAAAAGGGCCTTCAGGATTTCGACCCGTTGCTGCACGCCAACCGCCAGTTCGCCGACCGGCAGATCGAGGGGGACATCGAGTCCGTATTCCCGGGCGAGCTCGTCAACCGTCCGACGGGCGGCAGCCAGACCGGTCGCGAGTCGGGTGCCCCCCTCGGCGCCGAGGATCACGTTTTCGAGCACCGTGAAATTTTCAACCAGCCTGAAGTGCTGGTGCACCATGCCGATGCCGGCCTCGATCGCCGCCTGGGGCTCGGTGAGGACAACCGGCCGGCCGCCGACGAGGATCGTGCCTGCGTCCGGCTGATGGATGCCGTACGCGATGTTCATCAGCGTCGATTTCCCGGCACCGTTCTCGCCGACCAAGCCGTGGACGCTGCCGCGGGCGACGGCAAAATTGACGGCGCGGTTGGCGTGCACCGTTCCGAAACGCCGGTCGATTCCGCGCAATTCCAGCGCGGGTGGCATCGGCTCTTGGCGTGCGGTTGGATTCATCCGGGCAGACCCGCGAGGTCTTCGCGGGCTCGGCGCCAGCGGGCGGATCAGGGCGCCCGGTATTCCGGAACCTTGATCTTGCCGGCGATGATCGCCGCCTTGGCCTCGTTCAACCGTGTTTCCATCGCGGGGGTGAGGACGGACCGGTTGTATTCATCGAGCGAATAGTCGACGCCTTCCTCCGCCAGTCCGAGCACAACCTCCCCGGGTTTCCAGGTGCCGGCCTTGGCGGCGGTGAACGCCTTGAAGACCGCGACGTCCACGCGCTTCACCGCCGAGGTGAGGACATGCCCCGGGTGCAGGTAGTCCTGGTTGCTGTCACACCCGATTCCGAGTTTCCCCTCGTCCGTCGCGGCCTGCAGCACCCCCATCCCGGTCGCGCCCGCGGCATGAAACACGACGTCGGCCCCCCGGCCGAACTGGCTGCGCGCGAGTTCCGCCCCCTTGGTCGGGTCGTCCCAGGCGGCCGGCGTGGTGCCGGTCATGTTCTCGATCACCTCGGCCTGCGGATTCACGTAATGCACCCCCGCCACGTAACCGAGCGCGAATTTGCGGATGAGCGGGATGTCCATGCCGCCGACGAACCCGACCTTGCCCGTCTTGGATGCCATGGCGGCGGCCATTCCGCAGAGGAACGACGATTCCTGTTCGCGAAAGATGACGGACTGCACATTGGGCAGGTTCACGACCGCGTCGACCAGCGTGAACTCCACGTGCGGGAATTCCTTCGCGACGTGCTCCACCGCCGATGCCTGGGTGAATCCGATCGCGACGATGATGGTCGCCCCCCGCCGGGCCAGCTGGGTCATCACCTGCTCCCGCTCCGCGGGATTTCGAATCTCGAATTCGCGGATGCCGATGCCGGTTTCCTTCTTGAACCGCTCGGCACCGACGCTCGCCGATTGATTGAACGAACGGTCAAATTTGCCGCCGATGTCGTAGACAATCGCCGGCATGAAACCCGCGGCGGCCGCGGTGGTCGACGCCGCGATCGCGGCCAGCGAGCCGATGAAGAGGCAACGAAGATTCATGCGCGAAAAAGAGCGGCCGCGATCCTTCGCCGCGCGGACGCTCGACTGCAAGCCTCGGCGGCGACATCATGGCTGTCGGCCGCGCGTCCGTTCCGACTGGTCCGAACGCCCTCCAGCCGGTGCACGACAGTTCAGCCTTTTTCGGACCAGCTGCCGTCCTGCGCCTGGATCCAGACGCCCCGCTTGCTGCGCGACGCGATCTGCTCGGCGCGCTGCCGGCCGACGTCATCGGCGCTCGCTCCGGTCTGGGCCGCCAGCGCCTCATACACGGTCCGCCGGTCGGCGTTTTCATCGGAAACCGTTTTTTGGTCACCGGGCGTCAGGTTGGACCGCGCTTCGAGGTAGCCACGATTATTCTCGCCCACCAGTTTTCGGTCCTTGAGCGAATCGACCGCCCCCTGCCGCTGCTCCATCCGCGCCCGGACCGCACCGAGATTCTCCGCCCGGACGACGGCCGCGCCCAGGACCATGCTGACGGCAAGAAAGAGGAGACGAAAGACGAGGGAGGATTTCATGGTGATCAGGGTTGCGGCACATTCAGCGTCGTCGAGTGCTTGTCGAGGTCGCCGAAGAAATCATTCAGCGCCCGATCGACCTTCACATTCACGTCAACCGTGACGTGGATCGGCTTTACCTGGACACTCAGGCAACCACCCACGATCAGCGTGAGGAGGAGGAGAGGCATGCACAAGCGGCGGTTCATGGGCAGCGGAACATGCGCCGTCGGAACGCACCTGGCAATGCATGATTCCGTCAGTGCACCCCGACACTGACGTTGTTTGCGTGCGTAAGCTTGATGAACGTGCGCAGCGGTCCGCGGACGTTCGTCTGCAGCATGATCGGGGTCTGGATGTGATAATCCGGCACTCCAGTCAGGCGAATGACCGCCGTCCGTCCCTCGGCATCCGGTGTGGGCGAGAACGTCACCTGCAAGGACGACGCATTGATCGGAATCTGGCCCAGTTCGGCCTGGCGCAACCCCGGAAGTGACCAGTGAACCAGCCAGGCCGGGAGGGTCAGCATCCAGGTCGGGAGATTGCCGGTAAACAGCCCCGGGAAAGGCCGGAGCGTGACCTGCGCCGGTTCATCTGGCCGCAACACGATGTGTCCCGCCCCGACATCGAAGCCGCTGGCCGCCGTCCAGCCAATGTGCGCGACGCCGTCAATCCGGCCATGGGCCGACCGAAGCGCGTCGGGCACCAGCGCCGCCACGTCCTGCAGTCCGACCCGATTCACCGTCACGTCAGTCTCGATCTGGAAGGGGTGCAGTTCGACCCGACACGGCGCGACTGTCATGTCTCCACCGGCGATCTCCAGCCGTGCGGAGGAGAGGGCGAACGTGCTCGGATTTTCGAGGCGTCCGTAAATCCCCAGGTTTCTCGCCCCAAAACGCGTCGTCGTGATCGTCTGAACGAGAAGTGTCAGCGGCGCGGTGCTGCGAAACCCCGCGGCATCGCCGTCCAAGGCGAAGCTCCCGCTGAGGGACACGCCGGTCAGCCGCCAGCCGCCGGAGGGACTGCGGATCTCGCCATCGCGCAGGACCACGAGCAACTCGCCCGACGGTCTGCCGTGCTGCAACGTGCCATGACCGGTTACCGAGAGCGTGCCGGTGACGACCACCCCGTCCATCATCGTCCCGCCCCAGCGGGAAAATGCGCCCCGCCACCGGGCGAGATCGAGTGTCGCCGACGTCAACCGCCACGTCCCGTCGCCCCGGAGATCGACCTTAACCTCGCCGCGCAGCTTTGTGCCCTCTCCCTCCGCCGAAATCTGCGAGGCGCCCCCGGCTTCGTTGTTTGCCCGGAGGTCGACGGACCAGCGCAGCGGCGGCGCGCCGGGCAGCTTCGCCAGCAACAGTTCCCCGCTGACGCGGCCCTCGAGCGGCGGCAGCGCGGAGGAACCGGCTGGCGCCGCCCGGAGAATCGCGCCCAGCACGAGGAGCGGGAGGGCCGGCACGGGCACACGCATGGCGCGGGTGGAGCAAGCGCCCGGAGCGTGCTATTTCACGGGCACCGGCGTGAGATGCCAGATCTCGTCCGCATATTCGCGGATGGTCCGGTCGCTCGAAAACTTGCCCGTCCGGGCGGTGTTCAGGATCGCGCGACGCGCCCAGCCCGCCTTGTCCCGATAGGCGGCATCGACGCGTGCCTGGCAGTCCACGTAGGCGCGAAAATCCGCCAGCACCATGAACGGATCCCCGCCCTGAAGCAGCGTGTGGTGCAACGGTGCGAACGCCCCGTGCTCGCCGGGCGTGAAGAAGTCGCTGCCCAGCCAGTCGACCACCGTCCGCAGTTGCTCGTCCTGATGATAATAGTGCCACGGACTGTAGCCGCGCGCCCGCAGCGCCTCGACCTCCTCGACGGTCAGGCCGAAGATGAAGATGTTGTCGTCGCCGACCTCCTCCCGGATCTCGACGTTGGCGCCGTCGAGCGTCCCGACCGTGAGCGCGCCATTCAGCGCAAGTTTCATGTTGCCGGTCCCGGAAGCCTCCTTGCCGGCGGTCGAGATCTGCTCCGAAATGTCGGCGGCCGGGATGATCTTCTCGGCGAGCGAGACCCGGTAGTTGGGCAGGAACGCGACCTTCAGTTTGCCGTTGATCCGCGCGTCGCCGTTGATCCGGGCGCCGATCACATTGATCGCGCGGATGATGTTCTTCGCCAGTTCGTAACCGGGTGCCGCCTTGGCGGCGAAAATGAAGACGCGGGGTACGACGTCGAGGTCCGGGTGCTGCAGCAGGCGCCGGTACAGCGCCATGACATGCAGCAGGTTCAGGTGCTGCCGCTTGTATTCGTGCAGACGCTTGATCTGGACGTCGAACATCGCATCCGGCGAAATGTCGACACCGCACTCGATCTTGATCAGCGCGGCGAGGTCCGCCTTGTTGGCCCGCTTGATCGCCATGAACTCGCGCTGAAACTCGGGATCGTCGGCATACTGCTCGAGCGCCCGCAGCTGCTCCAGATCGCGCACCCAGCCGTGGCCGATCTTCCGGCCAATCAGCTCCGACAGCCGGGGGTTGGCCTTGTAGAGCCAGCGCCGCGGCGTGATGCCGTTGGTCTTGTTCTGGAATTTCCCGGGATAAAGCGCGTCGAATTCGGGAAAGAGCGACTTCTTCAACAGCGCCGTGTGCAACGCGGCCACTCCATTCACCGCGTGCGAACCAACGACGGCGAGGTTTGCCATCCGCACGAGCTTGTGGCCGTCCTCTTCGATCAACGAGCACACGCGTTTCTTCACGTTGTCACCCGGCCACTTCTCCTCCACCACCCGCATCAGCCGGTCGTTCACCTCGTAGATGATCTGGAGATGGCGCGGGAGCACCCGCTCGAAGAGCGGAACGCCCCATTTTTCGAGCGCCTCGGGCAGCAGCGTGTGATTCGTGTAGGCAAAGGTGCGGGTGACGATGTCCCAGGCCGGTTCCCAGGCCATCGCATGCTCGTCGAGCAGGATCCGCATCAGTTCCGCGATGGCGATGGCGGGATGCGTGTCGTTGAGCTGAACGGCGACCTTTTCCGGGAAGTTGTTCCAGGAATTGCCCGGCGTGCGGAAATGGCGGCGGAGAATGTCGCGCAGCGAACAGGCGACAAAGAAGTACTGCTGGACGAGCCGCAGCTCCTTGCCGTTCTCCGTCTTGTCGTTCGGGTAAAGGACCTTCGAGATGGTTTCGCCCACCGCCTTCTCCCGCACGGCCTCGACGTAACCGCCGCGGTTGAAGGCCGCGAGATCGAAGTCCTCGGTCGCCCGCGACGACCAGAGGCGCAGCAGGTTCACGGTCTTGGTCCCGAACCCCGCGATCGGGATGTCGTGCGGAACGCCGAGCAGGGTCTTGGTATCCACCCAGCGCGGACGGCAGTTCCCGCGATCGTCGAAAACATTGTCCACCCGGCCGTAGAGCTGGATTTCCTGGGTGTATTCGGGCCGGACGACCTCCCAGGGATCGCCAAACACGTTCCAGTTGTCCGGGTGTTCGACCTGGGCGCCGTTGACGAAGACCTGCCGAAAGAGACCGAATTCGTAGTAGATCCCGTAGCCGAGCGCCGGGTAGTCCAGCGTCGCGAGGGAATCGAGGAAGCAAGCGGCCAGCCGGCCGAGGCCGCCGTTGCCCAACCCCATGTCGACCTCCGCCTCGCGGATCTGCTCGAAATCCTGCCCCAGGGAGGTGAGCGCCGCGGCGGCGGTGTCGAACAGGCGGGTCGCGAACAGGTTGTTCCCGAACAGTCTTCCCATCAGGTACTCGAGCGAAAAATAGTAGACCCGCCGCACGTTCTGGGCGTTGTGCACGGCCTGCGTGGCGATCATCCGCTCATGGATCGTGTCACGCACGGCCAGGGTCGTCGCCACCCACCAGTCGCGCGGTGTCGCGGAACCGGCGTGACGGGCCAGCGTCGACACGAGGTGGCGGAGGATCAGCGAACGCAGCACGGCGACCGGGTCGGCACCCGCGGCGCCGGGATGGTGGATCGCCCCGGCCAGTTCGCCCGGTTCGAAGGGCGTGGTGCTCGCACCGGGGGTCACCGGCGGAGTGGCCGGCGATGCTAAACGCGGAGAAGTCTTTTTCGCGGCAGTGGCCATGGGAAAGGTGCAGTATCTAGAAACAAGAATCGCGCCAGCGCGAGCGCAGGATCGGTGAGAAACTTAGAAATACCGGCGAGGACTTAGGAATTCCATTAATGCGGCTCCCGCCGGATCCCAGCCGGGAAATCGGTCACGGAACCCGCTGGAACCGGCGCGCGAGCTCGCCGTGATTGAGCTCGATGTAGGTCGGGCGACCCGCGGGACTGGTCAGCGGTGTGCGGGTTGCGAACAACTGCGCGACCAATGACCGGAGCTCCTCCTCGCCCGCCTGGGCGGGCAGACGCACCGCCTTCGCCACGGCGAGCCGGGCCAGTTCGTCGTCCGCCAGCGAGGTGTCGCGATCCGGGATGGAGCCGTTCCGAAACGCCCCGACGAGATCCCGGAGGAAAGATTCGGCATCGGCCGGTTCCATCCAGACCGGCACCCCCTCGATCCGAAAAAAATTCCGGCCGAACTCCGCCACTTCAAAGCCGTGCGCCCGGAGAAATTTCAGCCGGTCCAGCAGCAGCGTGGCGCCGATCGCGTCGAATTCCACCGGCACCGGCAGCAGGAGATGCTGGCTCGGAACCGAGCCGGCGCGGAACTGCTCGCGCAGCCGTTCGAACCAGACCCGCTCGTGCGCCGCCCTTCGGTCGAGGAGCACCAGACCCGAGGCGGTTTCGAACAGTGCGTAGGTGCCATGCGCGAGGCCAACGTAACGCCAGGTCGGCGACGATGGGGCCGGCGGCGCCACCGGCGCGTCCGGGCGGACCGGGACGGCGGTGGACAAACCCGGCGACGCCGACACCACCGGCGCCCTCGGGGGCGGCTCGACCATCGCCCCCAGGTCGGCCCGGCGCAGGAGTGGCGGAGCGACGGGGGCCGGCGTCGGCGCGGCGGCGCCGACACCCGATGCCGGAGGATAGGCGCCCTCGTTCCCCGGGGGAACCGGCCCTTGATCCGGAGCGGCCGGCAGTTCGGCCGGGGCGCTCCCGACGCCAAGTTCCCGCAGTCGTTCCAGCACCGCCCGGATGACGAATCCGCGGACCTGCCCCTCGCTCCGAAACCGCACCTCGCGCTTCGCCGGATGCACATTCACGTCCACCGACGCGGGATCACATTCGTAAAACACGAACGCGAGGGGGTAGCGCCCTTTCGGCAGCGATTCGTGGTAACTCTCGATGAGCGCGTAATTGAGCGTCCGGCTGTCAACCGGGCGCGAATTGACGAACACGATCATCTCGTGCCGCGTCGCGCGGCCGATGCCGGGCCGGCCGATCAAGCCGGCGATCCGCTGGCCCGCCTCGGCCGCCTCGAGATCGACGAGTCCCTCGGCAATCTGCCGCCCGAAGATCTCGGCGATCCGGGCCGCCAGCGTGTCGCATTGCGGAGACCGGAAGATCACCCGGCCGTCCTCGATCAGCGTGAACGACGTGCCGGCGCAGGCGAGCGCGTACAGTCGCACGCAATGCACGATGTGGGCCGCCTCGGTCTGGTCGGTCTTGAGGAACTTCCGCCGGGCGGGAACCGAATTGAAGAGATGGGCCACCTCGATCCGCGTGCCGACGGGCCGGCCGCAATCCCGCACGTGGACAAACTTGCCCCCGTTCACGAGAATCTCGGTCCCGGCGTCCGCGCCTTCCTCCCGGGTCTGGAGCTGGAACCGCGAGACGCTGGCGATCGAGGGCAGCGCCTCGCCGCGAAACCCATAACTCGCCAGTCGGTCCAGGTCGGCCGCTTCGACGATCTTGCTCGTGGCGTGACGTTCGAGGGCGAGGAGGGCGTCGTCCCGTGACATGCCACAACCGTTGTCCTCCACCCGGATGAGCGAGCGGCCTCCGCTGCGAAACTCGACCTCGATGCGGGTGGCGCCGGCGTCGAGGGCATTCTCCACCAATTCCTTCACGACGGCGGCCGGCCGCTCGATCACCTCGCCCGCCGCGATCTGGTTGGCGACGCGATCCGGAAGGATGTGGACCTTGGCCATCGGCTCTCGCGCGGCGAAAAACCTATTTTCGCCCGGCGGCGCGCAATTCCGAACGCCAGCGCGCAAACTGCCGCGCCACCTGCTTCGGACCGGGCATACCCGTGCCCTCGCGCTTCGCCATCGCCCGCCGCAGATCGAAGACCTCCGCCCAATCCTCCGCGAACGCGGCGTGGACCTGGCGCACGTCGGTCGTGGTCAGGCGGTGCAACTCGACCCCGTTCTTCTCGGCCAGTCGCACGACGGCGCCCACGGCGTGATGCGCGTCCCGGAAGGGCACCCCCTTGAGCACGAGATAGTCCGCGAGATCCGTCGCCAGCAACGCCGGGTCCCGGACCGCCGCGGCGCACCGCTCGCGGTGCACCGTCATGCCCGCCAGCGTCCCGGCCAGCACTTCCGCACAAATCGAAGCCTGGTCGAAGCTGTCGAACACCGGCGGTTTGTCCTCCTGCAGGTCCCGGTTGTAGGTCAGCGGCAGTCCCTTCGCGAGCGTGAGCAGCGTGTGCAGGTTGCCCTGGAGCCGCGCGGACTTGCCCCGCAGCAGCTCGCAGGAATCGGGATTCTTCTTCTGCGGCATGAGTGACGAACCGGTGCAAAACGCATCGGGCAGGTCGACAAACCGAAACTCGGCGCTGCTCCAGAGGATCAGGTCTTCCGCGATGCGGGAGAGGTGGACGCCAAACAGCGCGCAAGCGCCGGCAAACTCGATGAAGAGATCCCGGTCCGCGACGGTATCCATCGAGTTCCGCGTCACCTGCGGCCGTCCTTTCGCATCGACGAATCCGAGCGCCCGCGCGGTGAATTCCCGGTCGATTGGCAGCGTGGTGCCGGCGATGGCGCCGGATCCCAGCGGACACCAGTTCGCATGGGCGGCCACCTCGGCCAGGCGCTGCCGGTCGCGATCGAGCATCTCGAGCCAGGCAAACAAATGGTGGGCGAGGAAAACCGGCTGGGCGCGTTGCAGGTGCGTGTAACCCGGAATGAGCACCGCGCGATTCGCCTCGGCCGTCGCGAGGAGCGCCCGCTCGGCTTGGAGCAGCCGGTCGCCCAGCACGGCGCAGGCGTGCTTGAAGAACAACCGCATGTCGGTCGCGACCTGGTCGTTGCGGCTGCGGGCGGTGTGCAGCTTGGCGGCCGCCGGCACCAGCCGGGTCAGCGCCTGCTCGATGTTCATGTGCACGTCCTCGAGCTTCGTGTCCCAGATGAACCGCCCCGCCTCGATCTCGGCGAGAATGGCGTCCAGTCCCGCATGAATCGCCTTCCGCTCGGCGGCCGTGATCAGTCCGACGTGCGCCAGCATGGCCGAGTGGGCCTTGCTTCCGGCGATGTCGAACGGTGCGAGCCGGCGGTCGAACGAGACCGACTCGCTGAACGTCAACATCAACTCCGCTGGGCCGGTGCTGAACCGGCCGCCCCAGGTTGCGTGGGAAGGCTTGGCCATGACCCGAAGAGATGACGCGGCGCCCCGGCGCCGCGCAACGCGAAAGATGTTTGCCGCTCCGCCCCGCCGGACCACAGTCCCCCGGATGTTCGCACGCGCACTGTTTTTCGCCCTTGCCGTCATGTCGGCGGCCGCGGGCGCAAGGGCGGAACCGGCGGGCGATTACGCCCGGGTCGAGGTCGCGCCGACGAAGACCTCGATTTACGTGGGGACGGTGGCGATGACGATGCCGACCTTCGTCCGCCGGGGGAACACCTACGTCGCGCCGTATGCCGCACGCGTGTTCCCGTTCTTCTTCTACAGCGAGAAGGGCAGCCTCACGGTGGACGTGACCGATGCACAACTGGCCGGACTGGCGGCTGGCCGGCCACTGGACTTCACGGGGCACGCCGTGCGTTCGGATGGGGTCGAGCGACGGGTCACCGGGCGGGCCACGCCGCACGACCCGAAAAGCGGCACCTTGAAAGTCCGGGTCTACGTATCCAGGCGCATCGATCTCGTGTTCAACACCACGTACCGGTTCGAGGCCGAACCGACCGCAGCCCGATAAGGACCTCAGGCGGGCCGGAATTTCGGGACGGCGTTCAGGCTGCCGCCCAGTGAAACACGATCGGTTTTTCGACCGACGGGTGCAGACTCTGGTGCACGGGGCACGCATGGGCGGCTCCGACCAGGGGCTTGGCGGCGGGATGACTTTCCGGAATGGGCATCCAGATCTGGGTCGCGAGCCGCGCGATGCGCCGGGGCGCGTCGGTCGACATCTCCTTCGTCACCTCGTAACGCAGGCCCCGCAGTTCCACGCCATGCTTACGCGCTGCGATCGCCATCGTGGTCGCGATGCAGGTGGCAAAGGCGGTGGCAACGAGATCGGTCGGCGAAAACGCCTCGCCCCGCCCCTGGTTGTCCTTGGGGGCGTCGGTGACCAGCACGTTGCCCGAAGGCTCGTGCCGGGCCTGACAATGCAAGTCTCCCTGATATTCGCCGGTGATTTTGACCATCCGGCCACTGTTGGCGCGGGCCGCCCGGCTTCAAACCAGAAGCGGTACCAATTGCGTCACCATGACGTGGCCGAGAGTGACCCGTTCGAGGATCCCATCTTCGGGCAGCGGCCTTGCTCGCGCCGACCGGGGTAAGGCGCGGCATGGAATCCGCGCCTTACCGGGGCCTCAGACGAGCTGCGGCGTGCTTTCGATGATCCCGCGGGAGATGGCGTAACGGGTCAGCCCCGCCACGTCGTGGATGTTCAGCTTGTTCATCACCTGCTGCCGGTGCTTCTCGACGGTCTTGATGCTGATGCAGAGGTCGGCGGCGATCTGCTTGTTGACCTTCCCCTCCGCGACCAGCTGGAGCACCTCCAACTCGCGCGACGTGAGCTGTTCGGTGTGCTTCTTGATCGGCTTCCCCTTCAGGTAGGCCTCGCGGTAATAGTCGAGGAGCCGCTTCGAAATCGAAGGGCTGAAGAAGGCGTTGCCCTTGTAGGCCTCGCGGATCGCCTTGATCAGGTCGTTCGCCGCGGTCTGCTTGATGAGGTAGCCGGCCGCTCCGGCCTCGGTGAGCTGGTGCACGTATTCGTCGTCGCTGTAGGACGACAGCACCAGCACCTTGGTCGGGATGCTTTCCTTGATGATCTGGCGCGTGGCCTCGAGCCCGTTGAGCTGAGGCATGGCGATGTCCATGATGACGACGTCCGGCGTCAGCGTCTTGGCCATTTGGACGGCCTGGCGGCCGTTTTCGGCTTCTCCGACGACTTCGATGTCGGGCTCCGCGGCGAGCAGCGAACGCAGGCCTTGGCGCACGACGGTGTGATCGTCAGCGAGCAACACATTGATCTTGTTCATGTGAGGTATGGTAGCTTGAACCACGTGGTTCGGTTGTAGGATGAGACGGGGTCCCGCGACCCATCGGTAGTTTGGGGGGAAAAGGGATGAGCACCCGGACGGTGGTCCCCCGCCGGGGGGCCGACTCGAGGGTGAAATGGCCGTTCACGAGCCGGACGCGTTCCTGCATGCCGAGGAGCCCGAGCCGCTGCCGCCCGGGAGCGGACGACACCGCGCTGCCGGATGTTCCCCGGCCATTGTCGCATATCTCCATGCACACGGCGGCGTCGCGCGTATCCAGCCGGATGGCGACCCGCGTGGCCTGCGCATGCTTGAAGACGTTGGTCAGGCTTTCCTGCGCGATCCGGTAGAGCACCGTTCCCTGCTGCAGGTCGAGCCGTTCGAGGTCGGCCCGGTTCTCGAGTTCGACCGCGATGCCGGTGCGCTCGACAAACGCGTTGACGTAATTCTGGAGCGCCGCGAACGGCCCGAGGTGGTCGAGCATCGAGGGCCGCAACTCGCGCGCAAAGCGGTGCACCATGTCCATGCTCTGTTCGAGCAGTCGCTGCGCGGTTTCGACCTTCCGGGCGAACTCCGCATCCGCGTGCGCGTGCTTCCGGAGCAGGGCGATGCTGACATTGGCCGCCGTGAGCGTCTGGCCGATCTCGTCATGCAGTTCCCGGCTGATGTGTTTCCGCTCCTCCTCCTGGACGGTCAGGACCTGGTTCGAGAGCAGGCGCAGGTTTTCCTGCATCGTCCGCGCCTCCGTGAACAGCTTCATGTAGTGCTCGCGGCTCTCGCGCAGCGCCAGCTCGGCCTGCTTGCGCTCGCGGATGTCGCGGACAATGCCGGTGAAAAAGACGCGCTCGCGCGTCCTCCAGGTCGCCAGGCAGAGCTCCACCGGAAACTCCGTCCCGTCCCGGTGCCGGACGCGTGCCTCGAGCGAATGCCGCAGCAGGCCTTCACCGCTTCCGGCGACGAGACGCCGCAGCCGGTAACGCGCGGACACGCGCCAGCGCGATGGCAGGAGCCGCGTGAACGTGCGACCGATGAGCTCGGCACGCCGGTATCCGAACATCGCTTCAGCCCCGTGGTTCAGCGCGACGATGTGACCCGCCGCGTCGATCGTCACGATTCCATCACGGGCCGATTCGACCACCGACCGGAACTTGAGCTCGGAGTCCTCGGCGGCCTCCTGGGCCGCGCGCCGCCCGACGATTTCCTCCTCGAGCCGGACATTCGCCAGCGCCAGCTGGGCATTGCGCTCCTTCAGTGTCTCGTTCAACAGGCGGAGCCGGTCGCATGCGTCGCGGAATCCCCGGTGCGCGGCCTCGAACGGCGACAACGCCTCCATCAGGAACGTCTCGACCGCCTTCGCCAGCCGCACGGTCGCCACGGGCGCGATCGTGGACGCGACGACGGCCAGCAGGGCCTCCTGGTGCAGACGGGCCATGTCGAGCACGCCGAGACCAAGGCTGAGCGCCTCCCGGCCCAGCTCGTACGCCGCCTGCAGGTGCTGCTCCTCGCCGCTCGCGGCGTAGGTGGAGAGCGCCGCGCGGTACGACGCGACGAGGGTTGTCCAGGTGCTAGTCTTCATCCCCGGGCAGGATTCGGCACGCGAGCACCAGCGCATCGTCGGTGCCACGCCATTTCTCGGTCAGGATCCGTTCCACCAGACGAGGCAGCACCGACAGGGGGCTGACGCGGTCGCCGAAATCCTCCTTCACGCCGTCCGTCGCGAACAGGAGCAGGTCACCGGGCCCGACCGGCCAGACGCTCGCCTGGAGGACCGGCAACTGAAAACCGACCACGCCGTTCCGCAGCAGCGCGGTCTCGCGCGCCGGCTGGGCGCCGGGTGCGGCGCGGACCAGCACCGCCTCGACATTACCCACGCCGAGCACCGAGGCCGTGCGCTCCTGCCGGTTCAACGAAACGACGGTCATGGCCGCCCCCCGCGTCTCGCGCAGGTCCCGATGGCACCGCTGGACCAGACTGACGACGGACTCGTCGCTCGCGGCGGACAGAATCTCGGAAGCCCGGCGCGAGGGCACCGT
Organism: Opitutaceae bacterium; assembly: GCA_035545515.1. Lineage (GTDB taxonomy): Bacteria > Verrucomicrobiota > Verrucomicrobiia > Opitutales > Opitutaceae > ER46. The sequence continues at coordinate 53,831 of DASZYH010000121.1, forward strand.
CGCCTCGTCCCCGTGGCCCAAACCATCGATCACGGCCAGCAGCGCTCCCGCCCGGGAGGGGGCGACGACGTGCCGGTCGCCGGACACGGTCTCGCCAGGAAGCGGCCGGGCGGCGACGCTCCATTCGATGCCCGGAAGGCGGTGCAGGCCGGTTTCGATCCTCAGCGCTTCCATTTTCGCATCGTGATCGTGGTTCCGCGGCCGATCTCGGACGAGATGTCGAACTCGTCCATCAGCCACTTCGCGCCCGGCAGCCCGACCCCCAGACCCTTCCGGGTGGAATATCCGTACTGCATCGCCTGCGCCACATCGCGAATCCCCGGCCCCTGGTCGCGGGCGATGATCTGGATCCCGGGCCGCCCTCCGCTCTGGCCGTTGACGGAGGACATCAGGATCTCCCCGCATTTGGCGTGGTCGACGATGTTTCGCGCCACCTCCGAGATCGCCGCGGCGATGAGCGTGACGTCGGCACCGTTGAACCCCAGCTCGAGCGCGAGCGCGCGACCCCGCTGCCGGGCGGTGACGATGTCGACGGCGGAATTGATCGCGGTTTGAGTTTCAGTCTCCATCAACCGCAACCCGCTTTGTCTTGGTATTCAGATAAGCGAGCCCCTCCTCGAGATCCAACGCCGTGCCGACGCCCTCGAGCGTCAGTCCCAGCTGGACCATGGCAAATGCGACGTCGGGTTGGATGCCGACGATCACGGTTTCAGCCCCGCGCAATTTGAGCATATGCGCGATGCCGCGCAGCATCCGCGTGGCAAAGGAGTCGATCACATCGAGCACGGTGACGTCGATGATCACCCCACGGGAGCGATAGTCGCCGACCCGAGCGCCGAGATTGTCGCGCAACTGGATCAGATCGGCATCGGAGAGCACCGACTGGATGCTCGCGATGAGGTAATCGCCCTGCTTCAGAACCGGGACCTGCATGACCGGGGGGTGCTTGGCGCTGGCGTTCGAAGTCACGCCGATTTCGCCTCGGCGCCCCCCCTGGCGACGGGAGCCAGCTCCGCGACGCTGATCACCTTGTAACCGAGGAGCAGCTCGGCCTCCTCGATACCACCCTGCAGATCACCGACCGCGTTCATCTTGCTGAGATCGACTCCGATCGTGACGAGCGTCTGCGCGATCTCGGCGGAAAGCCCGGTGATGATCACGCTCGCCCCCATCAGGCGCGATGCCTCGACGGTCTTCACGAGGTGATTGGCGACGGTCTGGTCGATCGTGGGCACACCCGTGATGTCGACCACGACGACCTTGGCCCGATTCGCCCGGATCCCCCGCAGCAGCTGCTCGGTCAGCTGCCGCGCCCGGTGCGCGTCGATCACGCCGATGATCGGAAGGATCAGCAGACGTTCGCGCACCTGGAGGATTGGCGTGGAGAGCTCGCGGATCGCCTCCTGCTGCTGCCGGATGACGCGCTCGCGCTCCTGCACGAAACTGACCGCCACGGTATTGGCGATGCGATTTGCCGCCGGCTCGTAGGAATCCAGCACGCGGTTGAGCAGCTCGAAATTGTCGTGGTACTTCTTGAACAGCGACCGGGCCAGAACGTCGCGCAGCAAAAGCACGATGCCGACCACCTCATGGGTCTCGACCCCGCGGGGAATGATCCGCTCGGAGAGATTCCTGGCATAGGCCTGCAGCGCCTCGACGCTGCCCGTTTCCAGCACCTCGACGTAGTTGTCGTACACGGAGGTCGCCTCGGAAAAGATCTCCTCCTTCGTCATCGCGGTGAGAAGCTGGGCATCGGTGATGCGACGGGCCCATTCCTCGCGCAACTGCGTGCGATTCTGGCGCAAATGGGACACGAGTTCCCGGAGCAGCGGATCATTGTAGTCCGCCAGCGGCGTCGACGGGTGGGTGATGTTCTGGATCTTGAACTCGGGCTTCTTTTTCATCGGCTGGAGAGGAGCGAGGACGGAGGTGGATCCGGCGGACATGCGGTCTTGCCCTCACTGTATCCGGTTCTCCGGACGCTCAGAATAGGGCGGACAGCGACCGGCGAAGTAGGGATTAACCCCATCTCGCGCCCCGCCCGCCGGACGCCCCTCGGCCGGCCGGGGAACCGCCGCCCGGAGGCGCCGGTGAGGGTCTCACCGTAAAGGCTTTTGGGTGTTCACCCACTCCACCCCCCGTGGCCGTTCCGTTACTCTTCCGTCACACAACGAAAGGTCCCCGCTCCCTCCCCCACCTCCAGCCATGCGATTGTTGTTTGTTCACGAAAGATTTGGCGCGCTTGGCGGCGCGGAAGCCAACGTGCTTCTCACCGCGACCGAGCTGAAGCGCCGCGGCCACACGCCGGCGATCCTGCACGGCGCGTCCACCGGCCGCGAGGAGCAGAAGTGGAACGAGGTCTTCGTGGAACGTTTCTCGCTTCCGCCCCAGGGAGGCCTGCCGGCGGTCCGGGCGGCGCTCGCCGATTTCCGGCCGGACGTCGTCTTCGTGCACAAGATGGCCGACCTCGGCGTGGTGGAGGCGCTGACGGCGTCCCCCGCACCGGTGGTGCGGATGGTCCACGACCACGACCTGTACTGCATGCGCGGGTACAAGTATCATCCCCTCACCCGGCAGATCTGCACGCGGGCCGCCTCGCCCTTCTGCGTGTTTCCCTGCGGAGCGGTGCTGGCGCGCGACCGCAACGGCCGGATTCCCGTGCAGTGGCTGAGCTACGGCGAGAAGCGCCGGGAGATCGAGCTCAACCGCCGGTTCGCCCGCGTGGTCGTCGCGAGCAACTACATGCGGGAGGAACTGATCCGGAACGGCTTCACGGAGGACCAGGTGGAGATTCACGCGCCGGTGCCCACCCCGCCCGAGGCGAACATCCGGCCCACCTTCAGCCCGCGCAACCGGCTGGTGTACGCCGGCCAGATCATCCGCGGGAAGGGCGTCGACGTGCTGCTCGAGGCGCTCGCGCAGGTGCGGCAGGTCTTTGAATGTGTCATTCTCGGCGATGGCAATCATCGCGCGCACTGCGAGCAGCTCAGCCGCAGCCTGGGCCTGGCCGACCGGGTGAGATTCGCCGGATTCGTGCCCCAGGACGCGATCGCCGGATACTATCACGACGCCAGCGTCGCGCTCATGAGTTCGGTGTGGCCGGAACCGTTCGGAGCGGTCGGCCTCGAGGCGATGCGCTACGGCCTGCCCGTGATCGCATTCGATGCGGGGGCGATCCGCGAGTGGCTGCTGGATGGCTGGAACGGCTTCCTCGTCCCGTGGATGGACCGGACGCGGTACGCAGCCAGCATCGAGGAACTGCTGCGCGACAAGGCGCTGGCGCGCAAGATGGGCGAGCACGGGCGCCAGTGGGTGGGCGAACGATTCGGTTTTCCGAAGTACATCGGCGGTCTCGAGGATCTTTTCCACCGGGTGACCGGCGCCGGGCGGCCCCATGCCGCCGGGGCTGCCGCCCACGTCCCATGAGCGCGACGAACGACAATCTGTTGATCGCCATCGTGGGTGGCAGCGGCGCCGGCAAGACATGGCTGGTCGGCCGGCTCTGCGCGATCCTGGGCGAAAAGGCCTGCCACCTCGCGCTCGACGATTTCTACCGCGACCGGTCGCATCTCCCGCCGTCGCGGCGCGCCCGGTTGAACTTCGATGTTCCGCACGCCATCGACTGGTCCGACGCCGGGCGCGTCCTGCGCGCGGGTCGCGCGGGCACGAGCACGGCGGTGCCGCAGTATGACTTCGCCACGCATTCGCGCCGCGCCGAGACGCGCCGATGGAGCCCCGCGCCCGTCGTGCTCGTCGAAGGACTGTGGCTCCTGCGCCCGCCGGAGGTGCGGCGGCTTTTCGACCTCAGCATCTTCCTCGATGCACCCGAGAACCTCCGGTTTTCCCGGCGCCTGGCGCGCGACACCGCCGAGCGTGGCTACGCCCCCGCGGCGGTCCGGAGCCGCATCCAGGCCAGCGTGACGCCGATGCATGCACGGTATGTGGAGCCGCAGCGACGCTGGGCCGATGTCGTGCTGGCGCAGCCCTTCCAGGCCGCCGATGCCGACCGGCTGGCCGCGGCGCTCTGGCCCCTGCTCTCCGCCCGCGGCGTGCTGCCTTGCGGGGGACGCGAGACTTTCCGCAACGACCTTTCCGCCCGACTCGTGGACTACGCCTATGCCAACTGAGCGCACGTTACCACCGCAAGCGCTGGACCACTTTGCCGCGTTCACCACCCCGTGGGGGCGGACGCGGCAGAGGCTGTATGCGCGTTGGAAGCGGTTCAGCTGGCAATGCGTCGTGCGTGGCGCGCAATCCGCCAAGCGGGGCCTCGACGTCGTGGGCAGCGCCGTCGCCCTGGCGCTGCTTTCGCCGGTTTTCGCCACCATCGCCGTGCTGATCAAGCTCGAGGACCGGGGCCCGGTGTTTTTCCGCCAGGTCCGGGTGGGACAGTTCGGCCGGACGTTCCGCATGATCAAGTTCCGGTCGATGCGCGCCGACGCGGAACAGCGGCTGCAGGAACTGCTCGCGAAGAACCACCACGCGCACGGCGTGACGTTCAAGATCAAGGCCGATCCCCGGGTCACGCGAATCGGCCGGCTGCTGCGGAAGTACTCGCTCGATGAGCTGCCGCAGTTCTGGAACGTTCTCCGGGGCGACATGTCGCTGGTCGGCCCGCGACCGCCCGTCCCGCGCGAGGTCGCGCTTTACTCGCTCGCCGACCGGCGGCGTCTGGCCGTCAGGCCGGGCATCACCTGTCTGTGGCAGATCAGCGGGCGCGCCGAAATCGATTTTCCCGGCCAGGTGCGGCTCGATGTGCGGTACATCGAGAGCCACTCCCTCCGGGAGGATGTGAAAATCCTGCTCAAGACGATCCCCGCCGTCCTGTCCGGCAACGGAGCCTATTGATGAAAGCCCTTCTCATCTGTCCCGGCGAACGTCCCGGTGCGAGCCACCTCGCCACCGCCACTCCGCTGGCGGCGGCGCCGGTGCTCGGCCGCCCGCTGATTGAATACTGGATCGAGGACCTGGTCGCCCGGCGCGCCACGCAGGTGACGATCCTGGCCTGCGACCGGCCCGGCACCCTGCGCCGGCTTCTGGGGGACGGCAGCCGTTGGGGAATTCAGATTGAACTCGTTCCCACCCCGCGGGAACCCGGCGTGGACGAGACCCGGGCCAAATACCGGACCACCGAAGCCGACGGCTGGCTCGCGGAGGCCGACGTGACCGTGATCGACCACCTTCCGGGACGGGCCGACCTTCCGCTCTTCGACTCCTATGCCGGCTGGTTCGCGGCCGTGAGGGCCTGGATCCCGCATGCGGCAACGGCCGGACGGGTCGGGCCCCGCGAAACCAGCCCGGGAATCTGGGTGGGGCTGCGCGCCGAGATCGCGCCGTCCGCGCGGCTTGCGGCGCCCTGCTGGATCGGCGACTTCGTCCAGATCGGACCCGACGCGGAAATCGGTCCGGGTGCGATCATCGACGCCGGGGTGGTGGTGGAACGCGCGGCCCGGGTGAGGGAAAGCGTGGTGGAAAGCGACACCTACGTCGGCGAATTCGTGCTCGTCCAAAACTCGATCGCCCGCGGCAGCCTGCTGTTGAACTGGCAGACCGGCTCGTCGGTCGACGTGCCCGATGCCTTCCTGCTGTCCCACGTCGGCACCCGCCGTCGGTCCGCAGCCCGCCCGTCGCTACCCGGGCGCCTCGCCGCGCTGGTGGCGCTGCTCGCAATGACTCCGTTCGCGCTGCTCGTGATCGTCTGGTCCCTCCTGCGCGGGGATTCTCCCTGGCAGCTCCGGCTGGGCGTGCGGTGCCCATGCCGCCGTCGACGCGATGCGACCGAGACCTTCGCATATTACGAACTCACCGGTGCGCGCAACTGGCTGCGACGCTGGCCGCAATTCTGGAGCGTGGTCCGCGGCGATCTGACCTGGGTGGGCAACCGGCCGCTCCGACCGACCCAGGCGCTGAATCTGTCGAATGACTTCGAACGCCTCTGGCTGACCGCTCCGGTGGGCCTGATCTCGCTCGCCGATGCGCACGGTTGTCCGGACGGATTCAGCGCCGACGCGTGCGCGCATGCCAGCTACTACGCCGTCAACGCCGGCTGGCGTCTGAATTCCTTCATTCTCTCCCGCGCGCTGCTCCGGGCCGCGATGGCGTGGCCGATCTGGGGCAGCCGGCGGAGGGAGGCGGCCGTCCCGCTGCACGAACTTGTCCCGAAACAGGAAATTTGACCCGGCCTCCGGCGCACGGCGCCCGGCCACCCAACACTTCGCAACGAAAGGAACCCATGAAAATCGAGCATGAAGGCAACTCGCTCCGCGTGAGCGAAATCGCGGAACTGAACGCGGTCAACGCGTCGCAATTTCGCGATGAGGTTCGCGCCGCGATGCCGCGCTCGCCCGATTCAATCGAGATCGACCTGTCGCAGACGCGATTCGTCGACAGCTCAGGCTTGGGCGCGCTGTTTGCGCTGTACAAGGCCGCGAACACGTCGCGCGACGGCGTCACCCTGCGGCTCCTCAATCCCCGCCCGCCCATCCAGCAGCTGTTCGAACTCACCCAGCTGCACCAGCTCTACGAAATCGCCCGCCGCTGAGCCATGCCCGCCGTCACCAGTCCCCGGCGCCTGTGCCTCGCCGGCCGCCGCCAGCCGCGGGTGCGCCGCTGGCGACGGCAGCCGCCCCGCAGTGCGCGCCAGCGCCCCTCGCTCCCCACATGAACGACCCGATCCTTCCGGCCGAGCGCGGGGTGTCCAATCGCGTCGTCTTCAAGTGCGAGTTGGCGGACGCGAGATCCGCCACCCGCATTCTCCGGACATTTCTCGCCGAGCAGGGTTTGGACGAGGCCGAGCTGTTCCAGTGCGAGGTCTGCCTCGCCGAAGCCTGCAACAACGCCGTCCAATATGCGCCGGAAGAGGCGGTCCAGTCTCCGGTCGTCGCGGAGGCGATCTGCCACGGCGGCGGCGTCGAGCTGCGGGTCACCGATCACACGCACGGTTTCGAGTTGCAGGAGAAACCCACCCGCATCGATCCCCGGCGGGAAAGCGGACGCGGGCTTTTCATCATCCAGTCGTTCATGGACGACGTCCGGTACTATCGGGCCGTTGGCCGGAATACGCTCGTCATGCGCAAGAACCGCACCCGGCAGCAGCACCGTCCGGAACAGGACGCGGCGGTCGCCACGGTGGAGGACGCCCGGCGCCAGATCGAGAGCTGCCAGCAGACCATCAGCGGGATGGCGCGGGAACTCTGCGTCCGAACCGAGACGCTGGCCGCGATCTTCCGCTGTTCGGCCGAACTCGGCCGCACCAGCGACCTCGAGGGATTCGGCCGGCGACTGCTGGGGGATCTCCTCCACCTCACCGCCGCGGACTGGTTTGTGCTCCGGCTGGTGCCGGTGGGCGAATCGCGGCTGATGGCGTTTGCCTCGTCGGATTCGCAGCTCCGGACCGACGCCCTCCCGCTCAACCCCGCGACCGAATCCGCCGTGCCGGCCGAGACCGCCGCGGCGCTGTTTCGCCGCGCCATTCAATTTGAGTCTGGTACGACGGTGTGCGCGAACGACCCGCTGCGTGCCATCGGTCCGGACGCGAACGGTCTCGTGCAGCCGGTCCTGTTTGGGGAAACCCTGGTTGGCACCCTCGCGATCGGCCGCAACGGCGGCGTGGGATTCTCCGCGCTGGAGGCGGAGGTGATCCGCACCTTCGCGGAATTCATGGCGGTGCAGGTGATGAACGCGCGCCAGCTCGAGGACCAGATGCATGCCCGGATCGTGGCGCACGAACTCGATATCGCGCACGGGATCCAGCGCGCGCTGCTGCCCCGGCGCCTCCCCCAGCTCCCCGGATTCACCCTCGCCGCCAGTTGGGAGTGCGCGCGGCAGGTGGGCGGAGACTTTTACGACGCGCTCATCCTGGACGCCAGCACCGTGCTGCTGGTCGTGGCCGACGTGATGGGCAAGGGCGTGCCGGCGGCGATGTTCGCGACGATCATGCGCAGCCTGCTGCGCGCCCTCGTCGGACGGAGCCGGCAGCCGGCCCGGCTCCTGAAGCGCCTGAACGAACTGCTGTTCGAGCAGCTTTCATCGGTCGGAATGTTCATCACCGTCCAGCTCGTCGTCGTCGACATCGCCCGCCGCGAGACGGTCGTGGCGAGCGCCGGCCATTGTCCGATCCTCGTCACCTCGGCAGGCCAGGTGCAGCCGTTGCGGCTCGCCGGGACCCCGCTCGGCGTGCTTCCGAACGCGACCTACCGGCAGGAAACGCTTCCGTTGATCGCACCCGCCGGCCTGCTGCTCTACACCGACGGCATCACCGAGGCCCAGAGTCCCGCCGGTGAGATGTTCGGGGCGGAGCGACTCCTCCAATGGCTGCGCGACCGGACAACCCACCCCGCCGGCGCCGATCTCATGCGCGACGAACTGGCGGCCGAGATCGAGCGTTTCTGCGGCAGCGAGCCTCTGCGCGACGACCAGGCATTCCTGATGCTTCGGGAGAATCCGGCCGCCCAACCGGGACCCGCCACCGCGACAACCGGGGACTTCCTCCTGCGCGATCCCAATGCCCGCCCGCGTCAATTCATTTTCCGGCCCGCCCGGTCCACCCCTTCATGAAATCGATCCTACCACTCTTTGTCTTCGTTGATGCCTGCGGCTGGGAGATCATCCGCCACGACCCATTCGTCCAGGATGTGGCACCGCACCGCCGCAAGCTCCGGTCGGTGTTCGGCTACAGCTCGGCCTGCATTCCCTCGATCCTTTCGGGTCGCTATCCCAACGAACACCGCAACTGGTCCTACTTCGTGTACGACCCGACGCACTCGCCGTTCGAACCGTTGCGGTGGTTGCGCTGGCTGCCGGAACGCCTGACCGGCCGCCGGCGCGTGCGCACGCTGCTCTCGCGCTGGGCGAAACGCCGCCTGGGTTTCAAGGGGTACTTCGATCTCTACAACGTTCCCTTCGCGCACATCACCCAGTTCGATTTCACCGAAAAGAAGAGCCCGCTGCGCCCGGGGGGCATGAACCAGGGCACGAATATCTTCGATTTTCTCGAATCCCGTTCGATTCCCTACCACGTCAGCGATCCGGCCCGCGATGAAGAGGCCAATCTGCAGGCCCTGCAGCAGGACCTTGCGCAGGAATCCGTCGATTTCGCGTTCCTTTACTGGCCGGCCCTCGACGGTCTGATGCACCGCGTCGGCAACGACTCGCCCGAGGTGGGACAGAAGCTCCGCGACTACGAGTCGAAGATCGCGCGACTGCTGGAAACCGCCCGGGAACACTACGCCGAAGTCCGGCTGTACGTGTTCAGCGATCATGGCATGGCAAACTGCGACCGGCACGTCGACCTGGCCGCCCAGATCGACTCGCTGGGGCTGCGGATGGGCATCGATTACGCGGTCGTTTACGATTCCACGATGGCGCGCTTCTGGTTTTTCAACCGGCGCGCCCGCCACGCCATTCTAAAGCGCCTCGCAAAAGTGCGCGGGGGCGAGGTGCTGAGTGACGCCGAACTCACCGATCTCGGGACGTTCTTCCAGGACCGGTACTTTGGAGAGGCGATCTTCCTGATGAATGAGGGCACGCTCATTGTGCCAAGCTACATGGGCGCGCGTCCCATCCGGGCCATGCACGGGTACCACCCGGATGCACCCCACAGTTATGCCGCGCTCATGACCAACCGGCCGAACATTCCGGCCGGGATCAACGCGATTCCCGACATGTACAAACTCATGGTCGCGGATGCGGAAGCGGCCAATCGCACGAACCACGGCGGGACCGTCGTGGCCGCTGCGGCGCCGACGGTCCCCGCCCCCGTCCAGCAGCCGGACGCTCCCGCGCCGACACCGCGGCTGGATCCCGAGCCGGCGCCGCGCGCGAAATGAACCACGCCGCGGAAGAGCTCGCGCCCGGACCGATCGTGTCGCTCCGGAGCGCAGCCGCGACGGCGTCACGCGGCGACCCGCGTCCGGCTGGAGTCGCGAACGCTGCGCCACCCGAGCGGCGGCGCGGGCTGCATGTGGCGATCGCGCTCGCCGGCACCGACCGCGGCCGATCCGGGATTGGAACCTACGTCCGCGAAGTCCTGCCCGC
>DASZYH010000122.1:0-1666 GCA_035545515.1 Opitutaceae bacterium
CTTCGCACCCGAGGACGACAAGCGCTTCTGGTTTTACAATTCCATGCACTTCCCCGAACCGGTCCCGGCGTTCGACACGATCACGTCGGAGATCCCGTACGAGGCGATCGGCGCGAACACGGCGCGGATGTTCGTCCTGCCCACGACGCTGGGGATCGAGCACCGGATCGTCAACGGACGCGTCTACATCACCGCGAACCCCGTCCTCGACCCGGCCGAGATCGAGCGCCGCTCGGCCGAGTTCGGGCCGCGCGCCGGGTACTACTTCGAGAACTGGGACTCGCTCTACGAGGGGTGGAAGGACCGGGTCCGGAAGCTGATCGCCGAGATCGAGTCGGTCACCGTCGAGGACCTGCCGGAATGGGAGCCGGCCGAGACGGTGTTCGGCGCCGCCGGCGTCGCGCGGAACCACTACCTGCTGGAGAACTTCCACCGGGTGATCGCGCTGTACTCCAAGATGTGGCACCACCACACCGAGATGCTGCAGCTCGGGTACGGCGCGTACGTGGTGTTCTTCCAGTTCTGCTCGACTGCGTTCCCCGAGATCAGCGACCAGACCGTGGGCCGGATGGTGGCCGGCATCGACGTGATCATGTACCGGCCCGACGACGAGCTGAAGGACCTGGCCCGGCTCGCCGTCGAACTCGGCGTGGACGACCTGTTCCGCGACGGGTGCCTGGCCGCCGACGTGCTGGCCGCGCTGGAAACCCGCGGCGAGGCCGGCGCGAAGTGGCTCGACGCGTTCGCCAAGGCCCGCGACCCGTGGTTCCACGTCTCGACCGGCGACGGCTTCTACCACCATCACCTGTCCTGGAACGACGACCTGACCGTGCCGTTCGCCGCGCTGCCCGGCTACGTGAGCGCCGTGCGGTCCGGGGGGATCCCGCCGCGGCCGACCCAGCAGCTGATCGCCGAACGGGAGCGGATCGCGTCCGAGTACCGGGCGCTGCTGCCAACCGAGGACGAGAAGGCCGCCTTCGACCAGATGCTCGGCCTGTGCCGACTGGTCTTCCCGTTCGTCGAGGACCACAAGTTCTACTGCGAGCACTGGTTCACCACCCGGTTCTTCCAGAAGATCAGGGCGTTCGGGGCATTGCTCGCGCGGGCCGGCGTGCTCGCCGCGGCCGACGACGTGTTCCACCTGCACCACACCGAGGTCGACCAGGCGCTCTCCGACGTCTCCCTCGCCTGGGCGGCGGGCTCGCCGCCGCGCGGCGCCGGGCACTGGCAGCCGGTCATCGCCGAGCGCAAGCGGATGCTGGAGGTGCTCCGGGAGTGGTCGCCGCCGCCGGCCCTCGGGCCGGTGCCCGAGGCGCTGAACGACCCGGCGGTCCGGATGCTGTGGGGCATCACCGCGGAGCGGATCGAATCCTGGATGAACCCCGATCCCGGCGAGGTGCGCGGCGTCGCCGCCTCCACCGGGGTGGTCGAGGGGACCGCGCGGGTGCTGTTCGACGTGTCGGAGGTCTCCCAGCTGCGCGAGGGCGAGATCCTCGTCGTCCCGGTCACCGCGCCCTCCTGGGCGCCGGTGTTCGCGAAGATCAAGGCGGCCGTCTCCGACATCGGCGGCTCGATGTCGCACGCGGCGATCGTCGCCCGGGAGTACGGCATGCCCGCCGTCGTCGGCTGCGGCGACGCGACCAAGCGGATCAGGACCGGGGACCGG
>DASZYH010000123.1:0-44406 GCA_035545515.1 Opitutaceae bacterium
GGAAGGTCTCGCGGTTGACGCGTTCGAGCGTCCGCCACGCCCGCGCCGGGCTGCGACCGTCGCCAGCGTCGTTGCCGTGGCGGCTGTCCACGTAGTAGGTGGCCGCGTGGAGCGCTGGGGCGAGAAGCAGCAGGACGAGGAGACGACGGACGGCAATCATTGCGGGATCAGCGTGAAGAGATCGGCGGAAAGTCCGTAGCCGGTCGAGGACGCATTCTGGCCATTAACCGTCAGCCGGACGGCATGCGTGCCGTCGGTCCCGAAGGTGACGTTTCCCAGCGTCGTCGTCGGGTACGTTGAGGCCGACGAGTACTGGTCCACGGTTCCACCCACGGCGGTGCCGTCGACCGTAACCGTGTGCTTGCCGCGCGAATAGAAGCCCTTGTACCGGAACTGGAGCTGGTACGTGCCGGCGGGGATGTTCGTCGTGGTGAACTCCATGTAGTCACCCACCGCGGTCGACGCCAGGTACTCCCACGCCGAGCCGCTCGTGTTCGAGTCGGAGATCGTGCTGGTCGCCGGACCGTTGCTCGTGACCGGCAGCGACTCCGCCTCCAGCGCAATGGGCGGAGGAGCGAAAATGAACGCGTCGGCCGACAGCGCATAGCTGCTCGAGGACGAATTCTTCCCGTTGACGGTCAGCCGAACCGTGTGGGTGCCGGTCGAGGCAAACGTTACATTGCCGAGGACCACGGTCGGATAGGTCGAGGCCGACGAGTACTGGTCGACTGTGCCGCCGACCGACGTCCCGTCCACCGTGACGCCGCACTTTCCGCGGTTCGTGTAACCCTTGTACTTCAATTTCAACTGATAGGTGCCGGCAGCGAGGCTGGAGGTGGTAAACTCCATGTACTGGCCTGTCGCCGTGCTGCCGAGCGAGACCCACTTGCCGCCGCTCGTGTTGGCGTCGCTTACGACCTGGGTCGTCGCCCCGCTGCTCGTGACGGTGAGATTCTCGGCCTCGAGGTTGACCGCGGTGGCGGTGGTGAGCGTGAACGAGGTGCTCGCGACGGCGCTGTCGGCATCGCCCGACGCGTACGCGATCGCCTGCAATGTCGCCGTCCCGGTGATCGAGATCGGACCCGAGTACACCGTGCCGCTGGTCGAGGTGGGCGTGCTGCCGTCAGTCGTGTAGCGGATCGAGGCTCCGGAGGTGCCGCACGAAATTGTCACCGACGGCGCGCTCGTGTACGTGCCCCCGTCTGGGCTGAATGTCGGCGTGGCGGTTTGCGGCGGCGGCGAGACCGCCGCGCCGTTGTAGGCGCCCCGGTTCGGCGCCGTCGTGGAGGAGACCGAATTGCCCCAATAGTCGCGGCCGCCGTTGCTGCTTACGACGCGGCCGCTGGTGAGCGCGGGCGAACCGGTGAGCAGCTTGTACCCGTCGACCGTGCTCCAGCCGTTTCCACCCGAGCCCGGCGCGGCCAGCTTGGGATCGGAGGCGAGCTTGTGCGCATCCGACGGCTCCCCGCTCGCCGCGCCGTTCGGGTTGTAGAAGACGTTGTAATCGACGACGTTGTTTGTGCTGGAGCCGAAGTAGTACGACGCGCCGGTCGAGTAATTCGCGATGATGTTGTTGTAGAAGGTCGTCCCATCCGGCCAACCGCTCCAGTTCTTGAAATTGAAGATGATGACCGACTCGGGCAGACCGCTGCCGATGTACACCGTGTTGTTGTAGACGAGCGCACCCTGGATCGCGCCCGAGAAATGGAAGCCGCGGCGGTGATTGTTCTGGAGGATGTTGTACCGAACGACAGGGGCGACGTTGAACGCGACGTCTCCGGCCGTGACCGTGATGCCACCCTGCCCGTTGTCATGGGCGTAGTTGTACTGCAGCACGCAGTTCTTCGTCCGGTAATCGATGTCGAAGCCCGCGGCATCGGTGTCGCCGGTGTTGAACTGCTGGCCGTAGGCCTCGTTTTCCTGAATCACCGCCCCGTCGCAGTTGAACACGAACATCGCATTGCCGCTGCCACCCTGGCCGTTGTTGGCGAAGAGATTGTTTTCGATCAGCGGAGCGGACGACACGCGCCAGACGAGCCCCTGGTTGGTGCAGTTCGTGACGACGTTGTTGCTGATCGTGACGTTCGTGCTCGGAGTCCAGTTCGTGTTCGTGGTCGGGGTGCGGTCGCTCCAGGAGGAATACGGCCCCTCGATCCCGCGTTGTGAACAGTCGTGGACGTAGCAGCTGTCGATCAGCACGTCGTCGAAGTACGTGGGCGTCGTGCTGCCGGTGACATTGAAGTAGATGCCGGCATCGGTCGTCGAGTTGCCGTTCACGTTGTCCACCTCGAGTCCGACCAGGTGGACATGCGGAAGGGCGCCGACGTCGGTCGCCACGATGTACACGCCGACGCGGGAGCCGGCGGTCGCGCTGTCATTCGTGATCTCGAGATGCTTGATTTCCCAGTACGACTGGTTCTGAAGCTGGAGGGCCGCGTACGTCGCGCCACCGCCCTGGATAAGCGGCAGCGGGAGGCTGCCGCTGCCATAGGCGTCGATGGTGATCACGCTGCCGCTGGTGCCCGAACCGTGCGGTGCGAGTTGCCCCGACCACGTTCCGCCGCGGGCGAACAGGATCGAGTCGCCCGGACTGAAGGCCGAGACGCCGTTCACCTTGGCCAGGCTCTGCCAGGGGGCGCTGCTGGAGGTTCCGGAATTGGAATCGCTGCCGGCGGTGGAATCGACGTAGTAGGTCGTGGCTCGGGCCACGGTGGACGCAAAGAGCGCAAGGCACGCGCTCGCCAGGGTGCACCAGGTGGGTTTCATCGGGGGATCGGGGGTTCGTCGGCGGTCACCGGTCGTGACCGACGTTGCCCGACCATGCCCTGTCACGCGCCGGAAACCAGCGGCGCGCCGTGCAACGGATGCGCGATCACTCCGCCGGCGCGGTCAGGGGATCGTCAGGACGGTCTTGCCCCAAAACCCGGGTCTGCCCGCCCTCTCGTCACTGAATCGGAATGGTGACATCCGAGGACCACACGACGCGACGATCAGGTGAGTTCAGCGACGAGCGCGATTCACGGTCACGGGATGGCCGGAATACTGAATGGACGCGTCGGGCATTTCGGTCTCAGCGACCCCGACGCCATGGCCGGATCGTACCCAAACAACTTGGAACGTACGCGTCGTCAGCATCCCGGGAAAAGCGCCGGTCCGGGACCCGATGGTCAGCACCTGCCGGCGGTCGTCCCAGTGCAGCGGAATCATCGCGCCCACTCCGCGCTCGTACGCGTACGTCACGCCATCATCCTCGTAGAGGGTAAAATCGCCGTCGGCGCCGGGGTACACCCGCAGTTCGATCGGATCCGCCGGCTTCTGATCCGTGTACTGCAGCACCGGCCCGAGCGGCACGATCGAGCCGGCGCGCACCTGCAGCGGAATTTCCGTCAACGGCGCCGGCGCCGCGATCCGTTGTCCGCCCGCCCTGCGACGGCCCGTCCAGAAGTCGTACCAGCCACCCGGGCTCCGGGGGAGATAGACCGCCCATTTTTCCGCCGCCGGCGCGAACACGGGCGAGACGAGCAGCGCCGGTCCGAACAGGTACTCGTCCTTTTCCTCGAGTGCGCGCTCGTCGCCGGCAAAATCCATCACCAGTGGCCGCATCAGCGTCGAACCGGCGAGCGACACCCGGGCCGCGGCGCTGTAAATGTAGGGAAGCAGTCGATACCGCAGCGTCAGGTAGCGGCGGGCCTCGCCTTCCACCTGGTCGCCAAACCGCCAAAATTCGGTGTCCGTTTGGTAGCCGTGGACCCGCTGCAGCGGGCAGAAGGTCACGAATTGAAACCAGCGAATGAAGCGCTCGCGGTACGCCGCGTCGGTGTATTGATTCTGCTCGGGTCGAAAGAATCCGCCGCCATCCACGGTCCACCACGGCATGCCCGCGACGCTGTAGCCGAGTCCGGCCGTCACCTGCCGCCGCAAGGTATCCCAGTCGTTGCCCACATCGCCGGACCAGGCGACCGCGCCGTACCTTTGCTCGCCGGCAAAGGCCGAGCGCGTGAGAATCAGCACCCGCTGATCGGGCGCCGCCTGACGCTGGCCTTCATAGACGGTTCGCGTGGCATAGAGGGGATAAAGGTCGCGCCGGAGTTCGCCCGGCCCGGCGAAGGTCGAGCGCCCGACGAGATCGTCGTTTTCGGGCTCCGTCGCATCCATCCACCACGCGTCCACCCCGGATGAAAACAGGTTCCGGCGCAGCGTCTCCCAATACAGCGCGGCGGCGGCGGGGTTGAAGTAGTCGACCCAATCCGTGTTCGGAATGAAGTAGGCCTGCGCCGCCAATTCCCGGCCCAGCGGTGTTCGGTGGTCGATTTTCGACCAGACGGAAATCATGAACCGGATACGCGCCGCGTGGAGTTCCCGAATCATGCCCGCCGGATCCGGATACAATGCCGGGTCGAACTGCGGCTGTCCCCACCCCAACCTTCCCCAGTACTGCCAGTCCTGCACGATGAGGTCCAGCGGCAGGCCGCGCCGACGGAACTCCCGCGCGGTTTGGAGCAGTTCCGCCTGCGACTTGAATCGCTCGCGGCAGTGAACGTAGCCAAACGCCCAACGCGGCAGCAGGCGCGCCGCGCCGGTCAGCTGCCGATACGTCGCGATCACCGCGTCGGGGTTGCCGGCGAACACCACGTAGTCGACGGCGTCCGCGACCGGCGAGCGCAGCACCGTTTCGTCGGCCGCCGGCCGAAAGCGCAGCGTTGGCCGGTCACCCTGCTCCGCCCGGACGACGACCTGATGCCGGCCAGCCGCCAGTTCGCCGTGCCAGCCCACCGTCGGCGGAACCCAGCGATTGTCGATCGCGATCGCCGGAGTGCCATCGATCGTGACGTCCCACCGGCGTCCCATTTTCCGGCCGACATCGAGGAAGAACGCGTATCGCCCCGCCACCGGGGTCGTGAATTCGCCGGCGAACTCCGTCGCGCGCCGTGTTTCGCGTTTCGTGCCGGAGGTGGTCGTGACATCGACGTTCTCCTCGCGATCGGCGAGATGCGTGCGCGTCAGTGCAATCGGCTCGTCCGCCGGATTCAATTCGGTCAACCCGTCGTTGTGCCAGAGCAGGCCATATCCCTTGCTGGAAACGAGCAGGGGGATCGCGATCTGGGTGTTTACTTGCGTCAGGCGGCGCGGGAGATCGCGGACATCCAGCTGCCCATCCTGAAACTGCCCGGTCCCGAAGAGGTGCTCGTCCGGCGGCGACACGAATCCGTCCTGCACCGCCAGGGTCGGTCGCCCCTGGATGGCGGATTTCGTCGCCTGCCGCCGTTCGGGCAACTCCTGCAGCAAAACCGCCCCCTGCGCGTCACGAAATGTCAGCGCCCCGCTGGTGCGGTCGATGTCCGCCTCGATCCGGGCGGCCTTCACCCGGATCGTCCTGAGGTCGGTCTGATCAACCTGGCAGCCGGCTGCGGCGGTGACCGGTCGCAGCACGAGATCCGGCTCCGGCGCCACGAGCCGGGGAGCAAATCGGACCCGGATCGCCGAGTCGGCCACCACCGTAACCTCGAGCGTACCCGCCGCCGCCTGGAGCCGCACGCCACCGTTGATCGCGGTAACCGCCGGTGCACTGTCCTGTGCGATGGCGGCCGCGGCGGCGGTCAGGACCGCGATCGCCACGCCGCACCAACCCAGGCGAGGAGGACGCTCCGCGCGACGTCTCAGCGCGGCGAAAACACCGCGGCATCTCCACCGGTGCGCCGTTTTCGTGTCCCGGCGAGCCCTTCCGTCCTCGGACGGAGCTCCCCGGCCGCGCAGGCGGGTCATCGGAAGATCAGCTGTGCAAAGTGCCAGAGGTTATTGCCCCAGGTGATGCCGTCGTGGCCGGCGTCGTCGACGTTCCAGATGTGTGGCACGTCGTGCTCCTTCAAGTAGCGGTGCATGCCCTGCGAGATATTGATCAGCCCGTCTCTGTTGCCGCTGGAGATATAGAGCAGTTTCAACCTGGTCCGGACTGCCGCGGGATCGGGAACGAGTTCCGCAGGCGGTTTCGTATTGGGGGCGGCGGAGAACGCGCCCAGCCAGGCAAAGGTGTCCAGGTGCGTGAACCCGAAGTTGAACGTCTGGCCGCCGCCCATCGACAATCCGGCCAATGCGCGGTGCTCGCGGTCCGGGTAGGTCGGGTATTTCGACTGGATCGCCGGGATGAGATAGTCGAGCAGGTCGCGCTCGAACTTCGCAAACCCCGCCGAGTTTTCCGGTGTGAACACGTTCCCCTTCGGAATGGAATCATCCGGCAGCGCCCGCCCGTTCGGGAACACGACGATCATTGGCACGGCCTTACCGTCGCCGATCAAGTTGTCCACGATCACGTCCGCATGGACGTAGCCGATCCATTCGTTCTCGTTGCCACCAATGCCGTGGAGGAGATAGAGGACCGGGTATTTGCGGTCCGAAGAATACCCCGGCGGCAAATAGACCTTCGCCTTCCGCCGCTTGCCGGTGACGCCGGAGTACCAGGTGAACGCTTCGACCTTGCCGCGCAGTCCTTGGGCGCGCGGCCTGCGATAATCCGGCGGTGCGTCCGGAAAAGCGCGCACGTCGTCCGGTGCGAGCACGATCGGCCGCGCGAAATTGGCGCGGGCGTGCGCCGCGGAGACGTCGGCCGGTTTCTCCTGGGCGCAAACCGAGGCGACGGTGACAAGCGAGAGCAGGGCGAGGCGGAAACGGAGGGGCAGGTGCATGGCGGTTTGGGGGGCGGATTGAGACAGGTGGGAGCGAAAGGCCGGATGTTTCGTCGTGGCGCCTTCCGGCGGGAGCGACCCGGGCAGGAGGCGGGGCACCTGCCCGGCGCGCGCCGCGCGTCACTTGTTCACGCCAACGACGATCTGGGTGAACGAGTGCGCGGGAAAAGCGTACCGGAGCGTCGAGCCGTGGGCGGCGACCTCCTCGATCTTCGGCACGTAGCCGGCGCGCGCGGCATAGGTGAAAGGTTGGTTGTCGACCGGGCCGACAATCTGGCTGACCGACGCCGGCCCCGCAAACGTGCCGGCGATGCACTGGACATCCGTCGTGATGGGCTGGGCCTCGTGGCGGTTCACGACGTTGATGATGACCTGCTTTGCCGCCGCGTCGTAGACCGATGACACGTCGAGAAACGGAATCTTCGTGTAGTGCGCGCTCGTGTCGAATGTCGCGCAGTCCACAAACGTGTCGAGGGCGGTGCCGCGGCAGTGCGTCGAGAACAGCTTGAAGGCGTAGAAGGTGGGCGACTTGTAGGTGGCGTCTGTCTTCGGATCGCGACTGAGGATCGAGGTCAGCATCGTGTAGTTCGCCATCTTGATGACGTCGGCATGCCGGATGAACGCGTTGAAGAACTGGGCCAGGGCAAGCGTCGGCAGGTAGCCACCGTGGCGGAACGGCGGGGCCCATTCGTCGAACGCGATCGTCATTGGCTTGCCGTGATGGATGTCGGCGACCGTCTGCAACTGACCCGCAATGGTCGTGATCTTCTCGTCGAGATCGACCGCCCTTTGCCCCATGAAGACATAGTAGTCGTCGCTGTCGTCCCAGTACCGGTGCACCGAAAGATAGTCGGCGATGCCGTACATCGCCTTCGCCACCTTCCAGTCCCACTCCACCCAGTCGAAATTGTCCTGGTAGTTGGCGGCGCCGCACGCGACGAACTCGAGTTTCGTGTCGAGTGACGTGTGGCGCATGATCTTCGCCGCTTCGGTGGCGAACTTGATGTAGTCGTCCGCATCCTTGTACCCCATGATCCAAGGTGCGCCGTCGACCTCGTTGCCAAGATCCCAGATTTTCACCGCGTAGGGTTGCGGATGGCCATACTCGACGCGTTTGTCGGCCCAGTAGCTTCCGGCCGGCGCGTTGCAGTACTCGACCCACGACCGGGCGTCATCCAGCGTGCCCGTGCCGCCGTTGATGCAGACGATGTTTTCCGTCCCGAGCACCTTGCTGAGCTGCATCCACTCGTCGGTGCCAACCTGGTTCGACTCCACGACGCCCCAGGCCGGGTCGATCCGTTTCGGACGCTGGTCCTTCGGGCCGATGCCGTCGCGCCAATCATACGCGGACGTGAAATTGCCGCCCGGCCACCGCATTTGCGTGATCTGCAGTTCATGGGCGGCGTCGATGATGTCCTGGCGAAACCCATCGTGGTCGGCCAGCGGCGATGTCGGGTCATACACGGGACCGTACAATGTATGGAACTGCCGACCGCCGCTGTGGATGCCAATCGGCTCCATGAAGACGCCGTAGATCCGCGGATCGATCCGAGCGATCACGTGATCGACATCGATGCGGATCGTCGCCGGCGGCACTGGAGCGGACGACACCGCAACGGGCTTTTCCGCCTTGGGCGGACCGGGCATCTGGGCGAGCGCGGCGGTCGTGACTGCCAGCGACGCGAGTGCGAACAATGCGGTGCGGTGAGGTTTCATAAGGGTGTCAGCACACGTTGGGGTATGTGCCGGGTTGGGAAGCACGCGGCACGGAACAGAAGGAATAGAAATCCTAACCTCCCCTCGCGCGCTTCAATTTCCAGAGTACCGTCAAGTTCGCCCGGGAGCAGGACGCCGTGGCGCCCCTCCCCCTCGCCGACGGCTGCAAATGACCGTGCCGCGTCACTTGCCGGCCGATGTCCACCCCGCGGAAGCCGTGTCGCTGTTTCCCACTCCGACAGCGGCCTCCCAAGATCGCTCAGTCGCCGAGGTTGTCGGACTCGAAGGGAACCGCGGGGAGACCGGCGCCATTGAACAGAGCGGCCTTCGGGTTCGACTGCCAGGCCTAGCGCACGGCCGTTGGATGCGGCACATCGGCGGTCGAAACGATCACCTCATTGTCGGCGATCCTGCCATGCGCCCAATGCCAGGCGTTCCGCCCGCGCGCGGCGACTCCGAATGACGACAGCATCGATCAATCGTTGAACAGGAGCGGCGCCAACTCGCGCAGGTCGCGGCGCCACGTAAGCCACTCGTGGGCCGTGTTCGGCGATACATAGTAGTGGGCATTGATCCCGGCCGCCTGGAGCGCCGCGACGTCCGACTTGGGATCGTCGCCCCGTCGCGTCCTGCCGCCCTCGACTTCCCGGCTCCCGAAACCGACGAACACCAGTTTGTTCTTCGCCTTGAACGCATTCAGGTCGGCGATATCGGCGGGACCGATGCTCCCACCGCTGAATAGTCCGATGGCGGAGAACGTATCGAGGTGACGCAGCGTGATCGTCTTGGTCTCGAAGCCGCCCATCGACAGGCCGGCCATCGCGCGGTGCGCCTGATCGGCCACGGTGCGAAAGTGGGCGTCGATGTAAGGGATCAGCTCCTTCACGAGGACAGTTTCGAATGGCCCGATCCGAAAATCCTGCATATGCCCCCATCGCACGTCGTTGGTCATACCATAGGTCATCACGATGAGAAACGGCTTGGCCTTACCCGCGGCGATGAGGTTGTCCATGATCTCCGCCGCGCGGCCCTGCTGGCCCCAACCGTACTCATTTTCGCCCCACCCATGCTGGAGATAGAGAACGGGATAATGCTGATCCGCATCCCGGTCGTACGTCGGTGGGGTGTAGACGAACGCGCGCCGCTCGGATGCGGTGCTGGGCGAGTGAAAGTAGATCTCACGCAGCTGGCCATGCGGCACATTCTTCAACGCATAAAACTCCTCGTCGTGGGCCGGCACTTCGACCGCGCTGCCCCAGCGCATCGCGCCAAAGTACATGTCGCTGTTCGGATCCGGGACGTCGGCGCCATCAATCTTGATCGTGTAGTAATGGAACCCCTCGTCGAGTGGCGGCGTGGTGCCGTACCACGCGCCATCCTGGCCCTTCCGGAACGGCGTATCCCGGAAACTCACGCCCACGTGCGTGGCGTCGGGCGCTGCAATGCGGAACGTGACCCGGCGTTCGGAGTTCACCTGGGGATATTCCCTGCCAGGTTGATTGGACGAGGCGGGCTTCCCGTGGTCCCGCGGCGCCGGTTCCTGGGCCGTCAGCAACGAGGCGCAAAGCAGCGAGGTCAGTGCGAACAGTAGGGGTGTCGTCTTCATCGGTCAGTTTATTCCAAGGGGGGCGATTGAACGAGCGCCCAGCTTGCCGCACCTCCCGGCCCATCGATACGTGCCCGTCACATGACAGTTAGGCCGGCGCGCCGCGCCGTGCAACGGATGCGCGATCACTCCGCCGGCGCGGTCAGGGGACCGTCAGGACGGTCTTGCCCATCGCGTGCTCGTTCTCGAGTTCCTCGTGGGCGCGGGGAGCTTCATGCAAGGGGTGCGTGTGCTGAAGACAGACGCGGACTTTGCCGTCGTCGATCAACTGCGCGATCGCCACGAGTTCGTCGTGCCGCGGCTTGGCCATGAAGACCTTGCCTTGCGCATGGTGCGCCCGTGCCTTCTCTTCCGAGGGCTGCTGCAGGGTGGAGACCATCGTTCCACCGGACCGGAGCACGTTCCACGACTTCTCCTGCGTCTCGCCCGCGACCAGGTCGATCACCAGGTCGACGTTGGCCGCCCGCTTGACGAAATCCTCGTGCCGGTGGTCGATCACCTCGTCCGCCCCGAGGCCGCGGACAAACCCGATGTCCTCCGGACCGCAGGTCGCGACCACGTGCGCTCCCTTCGCCTTCGCGAACTGCACGGCGAAATGCCCCACCCCGCCGGCGGCGCCGTGAATCAGGACCCGCTGCCCCGCCTCGAGTTTCCCCTCGTCGAACAGGGCCTGCCACGCCGTCACGGCCGCCAGCGGCACCGCCGCGGCATGGACGTGGTCGAGCGATTCCGGCTTCGCGGCCATCTCCGATTCCTTGGCGACCGCGTACTCGGCATAGCCGCCGCTATTCGCACCGAGGAACGCATAAACTTCGTCCCCATGCTTGTAGCTCGTGACATTGCTCCCGACCGCCTCGACGATTCCGGAAACATCACGTCCGAGAACCGCCGGAAGCCGCGTGTTCTGTTTGGCGTAACCGCCCGAACGAATTTTGTAGTCGATGGGATTCACGCCGGCCGCGTGAACGTGGATCAGCACCTCGCCATCGCGGGGCTCGGGACGTGGGAGGTCGGCCGGTTGCAGGACTTCGGGGCCGCCAAAGGAACGGATGATCATGGCATTCATACGAGGACGCATTTGAGGTTGGCCGGTACGTTACGCATCCGGCGGCGTCCGGGTAATCGGATGACCGTCCGTTTCGACCGTGGGGCAGACGCGCACCCCGCCGTGGGAAATCTGCGGGAGGGGCGGGCGAAGGTGGGAAGGAGGAAGGGCGAAAAATTGAGAGAGCGGGAAAGCTGGCAAAGTGGAAAACGGGGAAATTGAGGATTGGGGATTTGGAGTTGGGAGTTGGGAGTTGGGGAACCGCGAATGAACGCGAATTGACGCGAATTCGAGGCGGACCAATCCGGATTTGAACCACGAAGGGACACGAATCGACACGAAGGTGCGTGGAACGCGATGGCGGGGCGTTTGCCGGTGTAGCCGAAATCGTGAGATTTTGGCCAAAGTCTTACGACTTCGGCTACACTCGAAAGGACTCGGAGTCCCGACCGGGTGAATAGCCACGGAGTGGAAAGGCGGGCCAGCTCCTTCGGATACTTCTCATCCTTCGCGAGACACTTTCTGTTTTGCGCGAAATGACCGGAATAGAAACCACGAAGGGACACGAATCGACACGAAGGCACGTGGAAGGCGATGGCCGGGCGTTTGCCGGTGTAGCCGAAATCGTGAGATTTTGGCCAAAGTCTTACGACTTCGGCTACACTCGAAAGGACTCGGAGTCCCGACCGGGTGATTAGCCACGGAGTGGAAAGGCGGGCCAGCTCCTTCGGATACTTCTCATCCTTCGCGAGGCACTTTCTGTATTGCGCGAAATGACCGGAATAGAAACCACGGAGGGACACGAATCGACACGAAGGTGCGTGGAACGCGATGGCGGGGCGTTCGTCCAGTGTAGCCGAAATCGTGAGATTTTGGCCAAAGTCTTACGACTTCGGCTACACGCGGAAGGGCTCTGATTCCCGAAGCGCTGAGAGGCTGCGACGTGATCAGTATCCTCTGTTTCCTCCGCTCCCTCCGGTGGAAGGTTTGGGTCTCAAACCGTGGGTAGAACCACCGATGGACACATATGAACACATATCCACGGGACTGATTCAGTGCTCCCGTGCACTGTGACGCGACTGCAGGTGAATGACGGCGGAGTGAAAAGGCGGAGCAGCGCCTTCGTGCCCTTCCCATCCTTCGCGAGACAATTTCTGCTTTCCGCGAATCGACGCGAATTCGTGGCCCCGAACTCACGCTGCCGCTTGCGACCGCTGGTTTCGCCACGATTTCCAATACCCACCGAGTCGCTCGCAGAATGCGGTCGTGTCTTCGCCGTAGAAGCGCTCGCCCAGCTCAAGGGCGTTGGTTCGCAACTCGCCCTGCCTGACCTGCGCCAGTCCGCGCAGCGCGTCGATATCACTCGGCTGTGCGCCCGTGCCGTCTGCCTCCGCCATGTCCAGGACGAGCATCGCGAGATCGTGATCGTCACCGAGCCAGTCGCCCAGATGCTTGAGCTCCGCGGCGATCCCGTTGAGTTCGTCCGGCCAGATCCGGCGCAGGAGTCGGATCTGATACCACAGGTCCTTGGCGCACTTTCGCCAGGCATGAAAATTCTCGGGGCTTGGCTCCCCTCGGGCCCGCCGGTACGCGGCCCGGCCGGCGGCGTGACACTCCGCCACGCCGGCGCCAACGGCTTTCCAGCCGCCTCCGTTCACTCGCAGCCGCTTCAGGCCGCGGCGGCAGTTCCGGAACGACCGCGCGATCGCTGCCCGGCTGTTCTTCTGACGAAAACGTGTCATCGCCGCGGCGCAGCGGTTTCGCAGGTTTGCCTGAAGCGGACGCACCGCCACGGCGTTCAGCTCGCGTTTGAAATGGCCGACGAGCTTTCCGAGCATCTGGGACTGCGTGTACGCATCCCGAGCCGGCCCGAGGCATCGCGCCGCCTTGCGCAGGTGCTTCGCCAGCCGCTGAAAGTCCTTTTTCGAAATGCGCTGCCGCAGGAGCCGAAGGACCGCCCGGATCTTCTTGATGTCCTTGCGCGCCGCATGGATCGCCGCCGCCTCCTCACCATGGGCCAGGCAATCGAGCGCGTGATCGACGCGTTCGCACGTCAGGCGCCGAACGGCCGATTGGACGGACTCCTTGCGTTTGATTCGATACGGCATCGTTCGGTGGGCGGACGGGTTCGTGAGTGCCCGGACCAAACACGCCTAGACGCAGAGGAGCTCCGCTGCAACCAAGGGAAGCGTGAGGACGAACGAAAGGATGCGGTTGGGGCGGAAGTGAGGGGCCGGCGGAGAGTTGGCGGGGGGAAATTGGGAATTGGAAGTTAGGAAGTTAGGGAGTTGGGGAGTTTGGGACGTCGGAGAGTTGGGGAATTGGTAGGGCGGCAAGTCCCTTCGCCGCCTTCCGATGCGAAAGCGGAAGCGCTGGGTCCCTTGGCCTGCCGAGGCGCGGAGCGGAGCGCCCTACCCCAAGGCACCGTTTCCAATTTCCGACTCCCAACTGCCACCTCCCAATCCTCACGGCTTGGGTTCGAGCCGATCGAGCCGGGCTTGCTCCAAGCGCGCGAGCTGACGGGTGTGGTCGGGCAACGACAGCAACCACGCGGTGGCGGCCGATGGATCTGCCACCGACCAACGCGACAGAATCGTCGTCACGGCCGCATCGCGCGCCGTCGAGTCGCCCAGCCCAGCGACCCAGCGTCCGGCGGCCGATGGATCGCTGGCCGCCCAAGTCTCCGCGATCGCGAGCTGCGCCTGATTGCGCGCGTCCCCCGGCGGAAGCAGCGTTGTCCAGCCGATCGCCACCTCCGGATCCGTGGTGCCCAGGGCCTTGGCCCCCGTCGCGATCAGGTTATCCCGCAGTCCGGCGTCCGGAATGGACGCAATCCAATGCGCCGCGTTCACCGGGTTCTTCACGGACCAGGCATAGGCGATGGTTTCCAGGACATCGGTCTGCGTCGGACCGGACTGCATCTGCTCCGCGAGCGTCCGCGCACGTTCCGGGGCGCGGTCGACGATTGCGGTCGCGGCGCCCGCCAGGATACCGTCCTTCGCCGCCCCCGGCGGCAGGCCGACGCTGACCTGGTCGAGGGCGGCGGATTGCAGCCGCCGGCCGATGTCCTGCGCCTGCGCTCCCCCCGGCATGTTTCCGCTCTGCAGCCACGCGACCGCACCGGCCGGATCGACATTCAGCCAGTGCGCGACGACCGCCGTCCCAAACTCGCTCTCCCGTTCTGAGGGCGTCAGGAGCCGCGCGAGAGTCGGCACGTCTTCATCGGTCACCCGCGCCAGCAGATCGCGCATGACCGCCTCCCGCGTTGCCTCGTCTCCCGTCTGCCGCAAGCGGAGACGTTTGAAGTCCGCGGCCACCGCGCGCCGCAATGCGGTCACTGAATCTGGCGCCGGAAAAATGGCGGGCGCAACGTGCGGCCGTCCGCTATTCGGGCGCGTCCCCGCCGAGGCTGGGGCTGTCGCGATCGGCTGGCTTCGTCGGTCCGTTTGGTGCCGGAGAGTTTCGCCCGGATCGCGCGATCTCATGAGGATCAGCACACCCACCCCGAGCACCCCCAGGACGAGCACGGTCAACCAACCGCGAATTTTCCGGAAAATATCAGCCATGCGGGTGCACTCCGTTTTGCATCGCGTTCGTCGATCCGTGCGTTGGCGAGGCCGGGGACACCGCACCATCGTCCACCAGGACAATTCTCAGCCCGGTTCCGTCATTGCGCCGGTTTGGTCCCATGCTGTTGCGGTAGGCGGATCGTGTCGTGCCCGGATCGTCGCCCCACGCGCCACCCCGCGTCACGCGCGCCGCACCGGCGGCCGGACCCGTCGGATCGACGGCATCCCCGTTCGGGTACGGGTTGGCATACCAGTCGGAGCACCACTCCCAGACGTTGCCGTACATGTCATGGAACCCCCACGGATTCGGAGGTTTTCCGCCCACCACGTGTGGGCGACCGCCTGAGTTCGCGCCAATCCAGGCGTGCGCGGTCGTCGCTGCCTCATCCTCGCCGAAATACCACCGCGTGGTCGTGCCCGCCCGGCACGCGTACTCCCACTGCGCCTCGGTCGGCAGCGCGAAGCGCCGGCCGGTCGCCGCCGAGAGCTTCGCCAGGAAGGCCTGGCAGTCGGTCCAGCTCACGTTTTCAACCGGGAGGTTGTCGCCGCGGTGCACGCTGGGATTGCTCCCCATCACGCCGGACCACTGCCGTTGCGTGACCTCGTATTTCCCCAGGTAGAACGAATGCGTGATCGTCACCTGGTGTCGCGGGATTTCGTCGCCCTCCGCGAAATAGGGCTCGGAGCCCATCAGGAACATGCCGGCGGGCACGCGAATGAAGTCCATCGCGACGCCCGGCGCGATCGCGACGACGAGCGTGGCCGACGGGCGATTCGACGCCACCGGACCAGCGGCGCCCGCCGTGCAGGCGAGCGCCACCAGCGGCAGCGAACGCGCGAGCGTCTGCCACGCCCGCGCGACCCTGGCGAACCCGGTATGGTTCGCGGGCAAGGTTCAGAAGCAGCCGAGGCCCGCGAGATCGCTCCCGCTGACCAGGTGCATGAACGTGATGCTCGGCAGCGAGCCGTCCGAGTTCCGGGCCCGCGTGATCTGCGTCGCGTCGGTGCTCTGGAAGTCGGCGTCGTTCACCGTCACACTTTTCGTCCAGGAATTGTTCGTCTCCTGCGCGGCCGGATCCGCGTCGTCCTTCACCAGCGTGCTCTTGTACGCGATGTTGTAGTGCAGCACCTCGCGGTAGCCGGAGATGTCCGTCGAGTTGGTCGGACTCACCCGCTCGAGCATGTCGAAGTCGCCGCCGGCATTGTTGTACGACGTGTTGTGGGTCCAGTTGGCCGACTGGCCCGGCTGGTGGTTGGCGTAGAAGCCATGCGCGTTGTTGTCGGCGGACAGGCAGTACTGGACCGTATGCACCGGCACGCTGCTCGGCGGCGTGGTGCTGCCCCACCCGCCGATCTTGAATCCGTTCGAGTCGCCGCCGGCCGTCATGTTGTAGGCCCAGCAATGGTCGAAGGTGTTGGAGCCGTACGAGGCGATGCAGTCATAGCCGTCGTCCGAATTATGCCAGGACCGGCAGTATTGGAACGTCACGCCGTTGCCGTGCGCCCCGAAGCCGTCGGTGTTGCCGATCGACGCGCTCGACGAGCCGATGTTGTTGTAAGAATCGCAGTTCACGCACGACCCGGTGGCGTGGTTGGTGAAGTAGAATCCGTTGGCCGCGTTGTCATGACACACGCACCGGGTGAAGGTGCAGCTCGCCGCGCTGCCGTAGATCCGGAAGCACTCCGACTGCTTCTGGCTGCCGACGGGGGTGGCGGTCACCTGGATGCCGGTGATGTGGATGTTCGAGGCGGTGATATAGAAACCGGCCACGCGCAGGTCCGTGGGGATGCTCGAGAAATTGAACACCGGGACCTCGGTCGAATAGTTCGTGTACGTGATGCCCGCCTTGTTCAGCGCATGGACGTAGTGGTAGGTGCTGTCGCTGCTGGCGATCGTGAAGCTGCTGTAGGTCCCGCCACGGAGGTACACCGTGTCGCCGGACGATGCGACGGATTGGGCCTTCGTGATGCTCTTGAACGGCGAGGACAGCGTCCCCGGGTTGCTGTCGCTTCCGCTCGGCGAGACATAGTAGCTCGCGGCCAGGAGCGAGGCGGGCAGCAGGGCGAGCACGACGAGCAGACGCGAAACGCGGCAGGCAGAGCCCGGCCGCGGCATGGTGGGTTTAACATTCATCGGATTTGATCTGTTTTTTGGTTTCGTGGCTGAAGCCAAAGAACAGACGACGTGGTGCACGCCGGCGGAAAACCGCCGCCGACGATCCGAATTACAGGTCGGGGGTGAACCTCAGAGTCGGGGGAACGTCGCCTGGGAGAGCAGGCATGGGGTAAGGGGAATCGTCAGAGTCTGATACCGGCAATGAATGTTCCCCGGCTCCATGCGAACGGCGGCGGACAGTCAAAGCGGAGGGGAAGCGGGAGTTGGGGAGTTGGGGAATTGGAAGTTGGGAAATTGGAGAGTCCGGGAGTTGGGGAATGGATTCAGACGTCGGGAGATCAGTTGCTAGGGCAGGCCAGCCTGCCCTCCGTAGCGGTTGGACGTAGGAGGGTCCCTTGGCCGCCGAGGCGCGGAGCGGAGTCCGCGCCCTACCCCAAGGCTCCGGTTTTCCCAACTTTCCAACTCCCCAACCTCAAATTCCCAACTCCGAACTCCCAACTTCCAATTTACCAACACCCGTCTCTTCCAGCTCGCTCGAGCTTTCCTCCGGCTCCATCGGATGCGTGCGGACGAAATCGGCGAAGTTCACGAGCTCGTACGAGCCGTCGTGGTGCTCGACAATCGCGGTGAGCGACTCCACCCAGTCGCCGGAATTCAGGTAATGGACGTCGCCGATCATCTTGTCCGCCGGCGTGTGGATGTGTCCGCACATCACGCCGACGCAGCCGCGCTCGTGCGCGAGCCGGGCGATGTGGGTCTCGAATTTCGAGATGTGGTTCACCGCCTCCTTGACGCGCGCCTTGATTGCGCGGCTGAGCGACCAGTACTCCTTGCCGCGCCACGCGCGCCAGGCGTTGTACAGGCGGTTGAGCCGCAGCAGCGCCCCGTACCCCCAGTCGCCGAGGTGCGCGAGAAACACGAAAGTCCGCGTCACGGTGTCGAACACGTCGCCGTGCAGGACGAGGTAGCGGCCGCGCGGCCCCTCGTGCACGAAGTCCTCGACGACCTGCAGCCCCGCGAAATCGAGCGGCAGGAACGACTCGAGCACGTCGTCGTGGTTGCCGCGGAGGTAGATAACCTCCGTGTTCCGCTTCTCGAGCTTCTTGAGCACGATGCGGACGAACCGCGTGTGCGCCTTCGTCCAGTTCCCGCCGCGGCGCAGCTGCCAGCCGTCGATGATGTCGCCGTTCAGGATCAGCCGGGAGCAGCGGGTCTGACGGAGGAAGTGGTTCACCTCCTCGACCTTCGAATCGGGCGTGCCGAGGTGCACGTCGGAGATGATGATCGTGCGGACGTCGAGTTTCATGGGAGTTGAAGGACGAAACCGGAGGGCCGGATGGTCGCGGGCGCGGTGGCGAGGCGCGACGCCGCGGGCACGAGGACGCGCAGGCTGCGGGGATTGACGCGCACCGTGATTTCCGCGCCGGCGGACAGCGTCTCACCGTCGGTGTGCACGATGCCCGGTCCGGTGCGGAGGATCGTGAACGAGGCGGCGCGCAGCCGGTGCACGTCGCGGCACCGGTCGATGTTGCCGAGAAACAGCCGCGGCCCCAGGGCGACCAGACGGAGCGGACCGGCCGCCTCGACGGCGACAAGGTCGAGCAGCCCGTCGTCGACGTGTGCGCCGGGCGCGATCCGCGCGTTGTTGCCGTACTGGTCGGAGTTGGCGACCGCGACAAGCAGCGTGTCCAGGGTGAGCCGGGTTTCGCCGGCGGTGATCGTGCAACGCTCGCGCGGCATCCGCCAGAGCACCGCCGCGGCGGCACGCACGTAGGCCGGGAGTCCGCGCTTGGTCAGGCCGTTGAACCGGCGGCTGACTTCCGCGTCGAGGCCAAGCCCCATCGCATTGAAGAACGGCTGATCGTTGACGAACCCCGTGTCGATCGCCGCGATCCGGTGTCCATCACCGGAGATCAGCTCGAGGGCGCTTCGCAGTGACCGCGGCAGCCCGAGATGCAGCGCCAGGCCGTTGCCCGAGCCGCACGGCACGAGCGCCAGCGCGGCCGGGGTGTTTGTCACGGCCTGGGCGACCTCGTTCATCGTGCCGTCGCCGCCGACGGCGACGACGAGCTCGTGTCCCCGCGCGATCGCCGAACGGGCGAGTTCCGTCGCGTGGCCGGGGCCTTCCGTCACGGCGACGTCGGACTCGCGCAGTCGCGTGGTGGCGTAGTCGCGGATCGCCTGGGGCAGCCAGGGACGGCGGCGGTTGTGACCCGAACAGGGATTGATGATGAAGCGGACCTTCATGCGGACAAAGACGCGGGCGACGCGGAGGCGAGCGGAGTCGGCAGGACCGCGGCGACGATGTCGCGGGCGGCATTGGGCCGCGCCAGCCGGGCGAGCGCCTCGCGCCAGCGGTGCCACTCGCGGCCGTCCTCGGCGAACGCGGCGCGCAGCGTTGCGATCACGGCGTCGGGAGTCGGGACGAACGCGCCGATGCCATGGCGCCGAAGCAGTTCGTAATTACCCTCCTCCTGGCCAGGCACGATCTGATTCACCAGCATCGGACAGTGGGCGGCGATGGCCTCCTGCGTGGTGGCCCCACCCGCCTTGCTCACGACGACGTGATGGGTGAGGAGCAGCCGGGGAATTTCATGCGTCCAGCCGAGAATCTCGGCGGGGCGGGTGCGCCGCGCGGCCGCGGCGAGCAGTTCCGACCGGAGCTGGTCGTTGCGACCGACCGTGCAGGTGACGTCCCACGCCTGCTCGGCGAGCAGCCGGTGGGCGGTTTCGGCCGCCGCGCGGGTGCGGGAGTTGATGATGTACAGCACCCGCGGCCGCGCCTCCGTCAGCAGCGGCGGGGCGAGGCGGCCGAGCTGGTCGGCGAAATACGGGTTGACCGGAAATCCCAGCGTGCGAATGCGCGCGGGCGGTACGCCCCCGGCGAGCAGTACCGTCGCCGAATCCTCGTTCGGCACGAACCAGTCGGAGCACGGAGCCCGCCACCACAGCGAATTGATGCTGATCGAATCGGTGACGACATTGGCGTGCGGCGGCAGGTCGCCGAACCCGCGCCGCGCGAGGTCAGCCAGCAGGTACGCATAGATCGGGTACGTGCTGAGGAGAACCGCCGGACGCTCGCGGCGGATCAGTTCGCCAAGCGCGGAGGTTTCGCACCGCATCCAGCGAAACAAACCCGGAGCGCGGGCGGAGCGATCAAGCCAGCCGTAGGCGTGGCGCCACAAGCCCGGTGCCCGGTTGATCAGCGACAGGTACGCCCGGCGGGAACCGGCGTTCAGTCGCGGGCGGGCGAGCGCGAAGATGTCGACGACGCGGGCGGCGTCGGGGCCGTGCCGTTCGTCCACCGCGGCGGCCAGCGCGCGGGCCGCGGCATTGTGTCCTTCGCCAAATCCGGCCGTCAGGAGCAACGCGGCGCGGCTCATGCCACCACCGCCTCCGCGCGGTCAGGTGAGCGGCCGGCGACGTTTCTCAGCTCGGCTTCGAATCCGGCCACCACGTTGGCCCAGGTCTGCTGTTCCACGGCCCGGCGCGCGGCGCGCCGGAGTTGCGCCCGGAGCAGGTCGTCGCTGGCCAGCATCACGGAGGCATCGATGAAGGCTTCGGCATCGCCGAAGGGCGCGACGAGGCCGTTTTCGCCATGGACGATGAACTGCCGGGCCGCGGCATAATCGAAGGCGGCGACCGCCAGCCCGCTGGCCATCGCCTCCGTGAGCACGTTGCCGAATGTCTCGGTCAGGCTCGGGTGAATGAAGATGTCGGCGGAGGCGTAGTACCGGCCGATCTCCTGGCGCGAGAAGAACCCGGCGAAAACGCACTCCGGATGCTCGCGTTGGAGCTTCGCTTTGAGCGGACCCTCCCCGGCGAGCACGAACCGGATCCGCGGGTTGGCCCGGCGCATGGCCGCGTAGGCACGGAACAGCAGGTCGTAGTTCTTCTCCGGCGCCATGCGGCCGACGTAGATCGCGACGGGCGTGTCCGCGTCCGCGCCCCAGCGCAGTCGCAGTTCCGGCGAGCGCCGGACCGGGTGAAAATCGAGGATGTCGACCCCGCGGGAGAGGACGGCCAGGTCGCGGAAGCCGGCGCGTCCGAGTTCGGAGCAGAGTTCGAGCGTCGGCGCGAACGTGCGGCGCGTCCGGTTGTGCACGCGCCGCAGCCACGCGAGCACCGGCCGCCGCAGCAGCGAGATGCCGTAGTGCCGCGCGTAGGCATGGAAGTTGGTGTGGAAACCGGAGGTGACCGGTATGCCCGCCGCCCGCGCGGCGCCGATGGCCGATGCGCCGAGCGGGCCCTCGGTGGCCACGTGGACCAGGTCGGGAGCCGACTGCTGCCAGCGCCGGCGGAACCAGCGGCCGGCCGGCAGGCCGAACCGCAGTTGCGCGTAGCCCGGGACGGGGAAGCCGGGCAACGTGACCTCACGGTACTCTTCGGCGGAGGCCGACGGCGGCAGGTCGCGGCGGGTGGGCCGGAAGACGGTGACATCGTGGCCGCGGCGCCCGAGTTCCCGGGCGATGATCCCGTAAGTCATGGCGACGCCATTGACCTCGGGGGGAAACGTTTCGGTAACGATCGCTATATTCACATATCGAGGTCCCCATTAAAGGGCCTCTCCGTCGCAACCACGTGGCGGGCGTGTTACGTTCATGTAACGTCATAAAAACCGTGCAGGAGCGGCCGGACGGTGGATATGGGAATTGGGAGTGAGTGGTTGGAAGTTTGGAGTTGGTGATTGGTGAGTTGGAAGTTGGTGGTTGGGTGAACCGCGAATAAACGCAAATTGCGGCGAACAAACCAATCCAGATTGGAAACCACGAAGGGACGCGAATCGACACGAAGGTGCGTGGTGGAAGGCGATGGCGGGGCGTTTGCCAGATGTAGCCGAAATCGTGAAATTTTGGCCAAAGTCTTACGACTTCGGCTACACTCGGAAAGGACTCGGAGTCCCGACATGCTGAGAGACTGCGACGTGATCAGTATCCTCTGTTTCCTCCGTTCCCTCCGGTAGAAGGTTTGGGTCTCAAACCGTGGGTAGAGCCCGCTGTCCCCAGCGGGCTGGTCGGGTCCGGGTAACACGATGACGACATCGCGTTCCACCTGGGGTACGATGACGGGGACTTCTCGTGCCTTTTCGTGCTTTTCGTGGCCATCACTTCGGAGGCTTTCTCCGCGCTCTCCGCGGCTCCGCGTGAGGCCTGTTTGGGAGCCTCAATCCAGCTCACGCGGAGGCCGCGGAGACGCGGAGAAGATGGGGAACGCCGCGGAGAGTCCGTGGGCTTTTGCGGTGCGGACATTTCGCCTCACGCGGTGGGGGCACCGCGCCTACAGCGGAATGAATTCCGCGGGCGGGATGGCCTTCCGGCAATGTAGGCAGGGTGACCTCGCCGGCGGGAGGTGACGGGCGCTTCGCCTCGCGCGGTGGGATCACCGCGCCCACAACCGATCGAATTCCGCACCGCGTGGCAGACGGGGTCGTGTTTTCAGCACGGTTCTTCCCCCGCCTCACCGAAGTCGCACCAAGGCCAGCGTGGCGAAGGAGACGGCGATCGCCGAACCGAAACTCATCAGCGTTCCGATCGTGATGTATTCGGCCTCCATCCGGTTCTGCCGGTCCATCAACTCACCAAAACGGAAGATGGATTTCGCCGCGATCAGGAAGCCGATGCCGGCGGGCTGACCGATGAGGACGAGAAGGAAAATCAGCGCGCGCTCCCATTGGCCGATCGTGCGCCCGCCGTTGGTGAGCCCGCGCGGGCCGCCGCCGGCAATCGCATCGCGGCCGGTGGCGTCGCCCGTGTGACCCGCCGTCTTGATCTCGACCAGATAGGGCTCGACCCAGAAACCGATCACGACCGCGAGCACCCGGACGCAGACGATTGCGCCGCTGAGGATCACGCACGCCGCGCTCCAATTCCCCGCCAGCGAGTCGGTCCAGCCGCAGGCGTAACCGAGTCCGGCCGCGCCGGCGGCGATCCCGGCGAGGATGGCGAGGTGGGCTGCCTGATCGGTCCAGAAGGCGGTTTGCGTCCGCCCCACCCTCACCTTGATGGCGTCGACCACCGCATGAGAGACGAAGACGGCGAGTGGTAACTCCCATCCGTCCCAATCGCCGATCGCGACGTACGCCAGCAGGGCATGGATCGCCGCGTGGCTGAAGAGCGTGTTGAGGTCGCGTTTGCCGCGCGCCATCGTGTCCGACTGGAAAACGAAATCACCGGCCAGGTGCGCGACCAGCAGGGCGAGGGCGAGCGGACCGAAGCTGCCCGGGAGGGCGGTGAACAGCGGTGGGACGTTGTAAAGGGCATTCACAGTGGGGAGAGGCTGTGCTCGACCTGGCGGAGCGCGGGTTCGAGGGCATTCCAATGCGCCCGCGCGAGGTGCCGCGCAATCGTCTGCTGCGTGATCCGCTCGGGCCAGTGCTCGACGATCTGCATCTGCGTCCAGCCGCGCAGCCGCCCGGCCACGGCGCGGGCCTGGCGCGCCGTCCATTCCTGCACGATCGCATCAACCAGCCGCACCGCGACATCGCGCCACTCCTTCTCGCCGGATGCAACCAGGGCGAGCCGGACGCTGGCGTCGAGGCGGTCGAGGGACTCTCCCGAGGCCTGGAACGCCGCGCCGTTGCCGGCGGAGACGTTTTTGGCCGGGACGAAGTCGGCGCGGTCGACGGCGAGGCCGATCCGGGTGTCGAGACGCATGGAGCCCGGACTTTCGGCGATCACGCAGGCGCGGAAAAAGAGCGCGGCGCGGAAGCAGAGCGCGGGGTCGGTGACGACGAGCTGCCAGCTGTCGCCGCGGAAGATCTCGAGTTCGTAAGGCACGGCCTTGCCGAAGGCCCGCTTCAGTTCCGCCCCAGCGCGCTGGAGGATCTGCGGCAGCGCGCGGCGCGGGGCGTCCGCGAGTTGCGACGATCCGACGACATCGCCCGTGAGCACGGCGATCAGCGGCGGGGATTTGAGGCGGGAGGCAGCCACAGCGCCTGAAAGCTGTAATTAGATAAAACAGCGTGTCAAGGCTGTAGATGGAACGGGGAGTTGAAAATTAGGGAGTTGGGGGAACCGCGAATGAACGCGAATCAACGCGAATTCAGGGCGGAATTCAGAGCTGACCAATCCGGATTGGAACCGCGAAGGGACCCGAATCGACACGAAGGTGCGTGTAGAAGGCGTTGTCGCGTTCGTCCAGTGTAGCCGAAATCGTGAGATTTTGGCCAAAGTCTTACGACTTCGGCTACACGCGGAAGGGACTCTGAGCCCCGACATGCTGAGAGGCTGCGACGTGATCAGTATCCTCTGTTTCCTCCGTTCCCTCCTGTGGAAGGTTTGGGTCGCTAACTCCTAAATCCCCAAATTCGCGCCCTGTTCACTTGAGCGGCAGCGGAACGCTGATGCCCGGGGCGGCGGATGCGATTTTGTTCATGCCGAAGGCCTGGTTTTCGGAATTTTGTTCATGAACGGCGGGGCGCCGGATGGCGGCATGGGACGTGCTCTTCACGGGATCGCGTAACACATAATCCACGTTCCGTAACACATACCGCCATGAAGAACCGCCGCCCTTTCCTCTGTCTCGCCGCGCTCGGCCTCGCCGCGCTGGCCCTGGCCCGCCCGGCCGATGCCGCCCCGCTCAAGATCGGCTACAGCGACTGGCCGGGCTACACCGCGTTCGAAATCGCCGTGCAGAAGGGCTGGTTCAAGCAGGCAGGCCTCGACGTCGAGCTGACCTGGTTCGACTACAGCGCCTCGATCGATGCGTTCTCCGCTGGCAAGATCGACGCCGACTGCATCGTCGCCTCCGACGCGCTCGGGGCCGGGGCGGCCGGCGCGCCCAGCAAGTTCATCGCCATCATCGATTACAGCGACGGGAGCGACATGATCATCGGCAAGCCCGGGATCTCCTCCATCAGCGACCTGAAGGGCAAGAAGGTCGCCGTCGAATTCGGGCTGGTTGAACACTTCCTCCTGCTCGAGGGACTAAAGCGCGCGGGTCTTTCGCAGAACGACGTCACTCTCGTCAACACGCCGACGAACAACATGCCGCAGACCCTCGCCTCGGGCCAGGTCGCGGCCGTCGGTGCGTGGTACCCGATCTCCGGCCAGGCGCTGCAATCGGCGCCCGGTTCGAAACGCCTCTTCACGAGCGCCGACGCCAAAGGCCTGATCTACGACGTGCTCGCCGTGAACCCCGCCAGCCTGGCCGCGCATCATGACGAATGGGCCAAGGTGGCCGCCATCTACTACCGGTGCGCAGCGTACATTCTCGACCCCGCCACGCACGACGATGCCGTCCGGATCATGGCGGCGCGGGTCCAGCAGAAGCCGGAGGACTACGCCAAGAACATCCCAGGCACGCATTTCGAGACCCTCGCCGAGGCCAAGGCCAATTATAACGGCGACGGCGGCAAGGCGATGAACCTGCACGACTCACTCCTGCTCAGCGACAAGTTCTCCCTCGCCAACGGCGTCTACAAGCAGAGCCAGAAGCCCGAGAGTTACATCGCGCCGGGCATCACGCTCGCGCTGCCCTGACGCCACCCACCCACCCCCGGCATCATGGGACTGCCTGACCGTCTGGGTTTGAGGCATGAGCTGCCGCGCCGGCGGCGGCTCGTGCTGGTCTTCCTCTCCTTCCTGTTGCCGCTGGCGGCCTGGTCGGTCGTCAGCTACGTGCCGTGGATCTGGCATCCGTTGATCCACATCACGGACCCGGGCGGAGTGGATTACTTCTCCCCCGGCATGGATGTCGACAAGGCCGTGTTCGCGAAGGAGGCCGCGAACATGGCGAAGGCGGGGTTGAAGCTGCCGCAAGGTTATCCCGCCAATCCGCTCTACTTCCAACCGCCGCACGCCGTCGCCCGCGCGTTTTACACGGCGTTCGTGACGCCGCCCCGGCTGCCGGACGAACCGTGGCTGCACCAGAGCCTGGGGCACAGCATCCGCACGATCTTCTGGGGCTTCCTGCTCTCGTCCCTCTTCGGCGTGCCGCTCGGCATCCTCTGCGGCACCTACCGGTTCTTCGCCAAGCTCCAGGAGCCGTTCATCGAATTCTTCCGCTACCTGCCCGCGCCCGCCTTCGGCGCGCTCTGCGTGGCCATCCTCGGCATCGATGACGCCCCGAAGATCGCGATCATCTTCATCGGCACGTTCTTTCAACAGGTCCTCGTGATCGCGAACACCGTGCGAAAGGTCGACCCCGCGCTGATCGAGGCCGCCCAGAC
Source organism: Opitutaceae bacterium (assembly GCA_035545515.1). Classification (GTDB taxonomy): domain Bacteria; phylum Verrucomicrobiota; class Verrucomicrobiia; order Opitutales; family Opitutaceae; genus ER46. The sequence continues at coordinate 25,902 of DASZYH010000123.1, forward strand.
GCTCGGCGCCCGCGGCTGGCGGCTGCTCACGCGCGTGGTGGTTCCGGCCGCCATCGCGGACATCTACACCGACATGCGCATTCTGCTCGGCTGGGCGTGGACTTACCTGATCGTTGCCGAGGTCGTCGGCACGATGTCCGGCATCACGTACTTCATCAACCAGCAGGCGCGCTACCGTCATTTCGACAACGTCTACGCGGCGATCATCATGATCGGGATCATCGGGCTCACCTGCGACATCGCGTTCGCCTGGCTCGGCAACGTGATCTTCCCGTGGAAGCGGCGTCGTGCCGCGGTCCGCGCCACCGCCCCGGTCCCGCCCACCGCCGCAGCGGCCACACCCGCTCCCGCTCCGGCGATCGCCACCGCCACCGACGTCGACGAGCAGGACGTCGGCCAAGCTGTCCCGAGAACCGACACCGTCGTCTAGCCGGCCACCATGCACGCCCGCCGGCAACCTGACGCCCTTCCCTCCTCCGCCGTGCGCGGGAACGCGCGAACCGCCGCCCCGGCCTGATTCCCTCCCATGTCCCACACCGTCGAACTTCCCGATTACCGCCTGCAGAGCCCGGATGTTGCTGGCCGCTTTCGCAAGATCCAGGAACGTCCGGTCGTTCTCAGCATCCGCGATCTCCGCAAATCCTTCGGTGCGAACGGCGGCGCGCACACGGTCTTCGACCACGTGTCGCTGGACATCCACCGCCGCGAATTCATCTGCATCATCGGCGCGTCCGGCTGCGGCAAATCCACCCTGATCCGGATCGTCGCGGGGCTCGAGGATTCGTCCGGCGGCGAAATCCTGCTCGACGGCAAACCCGTCGCGGGGCCGGGACCCGAGCGCGGCATGGTGTTCCAGGGCTACACGCTCTTCCCCTGGCGCACGGTCCGGGAGAACGTGATGTTCGGCCTGCAGATGCGCGGCCGGCCGGACGACGTCGCCGAATCGGAGGCCCGCCAGTGGCTCGACATGGTCGGGCTCAGCCGGTTCGAGCAGGCCTATCCCCACGAACTCTCGGGTGGCATGAAGCAGCGCGTCGCGATCGCGCGGGCGCTCGCGAACGATCCGCGGATCCTGCTCATGGACGAGCCGTTTGGCGCCCTCGACGCGCTCACCCGCTGCAAGATGCAGAGCTACCTCCTCCAGATCTGGAAGAAGGTGAACGTGACGATCCTCTTCATCACGCACGACCTCGAGGAGGCCTGCTTCCTCGCCGACCGGATCGTGGTCATGGGGACGAATCCCGGCCGGGTCCTCGAGGTGATCGAAAACCCGGTGCCGCGCCCGCGCTCGATCGAGCAGTTCCTCTCGCCCGAATTCCTCGCGCTCAAGCACCGGCTGGACGAACTGATCCACGGCTCGACCGACACCGCGGAGGACAAGCTTCCCGTCATCAAGCTCACGGAGGCCGGCGATGAGGTCGAATGATCACGCGGCGGCGCTGCGCGCCGCCGCGAGTAGTTGGTATTTGGTCGTTCGTAGTTGGGACGCGGAGTCTCCGACCGGCGCGAGTGACAGTGGGTGGTTCGCCGTTGGCGCAAACTCTGGCTGCGGCGAATGAACACCCGACTCCCAACTCCCAATTTCCAAATCTCGCGGCCGGCGGACTCACTCCCGCCGGCACCCGCCGCTCCCTTCTCGCCGGCGCCGCGCTTCACGTGGCCCGATGGCCATCGCTGCGCGGTCATGCTGTGTTTCGATGTCGACGGGGAAACCACCGCCCTGAGCGAGGATCTGCAGCTCGCCCGCCGGCGAACACTGATGTCGCAGTGCGAGTATGGCCCGCGTGTCGGGGTTCCGCGGCTGCTCGAACTGCTCGATCATCTCAGAGTTCCGGCCACGTTCTTCATCCCCGGCTACATCGCCGAGCACCACCCGCGGATGGTCGCGGCCGTCGCGGCCGCCGGGCACGAGATCGGGCTGCACGGGTACCTGCACGAGAAACTCGCCTACGTCACCGCCGCCGAGGAGGAGGCGCTGCTCGTCCGGTGTTTCGACCTCTTCGCGAAGCTGGGCGTCCGCCGTCCCGTCGGTTTCCGCGCGCCGTGGTTCGAAACGAATCCCTGGACCGCCGACCTGCTGCGGCGGCACGGGCTCGCCTACAGCGCCAGCGAGATGGGCGACGACGTGCCCTATGTCCATCCCAGCGGTCTGGTCGAGATTCCCGGACAATGGCTCCTCGAGGACTGGGAACAGTTCGCGTTCAACGCCGATCCGGCCTGGGGTTTCGTCCCGGAGAACTGCGGCAAGGTGTTCGATCTCTGGTGGCGCGAGTTCGAGGCGATGCATGACTTCGGCTGCTGCTGCGTCCTGACGCTTCATCCGTGGCTGAGCGGCCGGCCGTCGCGCGTGCGGCTGCTCGAGAGCCTCGTCCGTGCGATGCAGGAGCGTGGTGGCGTGTGGTTCGCGCGGGGGCACGAGATCGCGGACTACGTCGTCGCCCACCCCACGGCGCGCCGGGAGACCGCCTTTGACCCGAGAGTATCCGCATGAAATCCGCCGAAACCTTTCCGCCGTCCTTCAGCCCGCTCGCCTACGCCAGCCGCACCAGCGTCCGCACGGCCCAGCCGCCGCTGTCGGTGGCCGAGATCCAGCGCGGCATCGCCGAAGCGGCCGAGCTGCCGCTGGCGCGCGCCCGGACGCTTCCGGCGCAGGCGTACACGAGCGAGGAGTTTTTCGAGTGGGAGGTCGCGCACGTGCTGCGTGCCGGGTGGCAGTGCGTGGCGCATGTCTCGCAGCTCCCTCGTCCGGGCGATTTCCTCAACCTCGACCTGCTCGGCGAGCCGTTGATCGTCGTCCGCGGGAAGGACGGCGTCATCCGGGCGCTGTCCCGCGTCTGTCCGCACCGCGCGATGGACATCATGCCGTCCGGGTTTGGGTACGACGGGCACGGACCGGCGGAGCCGCGCGACGGAGCGCCCGGCTGCGGCCACACCCGGATCTTCCTCTGCCCGTACCACGCGTGGACCTTCGAACTCGACGGCGGGCTGAAGGCCTGCCCCGAGATGCACCAGGCCGACGGCTTTGCCCGCGACGATTTCGGGCTGAAGCCCTTCGCGACGGCGGTGTGGGAAGGTTTCGTATTCGTGAACCTCGATGGACGCGCGCAACCGCTGGCGGAGGGTCTCGCGGAGGCGTCCGCGGATCTCGCCGCGTTTCGCCTCGCCGATCTCCAACTGGTGGTTTCGCGCGAGTGGGACTGCCCGTTCAACTGGAAGACTCTCGTCGAGAACTTCATGGAGAGCTACCACCACCTCGGGATCCACCACAAGACGCTCCAGCCGATGATGCCGGCGCGCGATACGTGGACCGAGCAGGAGCGGCGCCACTATGTCCGCGCCCATCTGCCCTATCGCGAAGCGGTCCGCGCCGAACAGCGGGCGCGGTTCGCAAACGCCGAGGCGGATTCCGCATCCCTGCCGCCGCTGCCGGGGCTCGACGAGCGGCAACTGTCCGAGTGGGGGCTCTTTCTCGTTCATCCGACCTGCCTCCTCGCGACGGCTCCCGACCGGGTGATCTGGTACCGGCTGCAGCCGCTTGGCCCCGACCGGCTGAAGCTGCTCACCACGACGCTGGTGCCGGCGGCCGTCGCGGCGCGCCCGGATTTCCCGCAGTTGCGCGAACTCGCGGCGCGGTCACTGACGGAGTTTCACCTGGAGGACATGCAGGTCTGCACGGCCGTGCAGCGCGGGCTCTATGCGTCGGGCTGGCAACCGGGCCGGCTCAGCCACCTCGAAATGCCGGTGTGGCTGTTCCAGCGATTTCTCGCCGCGCGGATCCGCGGCGCGTGGCCGACGGACGACCGTCCCGCCGCGCCCAGCCAGCGGCCGCTCGCCGCCGCCTCCGCCGCATGACGCCAGACGGACAGCGCGAGTCACCCCGCCCCGCCTTCTCGCTCGCGGGCAAGGCGGCCGTCGTCACCGGCGGCTCCTCCGGGATCGGCCGCGCGATCGTCCGGAGGTTCATGGCCGCCGGCGCGAACGTCCTCGTGGCCGACCGTCGACCTCCCGCGGATGACGTGCCGTACGTGGCCACGGACGTGTCCGACGAGCCGAGCGTGGCGGCGATGCTCGCCGCCGGCGTCGCGGCGTTCGGCCGGGTCGACATCCTGGTCAACAACGCCGGCATCCAGCCGCTCGGGGTGCCGTTCGACGACCTCACGCCGGAGCTGCTCGGGCGGACCTTTGCTGTCAATGTCCATGGTGTCGCGTTCGGAGTGAAACATGCGGCGCGCGTGCTTGCCGAGGGCGGCCGGATCATCAACACCGCGTCGTTCGTCGGGATGATCGGCGTGCCCGGCGGCACCGCGTATGCCGCCTCGAAGGCAACGGTCATCCACCTCACCCGGCTCGCCGCCCTGGAACTGGCCCCGCGGCGGATCACCGTGAACGCGGTCAGCCCGGGCACGATTCGAACGCCGGCCGTCACGGGGATTCCCGACAATCCCGAGATTGCCTTCATCGAGCAGCGCGCGCCGCTGCGGCGCCTCGGCGAACCGGACGAGGTCGCCGCCACGTGCCAGTTTCTCGCCTCCGACGAGGCCGCCTACATCACCGGCCAGAACATCGCGATCGACGGCGGGCTCACCACGGGCTGGACGGAATACGATCTCGTCCCGCCGGCCAACATCGTCAACGGGAGGTGGAACGATGATCGGTGAACCGGCAGTTCGTCCGGACTGGGAAATCGGGGCGCCAAGACTGCTGCTGCCGGAGCTCATCGACCTCCCGGCCGGGTCCTTCCGGATGGGAGCATCCGCGGACGACAAGTTCGCGACCGAGACGGAGCGACCCGCGCACCGGGTGACGTTCTCGCGGTCTTTCGCGATCGGCCGGTATCCGGTCACCGTGGGCGAATATCGCTGCTACTCGCCGGGACATGAACCGGAAATCCCGGAGAGCTGGCCCGCGGTCGGCGTGAGCTGGCACGACGCGACCGCCTACTGCGGGTGGCTGGCGGGCGTCACCGGACGCCCCTTCCGGCTGCCAACGGAGGCGGAGTGGGAGTACGCCTGCCGAGCCGGCAGCGTGGCCGCCTTCGCGACGGGATCCGACATCGGACCCGCGCTGGCGAATTATCTCTATTCCGAGGCCGGGGAGCGGATCGGCTTCGGCCGGCGCACGCCGGTGGGCACGTATCCGCCAAACTCGTTCGGGCTGCATGACCTGCACGGAAACGTCTGCGAATGGGTCGCCGATGCCTGGCATCCGAACCATGCCGGTGCGTCGCCGGACGGCGCCGCCCGCTTGGGCGCCCGGAGCGCTCGTCGGGTGATCCGCGGCGGCGCCTGGGATCACCTGCCCCGGCTGCTCCGCAGCGCGTGGCGGGACGCGCTCCCGCCGGACGCACGCCGCGACAATGTCGGCTTCCGTCTCGCGGCCAGCCCGGAGGAATGACCATGCGGCTCCTGCTTTTCCGTTCCCTCTGGACCAACGGCCGGTCGCTCGGCGACGCCATCGAGGACGTCGCGACCGGATTGTTCGACGGCGTGGAAGGACCGTTGCCGACCGAACCCGCGGACCGCGCGGCCTTCACTCGGGCGCTGCACGCCGCGGCGATTCCCTTCATCGCCGAGATCGTCACCGGCGGCGACTACGTGCCGCGGACGCACGCGATGGACGACCATCTTGCGGATTTGCGGCGCGGGCTCGACCGGGCGAGCGACGCCGGCGCGTCGTTCGCGACGGTGCTGGCGGGGTGCGATCACTGGCCGCTCGGACTGACGGTCGATTTCTTTGGTCAGGCGCTCGCTTGCGCGCGGGAACGCGGCCTGCCCGCGAGTTTCGAGACGCACCGCAGCCGTCCGACTTTCACCCCCTGGGCGACGGCGGAGATTCTGCGCCAGCTCCCGGACCTGACGCTGACCTGCGATTTTTCCCACTGGTGCTGCGTGTGCGAGCGGCTCGTCCTGGATGACGAGCCGGAGCTGCTCGCCCTGTTCGCGAGCCGCGCGCGTCACATCCATGCCCGCGTCGGATATGCCCAGGGACCCCAGGTGCCGCATCCCGCCGCTCCGGAATATCGGGAGGCGCTCCACGCGCACGAGCGCTGGTGGGACACGATCATCGCCGCACGGCGCAAGACGGGGCGAAACGAGACCACGATCACGCCTGAATTTGGGCCGGACGGATATCTCCACCATTCTCCTTTCACGGACCAGCCGGCCGCCTCGCTCGATGAGGTCAATCGCTGGATGGCGGATCGGCTGCGCGCGCGATTCGTCCTGCGCGAACCGCTGCTGTCCGCCGGAGGTGCGCGATGAAAACGCGCCGCGCCGCCCGCCGCTCGCCCCGGGGAATGCAGTGGGACGCGCTCACCTGGGAGGAAATCGGGGAACTCGCCGCCGATGGCGTCGACGCCGTCCTGCTGCCGATCGGCGCGACCGAACAGCACGGTCCCCATCTCGGCTGTGGCATGGATTCGGCCCTGGCCGCCCGGCTCTGCGCCGACGTTGGCGATCGCGCCGGCGTCCCCGTCCTGCCCTTGCTGCCGTACGGCTGTTCGCTGGGACATTCCCGGCGCTGGCCGGGCACCCTCGCCCTGTCCCCGCAGACGCTCATCTCGATCGTTACCGAGATTGGTGACTGGCTGCACGGGGCCGGCGTGCGCCGGCTGTTTCTCGTCAACGCCCACGTCACGAATGCGGCGCCCCTCCGCTGCGCGCTCGAAGTCCTCCGCAGCCGGCACGACGGATTCATGGTCGCGGTTCTCAACACCGCGACGCTCACGCCGCGGATTGCGCGCGCCTTCGCGGCGGACGCCGCGGACTGGCATGCGAACGAGGCCGAGACGGCCGTGACGCTGGCCATCGCTCCGGAGCTCGTTCGACCCGAGCGGCTGCGCGACGCCGATGATCCCGATCGCACCCGCGGACTGGTCTTCGCGCATCCCGTCAACCGCACCAGCCGCAACGGCGTCACCGGCACGCCGAGCCGCGCGACGCGCGCCGCCGGACGCAAGCTCTACGCGCGGCTCGTCGAAGATCTCACGGCGATCGTGAGCCGCGGCCTCCGGGAGACGCCGCCGCTCGACGTCGGATATTCGGAACCGGCGGCGCTGACGCGCCGCCGGAGTCGGAGTAGTTGGTAGTTAGTATTTAGTGCTTAGTATTTAGTAATTCGTAATTGGTATTTGGTGACAACGACGACTACAGCCCGTCTCCAACTTCCAACTCTCCAACTCACCAATTCCCCAACTCACCAACTTTCCAACTCCGGAATTCCCCAACTCACCAACTTCCAATTCCCAATTTCCAATCCACTAACGCCCCCTGTTCCAATCCCCCTTCCGCGTTTCGCCTTTCACCTTTCGACTTTTCATCCCATGCCCTCCACCACTTCCCGCACTCGCAACCTCAACGGCCGCCGGCCGAATGGCCGCGCGACCAGCGCCGCGCGCGGCGCGACCGTCACGGCCACGCCGCGTCCTCTCGCGCCGTGCCACATCAAGTCCGATTCGGAAATCCGACGAATCCAGGCCGAGCTCAAGGCCAAGGGCGTGAAGTACTGCGTCGGCGCGTACGTCGACATCCACGGGGTGCCGAAGGGAAAATTCGTCCCGATCGATCACTTCCTGCACTTCGCCCACGGCTCGGAGCTCTACACGGGTTACGCGCTCGACGGACTCGGTCAGAGTCCGAACGACGACGAGATCGCGTCCATCCCCGACCTGGACCGGATCACGATCCTGCCGTGGCGGCGCGAGGTGGCCTGGATGCCGGCCGACAACGCGTTCAAGGGCGAACCGTACGCGGTGAACACGCGGGTCGCGCTGCAGAAAGTGCTGGCCGATGCGGCATCGCTTGGCTTCGGCTTCAACCTCGGCATCGAGTGCGAGGTGTTCGTGGTGAAGTTGGATGAGGCCGGACGGCTGCGGATCCCCAACCCGGACGACGACCTGGTGAAGAGCTGCTACGACGTGAAGCGGTTCATGGACCGGTTCACGTGGCTCGACAAGGTGGCGTCGACCATCGATGAACTCGGCTGGGACCTCTACAGCTTCGACCACGAGGACGCGCACTCGCAGTTCGAGTTCGACTTCAAGTACGCCGACGGACTGACGATGTGTGACCGCTACCTTTTCTTCCGGATGATGGCGAAGCAGTACGCGGCGGAGGAAGGCCTGCTCGCGACGTTCATGCCGAAGCCCTTCCCGGACAAGACCGGCAACGGCGCGCATTTCAACATGTCGCTCTGCGACCGGGAGACGGGCCGGAACCTGTTTGCCTGCGATCCGGCGGACGACCCGCGCGGGCTCGGACTCACCCCGCTCGCCTACTCCTTCATCGCCGGAATCCTCCGACACGGGCGCGCGATCTGCGCCGCGTTCGCCCCGACGGTCAACAGCTACAAGCGCCTCGTCCGCCGAGGACTGATGAGCTACTACTCGTGGGCGCCGGTGTTCAATTCGTTCGGGACGAACAACCGCACGAATTCGATTCGCGTGCCGATGGGCGGCGGGCGCTGTGAAAGCCGGAACGCGGACTCCGCCTGCAATCCCTACCTCGCCGCCGCGCTCGCGCTCGCGGCCGGGCTCGAGGGCATCCGAGAGAAACTCGATCCCGGTTCGGCCCAGGAGGACAACCTGTATGCGCTCAGCGAACCCGAACTCGCCACGCGGGGCATCAGTTATCTTCCGCGCAACCTCCTCGAGGCGGTCGAGGCGTTCGCCGCCGATCCGTTCGTCACGCGGACGCTCGGCCAGGAACTCCGCGACGAATTCGTCACGCTCAAATCCGAGGAATGGCGGACCTATCACCAGCAGGTCAGCCAATGGGAGATCGACCAATATGCGCGGCTCTATTGACGAGGTGACGGCGGCGGCGCCCGGCGGGGTGGTCGCGCCGGAGAGTGCGCCGCCGGTTTTTCCCGGCTCGCCGGTCACTTCGGAAACTGGCAATGGCTCGTCCATGCCCCGCTCCCGGACGAAATCGGAAAAAGCCGCCCGTTTCAGCGTGTCCCTGCCGTCCGATCTGCTCGATGAACTCGACGAGATGGTCCGGCGCCGGCGGTTTCCGAGCCGTTCGCACGCGATCGCGGAAATGGCACGGGAACGCCTGCTCGAGCACACGCAGGAGCTCGGCACGACGCGGATGGCGGGGACGATCAGCCTGGTTTACGACTACACCCGGCGGAATCTCCAGCGGCAGCTCGCCGACATCCAGCACCAGAACTACCTCCTGGTCGTCGCCTCGATGCACGTGCACCTCGAGCATCACCATTATCTCGAGGTGCTGCTCGTCCAGGGCCCCGCGCGCGAGCTGCGCCAACTGGCCGACGCCCTCGCCGGCACCAAAGGCGTGAAACACGCGCGGCTGAACCTGACCGCCACGGCGATTCCGCAGTTGTTGTGACGGCCGGCGCTGAGGCGCCGGCCGAGTAGTTGGTAATTGGTAGTTGGTAGTTCGTATTTGGTTTTTTGACGTTCGCGGGTTGGCCGCGTTGGGGGAGGGATTCGTGGCCGCTGGCAGACGCGGAGCGTGCCGTGGCGTCGCTAACGCGGGCCCGCGCGATGGCGTGGCGGATGGTCTCCGAACCTTCGCCCATCCCATCGGCGACACCGCGGCCGACCGTCCGCCCACCTCACCAATTACCAACTACAAACTACCAATTACCAAATACTCGCCGCCGGAAACGTGACCGTCCCCCGCCCCTCTCCTGAGCCCCGCCCCTCCGCCCCAATCTCCAAAAAATCCCATCATCGCCGGCGTCTCTGGCCCACCTCCTGCTATCACACCTTTCATCACATTCGTAATACCATGGATCTCCTGATCGATACGGAACCCACGACGGCGATCTTCCGGAAGACGCTCACCCATGCCGGCATGTGGTCGGGGGTCGTCTCCCGGGGCAAGACCCTGCGGCTGACCGATCTCGAAGGCGGCGCCAATGTCGGCGCGCTGTTTTACCACGCCGAGGTGCCGAGCGAGCGCTACAACATGCCGGACACCCTCAAGGGCCAGCACATCTTCTACCTGCGCCGTCCCTACTGCCTCCACTCCGACATGGGCCGGATCCTCGCCTCGATCACGGCGGACACCGTGGGCTGGCACGACACCGTCTGCGGCTGTTCCGACGCCACGCTCGTGGCGGAGAAATACGGGACGCATGACTACCAGACCGCACGCAACGATTTTTTCCGGAACGCCCGCGACTGTTTCCTCATTGAACTCACCAAGTGGGGACTCGGGCTCCGCGACCTGGTGCCCAACGTCAATTTCTTCAGCAAGGTCACGGCGGACGAAGGCGGGCGCCTGGCGTTCGTTTCCAATCACTCGCCGGCGGGCGGACACGTCGACCTGCGGTTCGAACTGGACACGCTCGTGGTCCTGAACGCGTGTCAGCATCCCCTCGATCCGGAGCCGCGCTACCACCCACATCCCGTGCAGCTCGAGGTGTTCCGGACAGCTCCGCCGCCGGCCGACGATCCGAGCCGGTGTTCCCGCCCCGAAAACCAGCGTGCCTTCCTCAACACCGAAACCTACCTCGCCCTCCGGCATTGAGAAGGGTGCCTGCGTCTATTCCGGCCGCGATTCCGTCACCGCACGTCCCGCCACTCTCCACGTCATAGCCCGCGGGGTGAGGTCACCCCGCCCACAACTCAAGCCAGCCGGACTTCGTCGCAACGCCAGCCCCCCTGTCACCAACTACCAATTACCAACTACTAACTCCCAATTCCCCAACTCCCTCCTCCCCCCATGCCCACCTCCCTCCTCACGCCCAGCCAGCTCGACCCGCGGCATGCCGTCTACCGCCACACGATCCCGGCCGGTGATCCGTGGACGCACTCGGTCAAGGCCGGCCAGGTCCTGCGGATCGTCGACGTCGAGGGCAATCAGGCCGCCGACACGCTCTTCTACGACGAGCACGATCCGGCGAACCGCTACAGCGCGTCCGACACGATCCGGCGGCAGTCGGCGCTCTATCTGAGCACCGGCACGAAGCTGATCTCCACGCTCGGCGACGTGCTGCTGACGATCGTCGCGGACACCTGCGGCCGGCACGACACGCTGGGCGGCGCCTGCTCGCGCGAGAGCAACACGATGCGGTATGCGCTGGACAAGGAGTACATGCACGCCTGCCGCGACAGTTTCATCTGCGGCGTGCACGCCTGGCGCCCGGAGCTCGGGAAGCGCGACATCACCTGCAATATCAATTTCTTCATGAACGTCCCCGTCACGCCCGAGGGCGCGCTGACGTTCGCCGACGGCGTCTCGGCGCCCGGCTACTACGTCGAACTCCGCGCCGAGCGCGACGTGGTCTGCGTGATCTCCAACTGCCCGCAGCTCAACAACCCCTGCAACGCCTACAATCCGACCCCGATTGAAGTATTGATCTGGGAGGCGCCGCCCGCTGGGCGCGGCGCCGGAGTGGTGCGGGCGATTTCCAACTGAGCACCAGAGAAATGAAATGTCTCGCGAAGGATTCGAAGGACACGAAGGAAGGCTCGAGCGGCGGCATTGGAGATGCGTCACCAATCCTTGCGACGGGCAGCTGGAATCGTGATGGCAATTTCGGGCTGAACACCAGAGCGATGAAATGTCTCGCGAAGGATTCGAAGGAAACAAAAGGGAGACTCGATCAATGACTTTCGGAATGGCGCAATGTCGCGCGCAACGCGCAACTGACCTCGGGCTGGATGGTGCGGGGAATCTCCGGCTGGAAGGCCAAGCACGGAGATGTCTCGCGAAGGATTTGAAGGAAACGAAGGAAGGCTCGAGCAATGATATTGGAGATGCATCAACAAGCGCTTCGACGCTCAGACGGAATCTCGCGGGCAATTTCAGATTGAATAACCGAATGAAGAGAGGTCTCGCGAAGGATTCGAAGGAGACGAAGCGAGACTTGAGCAATGACTTCCGGAATGCGTCTGGAAGGTCCTCTCGCCGCGGTAGGACGGCCCCGCCAGTGCCTCAGAGTGCATGGTCGAGTTTATTTGGCCTCGCCTACCATTTTATGTTCAATGGGTTCACCAATGAACACTTCCTACGAAGCGGTGGGCAAAGATATTCTCGATGCCGCGTTCAAAGTGCACACGACCCTCGGCCCTGGGCTGCTGGAATCCGTGTCCGAATTCGCTCTCGCTCACGAGCTGCGCAAGTCGGGGCACGTCGTTCAACGCCAGGTACCGATACCGGTGTATTACGACGGCGAACTCCTGTCGGAGGTCGGATTCCGAGCGGACCTGATTGTCGATGACGTCGTGTTGATTGAGCTCAAATCCGTGTCCGAAGTCACAAATCTCTTCAAAAAGACCACCTGGAATTACCTGCGACTCATTCCCCTGCCACTCGGCTTCCTCATCAATTTCAATGAAGCACACCTTAGAAACGGCATCACGCGGATTTCCAATCGCGCCGAAGGAAAAGCGTTCTTCCACCGAGCCGAATCGTCCTAGCCCCTCCCTTCGTTTCCTTCGAACCCTTCGCGAGACCCACATCTGATCAACCCTGAGTCCGCCGGGATTACCTGCGACTTATTCCGGGATCATCCAAGTCCGTTCTGATCCACCCTTTGTCTCCTTCGAATCCTTCGCGAGACCCACATCTGATCCAGCCTTGAGTCCAGTTCCACCGACGCTGTCGCACATACCCAACATGTTTTCCGTCGTCCTCATCGCCAACCGCGGTGCCATTGCTTGCCGGGTGATTCGCACGTTGCGGCGGATGGGCATCAAATCCGTCGCGGTGTATTCCGAGGCCGACGCCCACTCGCTGCATGTCCAGCAGGCGGATGTCGCCGTGCCGATCGGGGCCGCCCCGGCCGCGCAGAGTTATCTCGACGGCGCGAAGATCATCGCCGCGGCCAAGGCCGCCGGCGCCCAGGCCATCCACCCAGGCTACGGGTTTCTGAGCGAGAATCCGGACTTCGCGGACGCCTGCGAGGCCGCGGGCCTCGTCTTCATCGGGCCGACCGGCGAACAGATGCGGCGCTTCGGGTTGAAGCACGCCGCCCGCGCGATCGCCGAGGCCAGCGCCGTGCCCCTTCTGCCCGGCTCGGGACTCCTGCGGGACGAAGCCCACGCCCTCGCCGAGGCGGAACGGATCGGCTACCCGGTCATGCTGAAGAGCACCGCCGGCGGCGGCGGCATCGGGATGTCGCTGATTCGGAAACCGGCGGAACTCGCGGCCGCCTACGCGTCGGTCGGCCGGCTGGCGAAAAACAACTTCAAGGACGCCGGCGTCTTCCTGGAAAAATTCGTCGAGCACGCGCGGCACGTCGAGGTGCAGATCTTCGGTGATGGTCGGGGCCACGTCGTTGCGGTCGGCGAACGCGACTGTTCCGTCCAGCGCCGCAACCAGAAGGTCATCGAGGAAACGCCGGCTCCCGGCCTGACCGACGCGCAACGCAGCGACCTGCTCGAGTGCGCAGCGCGGCTCGGCCGTGCGGCCGGTTACCGGAACGCGGGAACCGTCGAGTTCGTTTATGACAACGACACCGGCCGGTTTTATTTTCTCGAGGTCAACACCCGGCTCCAGGTCGAGCACGGCGTCACCGAGGAGGTCACCGGCATCGACCTGGTCGAGTGGATGCTCCGGGCGGCCGCCGGCGAGCTCGATTTGTCGACCTGGAACCCCGCGCCCACCGGCGCCTCGATCCAGGTTCGCGTCTACGCCGAGGATCCGGGGAAGAACTTCCAGCCCGCCGCCGGGACGCTGACCGACGTGCATTTCGCGTCCGCCGCGCGGATCGAGACGTGGGTCGAACGCGGCACCGCCGTGTCGGCGTTCTACGACCCGCTGCTCGCCAAGATCATCGTGCGGGGACGCGATCGCGAAGACGCGCTGCACCGCCTCGACGCCGCGCTCGCCGACACCCGGTTGCACGGCATGGAGACCAATCTCGGCTACCTGCGCCAGATCGTGAGCTCCGCCGGCTTCCGCGCCGGTGGCGTCACCACGAAGTACCTCAACGGATTGCCCTATGTCGCCGCGACCATCGACGTGCTCGAGGGCGGCACGCAGACGACGGTGCAGGATTATCCGGGCCGTCTCGGGTATTGGGACGTCGGTGTTCCGCCGTCCGGGCCGATGGACGGCCGTTCGTTTCGACTGGCGAACCGGCTCGTCGGCAACCCCGACACGGCGGCCGGGCTCGAACTCACCGTGCAGGGCCCGTCGCTGCGGTTCAACACCGACGCCGTCATCGCGCTCTGCGGCGCCGCCATGGTCGCGACGATCGGCAGCCGGGCGGTGCCCTACTATCGCGCCGTGCGGGTCCGGGCCGGCCAGACGCTCCGGATCGGGTCGGTCGGCGGTCCGGGACTCCGGACATACCTCGCGATCCGGCACGGGTTCGACGTGCCGGACTATCTGGACAGCAAGGCGACGTTCACGCTCGGGCTATTTGGCGGCCATGCCGGCCGCGCGCTGCGCGCGGGTGACGTGCTGCGCGTCAAGCGCTCGACCCCGGCCGGTGTCACCGACCGCGAACGCCTGCACCGCGCACCCGCCGCGATCCAGCCGGCGCTGACTCGCGAGTGGGAGATCGGCGTGCTCTACGGCCCGCATGGCGCGCCGGACTTCTTCACGCCGGAGGACATCGAGACTTTGTTCCGGAGTTCCTACGAGGTTCACTACAACTCCGCCCGCACGGGAGTCCGGCTGATCGGCCCGAAGCCGCAGTGGGCGCGACGCGATGGCGGCGAGGCCGGACTGCATCCGTCGAACATCCACGACAACGCCTATGCCGTCGGCGCGATCGATTTCACCGGCGACATGCCGATCATCCTCGGCCCCGACGGCCCGAGCTGCGGCGGATTCGTCTGTCCGGCCACGATCGTGCAGGCCGAGTTGTGGAAAATAGGCCAGCTCAAGCCGGGAGATAAGGTCAGGTTCCGCGCCCTGACGACGGAGGAAGCTCGGATCCTGGCGATGGCGCAGGATGCTGAGATTGAGGCGTTGAGGCCCGTGCCGCTGCGGCGCGGAGTAGTTAGTAATTCGTATTTAGTAGTTGGTGAGGACGGCGCGCGTCCGGGAACACAGGCGCATGGGGAGGATCCCCAGCGCGACGCGACCTCGATATCATCCCAAAATACATCCGACGCGGGCGAACACTCCCTAAATACAAACTACCAACTACCAACTACTCCGGCGCAGGCGACGGCTCCGTCCCCGGCCATCGTTCGCGAACCGGCAATCATTCACGCGACCCCAACCCGCCCCGACGCGCCGGCAGTCGTCTATCGTCGCGCCGGTGACTCTTACGTCCTGGTCGAATACGGGCCGCTGGTGCTCGACATCGCGCTGCGGATGCGGGTCCACGCGCTGCAAACGTGGTTGGAGCGCCACCGCATCCAGGGACTCATCGACCTGACGCCTGGCATTCGCTCCCTCCAGGTCCATTTCGATTTCCGAATCGTGCCGATGGAGCGGCTGATGGAAATTCTGCTGCGGGCCGAGACTGAACTGCCCTCGGTCGACGATATCGAAGTGCCGTCCCGCATTGTCCACCTGCCGCTCTCGTGGGAGGACGAGTCGACGCTGCTGGCGATCCGAAAGTACATGCAGATCGTCCGGAAGGATGCGCCGTGGTGCCCGAGCAACATCGAGTTCATCCGGCGGATCAACGGACTGGAGTCGGTCGCCGACGTCCACCGGATCGCGTTCGAGGCAAACTACCTCGTTCTCGCCCTCGGCGATGTTTATCTCGGCGCGCCGGTCGCGACTCCCGTCGATCCCCGCCACCGGCTCGTCACGACGAAATATAATCCGGCGCGCACGTGGACGCCGGAGAACGCCGTCGGCATCGGCGGCGCATACCTCTGCATCTACGGCATGGAAGGACCGGGCGGCTACCAGTTCATCGGTCGCACGTGCCAGATGTGGAACCGCTACAAGCAGACGGCCGATTTCACCGACGACAAGCCGTGGCTCCTCCGCTTCTTCGACCAGATCCGTTTCTATCCCGTGTCGAACGCCGAGCTCACGCGGTTCCGCGAGGATTTTCCGCAGGGCAAGGTGAAGCTGAAGATCGAAGAGACCACCTTCCGGCTGCGCGACTACCGGAGATTCCTCGCGGACAACGCCGAAACCATCGGGGCATTCAAGTCGCGGCAGCAGGCGTCGTTCGAGGCGGAGCGGAAGCGCTGGGAGGAAAGCGGCCAGCTCAACTTCTCCGCCGAGACGGAAGCGGCCATGGCGGCCGACGAACTGGCGATTCCCGCCGGCTGCACCGGCGTGCCCGCGCACATCCCGGGCAACATCTGGAAAATTTCCGTCGCGCCCGGCCACGCCGTCCGCGAGGGCGATCCGCTCGTCATCCTGGAATCGATGAAGATGGAGGTGACCGTCGTCTCGAGCCGGTCTGGCAAGGTCCGCGAAGTCCGCTGCGTCGAAGGCAAGCCCGTGAACGCCGGCGAGATGTTGGTGGTGATTGAGACGGCGGCTGAGGCCGCCGGGTAGTTGGTATTTAGTAATTAGTAGTTTGTATTTCGTAATTCGGCGATGGCACCTGATCCCCGCATTCTTGCCGCTTCATGAAAACAAACCAGAGTCTCGCGAAGGGTGGGAAGGAGACGAAGGAATCGACGCTACCTGGGCTTTCCCCGCCTTCGTTTCCTTCGCCCGCTTCGCGAGACCAATTCGGTTTTTCACGAACAAGGCGATCGACCCAGAGTCTCGCGAAGGGTGCGAAGGATACGAAGGATTCGACGCGGCCTGGACTTTTCTCTCCTTCGTTTCCTTCGACTGCTTTGCGAGACCAATCGGTTTTTACGAGAGATCCAGCTGACCATAGATGGCACCTGGAAATCGAAATCCCCAGCCACCCGCGCCGGTCACCGAACTACCAACTACTAAATTCCAAATACTAATTACCAACTACCAGTCCCCGATGACTCCCCTCTCGGTTTCCTCCCTTCGCGCCGCGTACGCCTCGGGCTCGCTTACGCCTACTGGCCTGATCCGTGATCTGATCGCGCGGATCGAGTCGTACGACGATCCGGCGCTTTGGATTCATCGCGTTTCGGCGGAGGCGCTGCTCGCGCACGCGCGGCGCGTGGAGAGTCGTCCCCGGGAGGAGCAGTCACTGTATGGCGTGCCGTTCGCGATCAAGGACAACATCGATCTCGCGGGCGTCCCGACCACGGCGGCGTGTCCGGACTTCGCGTACACGCCGGCGGAGTCCGCGCCGGTCGTGCAGCGGCTGATCGACGCCGGCGCCATCCCGATCGGCAAAGTGAACCTCGACCAGTTCGCCACCGGGCTGGTCGGCGTGCGATCGCCGTACGGGACGCCCCGGAATCCATTCTGCGCGGACGTGATTCCCGGCGGCTCCAGCAGCGGCTCGGCGGTCGCCGTCGCGGCCGGGTTGGTGGCATTCGCGCTCGGCACCGATACGGCCGGATCCGGACGCGTCCCGGCGGGGCTGAACAATCTGGTCGGGCTCAAACCCACCCGCGGAGCGTTGAGCACGCGGGGCGTCGTGCCCGCGTGCCGGTCGCTCGATTGCGTCTCGATTTTTGCGCCCACCTGCGACGATGCCGCCACGGTCGCGCGGATCGCGGAAGGTTACGATGCGGACGATCCGTTTTCCCGCGTGCGGCCGACGGCCCGCGAGTCGGGTCATTGCCTGCGGCGGATCGGCGTTCCGGCGGCCGGCCAGCTCGAGTTCTGCGGTGATGCGGAGGCGGAGCGGTTGTTTCATGCGTCGCTCGACCGGCTGTCGGGGCTGGGCCTCGAGCGGGTCGAGATCGATTTCACGCCATTCCGCGAGGCGGCGTCGCTCCTGTACCAGGGCCCGTGGATTGCGGAGCGCTGGGCCGCGCTGCGGGAATTTCACCGCGATCATGCGGACGCGTTCCTGCCGGTGACGCGGGAGATCATCGAACGCGGAAGGACACCAAGCGCCGCCGACGCCTTCGACGGTACCTACCGACTCGCGGCGCTCGCCCGGCGCGCGGCGGCGGAGTGGTCGAAGATGGATGCACTCCTGCTCCCCACGGCGCCGCGTCCGTACACGCTGGCCGAAGTGGCCGCGGACCCGCTCCTCACGAACACCCGGCTCGGCACCTACACGAATTTCGTCAACCTGCTCGATCTGTCCGCGATCGCGGTCCCCGTGGGATTGCGCAGTGATGGCGTTCCGTGGGGAGTGACGTTTGTGGCGGGAGCGTGGGGGGAGGACGGGTTGTTCGATATTGGGCGGGCGTGGGAGCGGGGATCGGATGTGAAAGTTGGGAGTTCGGGAGGAGTAGTTGGTAGTGAGGCAAAAGTAGTTGGTAATTCGTATTTCGTAGTTGGTGAGGACCGCGAGAGCTTGGAGGCGAAGAAACGCGACGGGACGGCGGTATCATCCGGAAACACCTCCGACTCGGGCGTCCCCTCCCCAACTCCCAATTTCCAACTTCCAACAGCGTCCTCCCAAAAACCAATCATCCATTCTCCAATCCCCAACTCCCCCGCCAGCGTCCCGCTGGCGGTGATCGGCGCCCACCTTTCCGGCATGCCGCTGAATCACCAACTGACCGACCGCGGCGGGCGGATGGTCTGGTCGGGGCGGACGGCGC